>NZ_JBIWKX010000004.1:0-239668 GCF_044765885.1 Amycolatopsis sp. NPDC102389
TGGACCAGCCAGCACACCCCAGCACGCCCACGCCCACCAACAAGATCAACAAACCCCACCAAGATCACCAACAAAACCCACCGGTGGATCCAGGTCTGATGCGACGAAAGGAGCCTTCGCCTCCGGCCAGATACGGTCGTGAGTGGTGATTCGGGTTCGTGGTGAAGGGGGGCAGATGAAGGAGAGCCTGAACGGGCGAGTCCACAAAGGACACTTTTCGAGCTGTGAGTGTCCGGTCTGGGTGGTCTGCACGGTTTCACGAGGGGGTCGTGAGTGGCAAAGAGGGTTCTAACCCTCATTGCCACTCACGACCTCGGCCAAGATCGTATATATAGCCATAAACCGGACAGTGCACAGCCGGAAACTGTCCGTTGTGGACACTCACTGGCACTTAGACGTCAGCGAAGAGGCCTCACGTCACGTTTGACTTACCCCTCAATAACCCTCTTTGCCACTCACGACCCATAGGTAAAACGCCTAAGTCGGGCGCAGTCACCCGAAATTTGTCCCCTGTGGACAGTCGGGGCCCTGATCCTGAAGGCTGGAAAGGGACCCTTCACGACACGGTCGCTGGAGCCTTCGTCCGGGTCCTTTCAACGCGCCTTTCGCCTGAAGAACACGGCCACGAGGACTCCAAGCCACACGACGGCGAGGGTGAGCAGCAACCCGGTGACGGTGTCGGCATCGTGCAGGCCCGGGTTCCGAGCGCCGCCGAAAGGCCGCCACAGCAACGGGAACGCGAGCAGCGTCAGGACACCGGTGAGGACCGCGCCCGTTTTGACCGGGGTCTTCCAGCGGTTCGGGAGGAACCGGCTCAGCGCGAGGCCCACGCCGCCGACCAGCGGCGCGACCAGCAGGTCGTGGACCAGTGGACCGCCGGCGAGCCAGCCGAGCGTCCCGAAGACGTCCGGGCGCAGCGGGAAGGCGTACTCGGAGAACAGCACCGCGCCCCACGCGAGCGCGGCGAGGCCGGGCAGGAAAAGCAGCAGCCGCAACGTCTTCACAGCGTCTCCAAGCGGGTGACCCATTTCGTCTGCAGGACACCGGGCCGGTTCGGTGCGATGATCCGGCACGGGAAGCCGTGGTCGGCGTCGAGCACTTCACCGTTGAGTTCCAGTGCCAACAGGGTGAGCTCGTCCCCGGTGTGCTCGCCCGGAAGATCGCTGACGCCGTAAGGTCCCGCCTTCTCCAGCGAGAACACGCGGACCGGGGTTCCCGGCGTGCTTCCGGCGTGCCGCAACAACTCCGGCAGGGAGACCCCGCTCCAGTGCGCGGATTCGCTCCAGCCCTCGACGCAGGCGATCGGCAGTTCGGCCGAAGTCCTCGGCAGGGCGCGAAGCTCCTCCAGCGAATAGGTCTTCGTACCGTTCGGGGTCACCACGGAGAGCCGCCAGCCTGGGTCTTTCGCCGTCTCCAGGACACCGGCGGCCTCGGCGGTCCGGTTCACCGGCAGCCCTTGCGGTCCCTTGCCGCTTCGCCAGGACAGTCCGGAAACGGTGCGCAGCAACGGAACCGTCGCTCCGGCCGTCGCCACGACGGCGACCCCCGCGGCCAGCCAGGTCGTGCGGAGGAAGGCACGCCGTGAGGGGTCGGGTGCTTTCGTGATCGAGCGGCGGACGATCGGGAGTTTCACCGCGATGTGCACCAGGATCGAGCCGATCGCCACCCACGCGACCGCGTAGTGCAGCTGCGGGAAGTAGAAGTTCCACGGGTAGTTCTGCGCGATGTTGAACAGGCCGGTGACCAGTTCGAAGAACGCGGCCGCCGAAAGCACGAGGATCGACAGGCGTTCGAGCGCGTGCGGCAGCGAACGGATCACCGGACGCTCGAACAGTTTCGGGTAGACACTCCAGAGTTTGGCCAGCAGCAAGGGGATCGACGCGATCCCGGAGATCACGTGCGTGCCCTGCGTGACCCGGTACAGCCAGACCGGGCGGCTCGGCCAGCCGAACCACGACGGCGGATGCTGGATGAGGTGGCTGATCAAACCCGTGACGAAGCACAGTGTGAAGGTGACGGCGAGGGCGAGACCGATCCGGGACGTCACGCGCTCCGAAGGGGTGTTCATGCTTTCTCCAGGCAGGCGAACCAGCGGTGGCCGTGGCTGGTGGACCAGGCGACGCGGAACGCGGTGCGCGCGGCGAGATCCGCGATCGCTTCGACACCGACCCACGCCCAGGTGAACCAGGCGCCGTTGTCGGGACGCAGGCGGACCCGGTCCTGGCGGAGACCGCGGCCGGGCGGGTCGAGTTCGACGAGCACGGTCCCGCCGGCGGTGAGCAGTTCGGCCATCCGCGCCAGGAGACGGTGCGGATCGCCGCCGATGCCGATGTTCCCGTCGGCGAGCAGGACATGCCGCCAGCGTCCTTCGCCGGGGAGCCGGTCGAAGACGTCGCGGTGGAGCGCGGCGGCGCCTCGGGCGTGGGTGAGCCGTACGGCGGTGGCGGAGATGTCGACGCCGAGCGAGGCGACGCCGCGTTCGGACAGCGCGGCGGTGAGCCTGCCGGGGCCGCAGCCGACGTCGAGGGTCGGGCCGTCACAGGCGTCGAGGAGGACGTCGTCGCCTTCGCACGGGATGGCCGTCCAGCGGTCCACCGGCAGGTCCACGCGTTCGCCGGTCGCCAGTTCCAGCCAGCAGCGGTGGCCGAGCAGGCCGCGATCGAAGGCGGTCACCGGACTTCGGCCACCGCTCGGGCGAACCGGCCGTGCGGTACCAGCGTGGCGACCCGGCGCGCGTCTGCGATGGTGTCCACATCGGACAGTGCGGCCAGCCGGCCGGGACGCAGCCCGACGTCGGTCAGAGCGCGTAAGGTCTGCCGTCCGGTGTCGTCGCGCGACATCGGGACCCCGGCGAGAGCCTTGGCGTGTAAAGGATCCTTGAGGCCCAGCGCCCACCAGCCGCCGTCCTCGGCAGGCCCGAGGACCGAATCTTCGGGCCGGTTGGCCGCTTCGGCCAAGAGTGCCGGGGTGACCTGTGGCGTGTCCATGCCGACCTGCAGCACCGGCTCCCCAGGGCGAGGGGCGTCCGCGTGCGCGTTGACGAGCCGCAGGTCGAAGCCCTCCCCGCGTTGGGGGATGACCTCGGTCTTTTGGAGTACCGAAGCGATTTCCGCGCCGCGGACGGCCTTGGCGAGTTCGCCGGTCATGGCGACGACCACGCGGGCGTCCGGGGTCCGGAGGGCGGCGTCGAGGGTGTCGAGCAATGAGGCGGCCGCGATCTCGGCGGCCTGCTCCGGTGTCGCGGGCGGGCACAGGCGCGTCTTCGCGAAACCGGGCACGGGCGCCTTGGCGACGATCAACAGGCAGAAGGTCATCGGCTCAGCACCCGCCCGAAATCCCGCGCGGCGCGGAGGGTTCCCCGCAGCGAACCGGAGACCTTCGACTTCGTGCCCTTGGCGCGTTCGCCGTAGGACACGTCGAACTCGGTGACCCGCCAGCCCGCGCGCCCGGCCTTGATCAGCAGTTCGAGCGGGTAGCCGAAGGCGCGATCGGTGACGCCGAGATCGAGGAGCGCCCGCCGCCGGACTGCTCGCAGCGGCGCGATGTCCCGGACGGGCAATCCCTTGTGCCGCAGGAGCGACGAGATCAGCACGTTCCCGGCTCTCGCGTGCCAAGGCCAGACTCCCGGTCCGGCCGGCACCCGCCGCCCGACCGTCAGATCCGCGTCCGCGAGGCCGCGGACGAGCATCGGCAGTTCGGCGAGATCGAGAGAACCGTCGGCGTCGGCGAAGCAGACGACGTCCGCCGTCGCCGCTTCCAGGCCCGCGTGCACCGCGGCGCCGTAGCCGCGCCGGGGTTCGTGGACGACCTTCGCCCCGAGCTCGGCCGCGATCTCGGGGGAGCCGTCCGTGGAGCCGTTGTCGACCACGATCGCCCGATACCGCTCGGGCAGGGCCGCCAGTACGCCGGGCAGGGCACCGGCCTCGTCGAGACAGGGGAGCACGACGTCAACCTGGTCATCGTTCACGCAACGCACGTTAAGTCCGGGATGGACGGACGAAAACCCTTGCCGTGCTTACCGAATCATGACGTCGGCGAAGTTCTTACCGAGTTCTGACGGATCGCGCGTTCAGGCCGCCGGGCGGCCGGGAGAGGGCTAAGGTGCCCGGCTGTCACGGTTTCGCGATCAGCCTGGCCGTGAACGCCCCGGCGAGCGCGACCAGGACGGCCCCGGCGATCCACGGCCACAACGGTACGGAGTCGTCCGCCGCCGGGAGGGCGGCCGCGGTGTCGGTCCGCGGCTTCGGGGCCGCGGCCGTCCCGGGACCCGCCGTGGTGAGCGTGAACGGGACGGAACCCGACACGGGGTGGCCATCCGCGGACACCACGCGGTACTTCACCGTGTAGACGCCGGCGGCGCCCAGCGCCCGAAGAGGCGCGGACAACTTCTCACCGGTGACCACGGGCTCTCCGCCTTCCCAGTGCGACGTGCCGTCCGGGCCGAGCACGGCCAATTCGGTGAAGCCGCGGTCGAGCGGCTCGTTGAACACCAAGGTGACGGCGGCGGGCGCGGACGCGAACGAGGAATCCTTCGCCGGATCACTCGAGACGAGCACGCTGTGCGCCATGGCGGGCTGGGCGCCGGCGAGTGCCATGAACAGCACCGAAGCGGCTATCACGGCTCCACGCGGCACGTTTCGCACCGAGGGCGGGAAAAGCGGCATGGTCGGGTCCTCGCAATCGCGTCGGGGATGCCCCATCGTGGGCGACGGAATGGTCGGACGCGTTGCGGTGGCGGGTGTTCGTGCGACAACCGTGTTAACGAAAACTCACCGCTTCCGGCGAAAGAGCACTCCGAAACGGACGGCCTTCACTCGTTCGGCCGCACGGGCCGGGCATTCGGCGGAGGAACTCACAGCCGGACGGCGGCATCGAGCCGGGTTCCTTTACCTGGCCTTCATGTGACGATCATGCCAGGTAACGCGGCAGCTGGTTTTCTTCTCGCCCATCGAGCCGTTCCCCATTTCTCCTTCGTAGGAGAGGACATATTCGTGGCCTTGCGAGGTATCGTCCCGCGCCGGGATCAGCTGATCGCGGCAAGCCTCACCGGCGCGGTCGTGATCGTGGTCGGATACGCGTCGGGTCTCGGGCTGAAACCCGGGACGGCGGCGGAAAGCCCGCCGCCGATGGCCGCCGGGCCCGCGCCGTCCGAGGCGTCCCCGGTGCCGGACGGGAAACCGCCGCCTCCCGCGCCCATTCCTTCCCTGCCGGCGGATCCGGTCACCGACGTCCCCGCCCCGGTGGCGCCGCCCGGACCCGGTGGCGGGGTCGAGGTCAGCCCGTCGGCACCGCCACCGGAACCCGTGCCGACGCATCCGCATCCGGAGCCACCGACGACGGTGCCGACCACTCCGCCACCACCGCCGGAGGAGCTTCCGGTGTGTCAACCTGGTGCGGCGCAACAGGTTCTCGACACCGTCGCCGCGCTTCCGCTGCTCGGCGGCATCACCGGCGGCCTCGGCGTGACGGGGGCGGACGGGCTCGGCGCGACGCTGCTCGGATACTGCCGTGCGCCC
Organism: Amycolatopsis sp. NPDC102389; assembly: GCF_044765885.1. NCBI lineage: Bacteria > Bacillati > Actinomycetota > Actinomycetes > Pseudonocardiales > Pseudonocardiaceae > Amycolatopsis > Amycolatopsis sp. NPDC102389. The sequence continues at coordinate 5,517 of NZ_JBIWKX010000004.1, forward strand.
GACGGCACGGTCGTCCTCGAAACCGTCCCCGTCCCGGTCCGGTGAGCCATGGTCAAGACCTGGTACGTACTCGCCCGCTGCGTCGACTACTTCGGCATGACCCTGTTCACCGGCGGCCTGTTCTTCCTCGCGTTCCTGTGGCCGGACGGCGCGGGGCACGGCCGGGCGCGCAAGGTCGTCGGAGCCGGATGGCTGCTCGGTTTCGCCGGTACCGTCGCGGGTCTCGGTTTGCAGGGTGCGTGGGCGGCGCAACGGCCGGCCGCCGACCTGTTCGACTGGGACCTGCTCGGGCAAGTACTCGACACCCAGTTCGGCCGCGTCTGGTTCGCGAAGGCACTTCTGTGGCTGCTGGCGGGTGTCGTCCTCGCCGACCTGATGCAACGCGGCCGGGCAGCGGCGAAGTCGGCCGCCTGGCGAGCCGGCGCGGGCGTGGTGACACTGGGGCTGCTGCGCACTACGGGGTTGACCGGGCACGCGGTCGAAAGCGGGCGGCCGTTGCTCACCCAGCTCGCGGACCTCGTCCATCTGGCCGGGATCTGCGCCTGGATCGGCGGACTGGCCGTCCTGTTGTTCGGCGTGCTGTCCAGGCGTGATCCCGGCGAACTCGCCGCCGTCGTACCGCGTTATTCCCGGCTGGCCATGGTCTCCGTCTTCGCCGTCATCGTGGCGGGCGTCGTGCTGGCGTGGCAGACGGTCGGCAGCTGGGATCGACTGTCCACAACGGACTACGGGCGCACGCTGGTGGTCAAGCTGCTCGTCCTCGCGGTCGTCCTCGTCATCGCGCAGGGCAGCAAGAGCTGGGTCGCCCGGCGCCTGGATTTCGCGGTGGTCCTGCGCGGGGACGCCGCCACCGTCCGCCCCTTCGTCCATTCCGTCGCCGCCGAGACCGCGCTCGTCATCGTGGTCCTCTTCGCGGCGAGCCTTCTCGTCACGGCCAGTCCCGGCCGGTGACCGTGCTATCGAAAGGAGTGTCCTTTATGGACAACCCGGAACCCGAGAACCCCACGGCCGAAGCTCGCCGGCGGACCTGGCCGGTGGCGGTGGCGATCCTCGCGCTGGGTGTCGCGCTGTTCAGCCTCGCCACCCTGCGAGGCGGGCAGCAGGCGGACACCGCCCAGAGCGCCGACGTCGACCTGGCCGCGTTGTCGAAGCAGGGGCCGCTGGCGGTTCCGCTGTACCAGGGGCTCGCCAAGGAAAAGGCGACGGCGGCCTCCGCCAAAACCGTCGAGATCATGGGATACAAGTACAGCCCCGCGAGCCTTTCCGTCGCCGTCGGCGACACGGTGACCTGGACCAACCACGACACCGCGCCGCACAACGTCGTCATCACCGACGGCCCGGAGAAGTTCACTTCGCCGACGTTGCAACAGGGACAGACCTTCAGCCACACCTTCACCAAGGCGGGGAACTACTCCTACTACTGTTCGGTGCACCCGGACATGAAGGCCTCGGTCCAGGTGGAGGGCTCGGGCACTCCGCCGACGTCTTCGCCGACGAGCGGCCCGACGTCTTCGCCGACCTCGGCACCGACGTCGAGCCCGCCGCACTCGATGCCGCCCACCACCCCGGGCGGCGGGTCCTGTGTCCCGAAGGGTGTGCTGCAGCCGATCATCGACCACGTCAAGGCGGCGCACCTGCAGACCTCGCCGGGGCAGCAGGTGCAGGACATCCTGAACCTGGACCAGTACATCAAGACCCACACGGTGTGGCTGGAAACCGTGCTCGCCCCGGTGCTGGACGGATCGGCCGACAAGGTCGTCGCCGACACGCTCGCGCCGATCGTCGCGCATCTCAAATCCGCGCATCTGGAGACGTCGCCCGGGCAGCAGGTCACCGATCTGCTGAACCTCGACCAGTACATCAAGACGCATACGGTGTGGCTGGAAACCGTGCTCACCCCGTTGCTGAACCAGGCGAGCTGCTAGCAGGGGGCCCGGCCGGTAAGCGGCCGGCCGGGCCCTTCGCCAGTATCCACGTTCCCCAGTACGGAGACGAGCGATGTCCGACACCGAACTCCTGCCCGCTCCCGTCCAAGCCGGCCACACGCTGCGCCCGGACCGGTGCGTCGTCGAGCCGTCGATCAGATTCCTGCGTTTTCCCTTGGCACGCGCCAGGTTGACCGCGACGGCGGGATACCTGGACGTCTCGGAGGATCCCGCGCTCTTCGTCGAGCTGGACGTTTCTTCGCTGCGCACCTATCCGTGGCCGTTGAAGCGCTTGATCCTCAGGCGCCACGAGACCCGTGTGCTGACGTTCACCTCCGGCGAACTCGTCGTCGATGGCCACCAGGTGCGGATTGACGGAGAGATCGGGAACCGCGGGCTGGTGCTCTCCGGCGAGCTGCGTCCGGTCGATGAAGAAAGGATCGTCTTGTGGGCCAAAGGAATCCTTCCCCGGCCGCGTCGCGCGCGCTGGTTCGTCCGGCGCGTCCACGTCGAGATCGCCATCGAGTTCGTCCGGTGAAGCGGCTCACCGGTCTCGTCCTGACGGCGCTTTTCCTGATCCTGCAAGCCGTCTTCCTGACGTCACCGGCGAACGCGGCCACGCAGCAGGTGATGATGCAGAACTACGCGTACGGCCCGGCGGCGCTGACCGTCCGGGTCGGGGACACTGTCACCTGGATGCAGCACGATCAGGCGCCCCACGACGTCGTCACGACGAGCGCCCCGGTCACCTTCCGCAGTCCTCAGCTCTCGGCGGGGCAGAGCTGGAGCTACACCTTCACCAAACCGGGTACGTATTCCTACTACTGTTCGGTGCATCCGGACATGCGCGCGACGGTCACCGTGCTCGCCGCGGAAACGCCCACGAAGCAGCCGGCTCCTACGCCGTCGAAAAAGCAGACCACGGCTCGGCCACCGTCCTCTTCGGCTCCGGCTTCGAGCGCGCCTCCGACGAGCAGCGAGGCCCAGGCTCCCGCGGCGCCCGTGAGCGAGACCTCGGCGCCCGCGCCTCCGGTCACCCAGGAGGCGGCGGCCACCGGACCGTCGCTCGACCCGATGCTGCTGGTCGCCGGGGTCGTCACCGCGGTGGCGGTGCTGTGCCTGCTCCTCGTCGGATCGCGACCGGCCGGGTGAGGGAAGGTCTTACCGAGTTCTGACGGACGGCGCAGACCCGTCGTTTCGTGCCGGCAACGCGGGTTACGGTGCCGGTGATGTCCACTGTCACCGCCCCTTCCCGTACCGGCCGCCGGGCCGATCTGATCGCCGTGGGGCTCGCGATGCTCGTGGTCGCCGCCGCGATCGCGGTCGGCCTCCACTACAACCGGCCCGGCTCCGGCGTGGTGATCTACGCCTTCGCGCCGCCGCTGTTCGGGTTGTGGCTGCCGCACGTGGGGCCGGGTTCGGTCGCCGCCGTCATGCTCGCGCTCCTCGTCGTCACCAAAGGTCCCTCGCTCGCCGCGCGGCTGAGGTGGCGTCCGCTGCTGGCGCTCGGCTACGTGACCGCGCTGGCGTGGACGTTCTCGCTGGCGATGATCGACGGCTGGGCGCGCGGGTTCACCGGCAGGCTCACCACGGAACACGAGTACCTGCACGAGGTCCCGGGCATCACCGACATCCCGGCGATGCTGAACGAGTTCTCCTCGCGCATCCTGGACTTCCAGCCGAATTCGTGGACGACGCACGTCTCCGGGCATCCGCCGGGCGCGACGCTGGTCTTCGTCTGGCTCGACCGGCTCGGTCTGCAGGGCGGCGCGTGGGCCTCGACGGTCGTCGTGCTCGTCGGTTGCCTGGCCGTGGTCGCGGTGCCGGTGACGCTTTCCGCGCTGGGCAAGCAGGACGCCGCGAGGACGGTCCTGCCGTTCGCCGTCCTGACCCCGGGCGCGATCTGGATCGGGGTGTCCGCGGACGGTCTCTTCGCGGGTGTCACGGCCACCGGGATCGCGCTGCTGGCGCTCGCCACGCGACGGCGGATCCTCGCGCTCCCCGGCGGTCTGCTGCTCGGGTTCGGGCTCTTCCTCTCCTACGGTCTCGTGCTGCTGGGCGTGATCGTGCTGGCCGTCGTCGTGCTGACCCGCGAGTGGCGGATCCTGCTCCTCGCCGCGGTCGGCGTGGCCGTGGTCGTCGTGGCGTTCGCGCTGACGGGCTTCTGGTGGCTCGACGGCTATCACCTGGTCGTGGAGCGCTACTACCAGGGGATCGCGACGCTGCGCCCGTACTCCTACTGGGTGTGGGCGGATATCGCGGCGGTGCTGATCGCACTCGGCCCCGCCGTGATCGCCGGGACGCGACGGGCGGGCGCGGAGTTCCTCGCCGAGCCGAAACGGTCGTTGCGCGAGCCGGTCACGCTGATCGTGCTGGCCGCGGCGCTGACCATCGCTTTCGCCGACCTGTCCGGCCTGTCGAAGGCGGAGGTCGAACGCATCTGGCTACCGTTCGAGGTGTGGCTGCTGCCCGCGGTGGCGCTGCTGCCGGTCAAGGGGCGGCGGTGGTGGCTCGCCGCGTCGGCGGCCACGGCGCTGGTGGTGAACCATCTGGTGCTGACGAGCTGGTGAGGTGGATGGCATGACAGAACAGGGCCGGGTGCTCGTCGTCGACGACGACGAGACCGTGCGGGACGTCGTCCGGCGATACCTGGAGGTCGCGGGATTCGAGGTCGACGTCGCCGGGGACGGCACCGAGGGGCTGCGGCTGTTCTCCACGACCGGGCCGGATCTCGTCGTCCTCGACGTCATGATGCCCGGGCTCAACGGGCTCGAGGTGTGCCGCCGCCTGCGGCAGGTGAGCCAGGTGCCGGTCGTGATGCTGACCGCGCTCGGCGAGGAGGAGAACCGGATCGCCGGACTTCAGCTCGGCGCCGACGACTACGTCACGAAACCGTTCAGCCCCAAGGAACTCGCGTTGCGGGTGGCGTCGGTGCTGCGCCGGGCGCGGATGCCGCGGCCCGAACCGGCGGCGCGGGTGATCACCGACGGCGATCTCGCGTTGCAGATGTCGGCGCGGCAGGCGGCCCTCGGTGGTGTGGAACTTCCCTTGACCAGCCGGGAATTCGATCTGCTCGCGTTCTTCCTCACCCATCCCGGCGTGGCGTTCTCCCGCGCCGATCTGCTGGAGAAGGTCTGGGGCTGGGACTTCGGCGACCAGTCCACCGTGACCGTCCACGTGAGACGGTTGCGGGAGAAGATCGAGAAGAACCCGGCGAAACCCGTCCGCGTCGCCACCGTGTGGGGCGTCGGCTACCGGTACGACCCGGTGCGGCGATGATCGGCTCCGGGGAGTCGCTCGGCGAGATGCTGGCGCATGCCTGGCATATCCTGCCGTTCGCGCTGATGTTCGCGGTGCCGGTGGTGCTGCTCGGCGGTTTGGTGCTGTACCTGCTCCGGCGCGGTTCGCTGGCCACCACGATGACGATCCTCGTGCTGATCCCGGTGCTCGCGACGCTGATCGCGGTGCTCGGGATCAGCGGGTTCATGTTCACCCCCGCGCTGACCACGATGACGCTGGTCTGCCTGCTGGTCGCGCTGGTGACCGTGCCGGCGGCGCTCGTGCTCGGCCGAGCCATCGCGCGCCGGAGCGTGTGGGAGCGGGAGGCGCGGGAACGGGAGCGCGCGGCCGAAGCGTCGCGTCGCGAACTGGTCGCGTGGATCAGCCACGACCTGCGGAGCCCGCTGGCCGGGATCCAGGCGATGGCCGAGGCCGTCGCGGACGGCGTCGTCGCCGACCCGATCGAGGTCACCGGCTACGCGCGGCGGATCAGCGGTGAGACCACACGGCTGTCCGGCATGGTCGGCGACCTGTTCGAGCTGTCGCGGATCACGGCCGGCGCGCTGCAACTGACCATGGCCGCGGTGCCGCTGCGCGACGTCGTGAGCGACGCCGTCGCCGCGCAGGCCCCGCTCGCCGACCAGAAACGCGTGCGGATGATCGAATACGCCACCGTGTGGCCGGTCGTCTCCGGCAGCGACCCGGAACTGGCGCGGATCGTGCGCAACCTGGTGTCCAACGCCGTGCGGCACACACCGCCGGACGGGACGGTCGCCGTCCAGATCGGCATCGAAGGCGGCGAGGCGCTGCTCGCGGTTTCCGACGGCTGCGGAGGGATCCCCGACGACGAGATCGGCCGGGTCTTCGACGTCGCGTTCCGCGGGACACGGGCGCGCACGCCCGAACGCGGCGGCCTGGCGAGCGGCGGTGGGTTGGGGCTGGCGATCGCGAAAGGCCTCGTCGAAGCCCATCGCGGCCGTATCGGCGTCGAGAACCACGGGCCCGGCTGCCGGTTCGAGGTCCGGCTGCCGCTCGCCATGCCCTGACCGTGTCAGCGGCGTGTCACCGCGGTGTCAGCGCGGACGGCGATCGTTGCCGCCATGACGACTTCAGCGAAGCGAATCTTCCGACGAGCGGGCATCACCGCGGTGGTGGCCGCACTGCTGGCCGGGGTCGCCCCCGGCGTGGCCGCCGCGGACAACGGACGGGACCGGCCGGACCTGCGGGCGATGGTGGACGAGATCGCCGCCTCCGGTTTCGCCGGCGCGCAGCTGAGGGTGCACGACGCACGCGGTGACTGGACCGGCAGCGCCGGGGTGCGCGAACTGGGCTCGGCCGCCAAGCCGCCGACCAACGGGCGTTTCCGGATCGGCAGCAACACCAAGACCTTCGTGTCCACCGTCGTGTTGCAGATGGTCGGGGAGGGCAAGGTCGGCCTGGACTCGCCGGTGGCCGGGTATCTACCCGAGTTCGGCCTCGACCGCCGGATCACCGTGCGGATGTTGTTGCAGCACACCAGCGGCCTGTTCGACTACACCGGCGCGATGCTGCCCGACGGCACGATCGTGCCGGGAATCCCCTTGACCGGTAAGGAGTTCCTGGACAACCGGTATCACTCCTACCAGCCGGAGGAGCTGGTGCGCTTCGGCCTGTCCAAGCCGCCGCTGTTCGCGCCCGGCACCGACTGGACCTACACGAACATCAACTACGTCCTGGCCGGACTGGTGATCGAGAAGGTCGCGGGCCGCCCCTACGGCGATGAGCTCGAGCGGCGGATCCTGCGGCCGCTCGGACTTCGGGACACCGTGGTGCCCGGCACCTGGCCGGGTATCCCCGGCCCGCACGCCCACGGCTATTACCGCTACGAGGAGAAGCCCGGGCAGTGGAGGACGGTCGACATCACGAACCAGAACCCGTCGTGGGCGTCCAGCGCCGGTGAGCTGATCTCGACGACGAAGGACCTCCACACGTTCTTCTCCGCGCTGCTGGGCGGAAAACTGCTGCCCGCCCCGCTGCTGGCCGAGATGCGCAAGCCGCATCCGAAGGGCGGCTACGGCCTCGGGCTGTACGTCCAGGAAGCGAGCTGCGGCACCGTCCTCAAGGGAATGGGCGGCTTCCACGGCTACGGGACGCTGATGGCGAGCACTCCCGACGGCAGCAGGACCTACGAGCTGTCGATGACCTACGGCGACTCGGACGCCGATCTGGGGCAGGCCTACAACAAGGCGGACCAACTGCTCACCGACAAGGTGCTCTGCGGCAAGTAGGTCAGAGCCGCAGGAACCCCATATCCGGGAAGTGGGCCGGCGCGATGAGCGCGCCGGTCTCTTCCGCTTCCGCGAGAAACCGTTGCCGGGTACGGAGAGCGAGGTCCGGGTCGACGTCGCCGAGGAAACCGACCCGCGAGTCCGTCAGCTGCGCGGGAGTGTGCAGGACGTCGCCGAGCAGCAGCAGGCGCTCGTCGTCCGCGGTGATGTCGAGGACGTAGTGGCCGGGCGTGTGACCCGGAGCGTGCCGCGCCACGATCCCGGGGGCGATCTCGACCTCGTCGCCGCTGATGGCCTCGGTCAGCCCCGCGCCGCGAGCGGTCTCCATCCCGACACGGCTCCATTCACCCGTCCCGGCGGGCGCGATCAGCGCGTCCCAGTCGAGTTGGCCGAAGACCACCTGGGCACTGGGGAAGGTGAGGTCGCCTTCGGGGGCGATCCAGCCGATGTGGTCGTTGTGCAGGTGGGTGAGGAAGACCGTGTCGATCTCGTCCACCGGGCACCCGGCCTTGTCCAGCGCGGCCGCGAGGTCGCCGCCCGTGCCCATCGGCGGCGTGGGGTCGCCCTTGGCGGGCGTCATCCCCGGCGGGAAGGCGAATTCGCGCGGGCCGAGGCCGGTGTCGACGAGGATCGTGCGGCCCGCGCCGCGGATCAGGTACGCGCCGGTCGGGACGTGCACGGTGCCGTCCTCGTCGAAGACGTCCGGGTGGGCTTCGGGGTCGAGACCGGGGAAGAACGCGAGCGGCAGCCGGATCAGGCCGTCCCCGAGCGCTTCGATCTCGATGTCTCCGACGGTGATGCCCACCAAAACCCCCAAAAAGTCGATTCCGTTGCCGGGAACGACAACCGGCCGGGGGCCCGGTCTGTTCCCGGTTTCAGGAACCGACCGGTTCCCGCAGCTCAGCGGTGGCGAAACCGGCGATGCCCTCGGCGAAACCCGTTCGCGCGGTGAAGCCGAGCAGCCGTTCGGCGCGGGCAGGATCCGCGACGACGTGCCGCACGTCGGCGGGCCGGGCGCCGCCGGCGATCTTCGGGGCGGGTCCGTTGCAGGCCTTCGCGAGCTCTTCGGCGAGCTCGCCGACGGAGTGGGGTTGCCCGGAACAGATGTTCAGCGGCGTCAAGTCGCCTTCGGGGCCGTCGGTGCGCAGTGCCAGGACGTTCGCCCTCGCCACGTCGTGGACATGCACGAAGTCGCGCTGCTGTTTCCCGTCCTCCAGGACGATCGGCGTCTCGCCGCGCAGGAGCGACGACCGGAACAGCGACGCGACGCCCGCGTACGGGGTGTTCTGCGGCATCCGGGGCCCGTAAACGTTGTGGTACCGCAGGGCCCAGACCGTTCCGCCGGTCTGCCGGGCCCACGCCGCCGCCAGATGTTCCTGCGCGAGCTTGGTGGCCGCGTAGGTGCTCCGCGGCCGCAGCGGCGCGTCTTCGGGAACCAGCCGCCAGGCGAGTTCGGCGCCGCAAGCCGCACACGTGGGCTCGAAGCGTCCGGCATCCACATCGGACTGTTTCCGCGGCGACGGCGCGACGATCCCGTGGGCAGGGCATTCGTAGCGACCTTCGCCGTAGACGACCATCGACGAGGCGAGCACCAGTTTCCGGACCTTCGCCCGGTGCATCGCGGCGAGCAGCACCGCTGTCCCGTAGTCGTTGTTCAGCGCGTACGACGGCGCGTCCGCCGGGTCGACCCCGTGTCCCACGACGGCGGCCTGGTGGCAGACCGCGTCGACGCCGTCCAGCAGCTCGGCGACCAGCTCCGGGTCGGTGACGTCGCCGCGCAGGAACCGGTGGCGGCCGGTGTACCCGGGCGGGCGCGACGAACCGTGGGCGGTGCCAAGGAGGCTGTCGAGGACGACGACCTCCTGACCTTGATCGGACAGCAGATCGGCGATGTGGGAGCCGATGAACCCGGCCCCGCCGGTAACCAGTGTTCGCACCACTCCGACGCTAGGGGCGATCTCCGGCGGCGGCCCCGGATCACCGGCTCACGTCAGGGAATCGTCATAACTACGCGGCACCGCCGAAGCGAAGATCAGCCGAAACCGGATACGGTGTGCTCATGGAACGGAGCGCACAACGGCTGGGCCGCGCACTGGTGGTCATCGTGGACGATCGGGTCGCCCACGGCGAACACGAGGACAACACGGGACCGCTGGTCACGGAGCTGCTCGAAGAGGCCGGGTTCATCGTCGACGGCGTCGTGGTGGTCGAGGCCGAGACGGCCGCGATCCGCAACGCGCTCAACACCGCGGTGATCGGCGGCGCCGACCTGGTGATCACCGTCGGCGGCACCGGGGTCTCCCCGCGCGACCGCACCCCCGACGCGACGGCCGGTGTGCTCGACCGCCCGATCCCGGGCATCGGTGAGGCACTGCGCGCGTCCGGCCTCGCCGCCGGCGCGGTGGACGCGGGTATCTCCCGCGGGCTCGTCGGCGTCTCCGGCAGCACGCTGGTGGTCAACCTCGCGGGTTCACGCGCGGCCGTGCGCGACGGCATGGCGACGCTCTCGTCGCTGGTGCCGTACGTGATCGACGAGCTTTCCGGGCTCGAAGAGGCCTAGTTCTTCGGGGCGGGTCCGGGCTCGGTCCCGGGCTCGCCCTTTTTGTCCTGGTGCAGCACTCCCTCCACCTTTTCGGTGACGTGGCCGATCTTGTCCTCGAACCGGCCGCCGGTGACCTTGTTCGCCCCGGCCGACGCCGCCGAGACTCCCTTGGCCGCGACGTCGCCCGCCTTCTCGGCGAGCGGCCCGGCCTTCTCGCGGACTTCGCCCGCGACCTCTTCCGCTTTGTGGATGGCCTGGGCGGCCAGCCCCTTCGCTTTGTCGACAATGCTCATGCGCTGATGGTCCCACCGGCGGGCGGACCGCGCGACCGGTGCGAAAATGGACGTCATGCCAGGTGAAGACAAGGACAAGCGCCCTTCCGCCGCGGAGAAACGGCGGGTCGACGACATCTTCGGCGACGTCCTGCCGGATACGACCTCCGACGAGCGAGAGCCGGGGCAGCGCACCCCGGACTCCGACTCGTGGTTCCTGGAGAACCGGCCGCCTCATCACGACCGGTGAACCTGGGTCTCAGCCCTGGCGGTTCTGCTGCGCGCGCAGCAGGTCGCGGATCTCGGTGAGCAGTTCGACGTCGGTCGGCTCCGCCGGGCCTGCCTCTTCGCCGCGCTTGCGCCGCTCCTGGACGTGCTTGACCGGCAGCACGATCACGAAGTAGACGACGGCCGCGACCAGCACGAAGTTGATCGCCGCGTTGATCACGCCGCCGAAGTCGAGGAACGTGGCGTCGTTCTCGGCCAGGATGTTGAACCCCAGCCCCTTGGCGGCGTCCGACCCGCCGATGGTGTTGATCAACGGTTTGATCAGGCCGTTCGTGAAGGCCGTGACGATCGCCGTGAACGCGGCGCCGATGACCACCGCGACCGCCAGGTCGACGACGTTCCCGCGCATCAGGAAGTCCTTGAAACCCTTGAGCAAGACGCTCTCCTCTTCACCTGGGACGGTTCGCCGACCGTCCCTTTTTTTGCATACCGGGGGGACGCAGGCGCCCGCCGCCAGCGGGCAGGGCGCGAGCTAGCGGAGGGTAACCGTTATGGACCGTTCCAGCGAGGTGGCCGCGACCCGTGTCGCGATCGCGGAAGGCAGGGAAAGCAGCACCAAAGGTCCCTTGCTCCCGGCGCCCGAGGACTTCGGATCGCGGGTGCCTTGGTCGCCGACCGCCGCCACGACGGCCATGCTGGCCAGCACAGATGCTTCGCGCCCGGCTTCGGCGGCCGCGACGACGTCGACCCGTTGGCCGGGCCTGAGCAGCTCCGCGACACCGGCGTCGGCGAGCCTCACCGGGACGGTCGAACTCTCGGGATCACCCGATCCGGGGATGGCCGCGTCCAGCAGGCGGACATCGGTCAGCGGTTCACCCGCCCGTGCCGCACCGACGAGCAGCCGCCCCTCCGCCGAGGCGGGCAGGCCGATCGCGCCCTGTGGACGGACGTCGTCCGGGAGGTCGACGAGCTTGAGGTCGGCGGCGCGCAGCACCGACCCGGCCGGGAGGTCACGGGCGGAGACCACGGTCGCGGTGCCGGGCGCACCGCGTGCCGACGCGGGCAGGAAGAGCGCGATCAGGCCGCTGAGCAGCAGGGAAAGGGCAAGCCAGCGGCGCAGCAGCCGCGCGGGCCTGCCGTGGAGTCTTCGCAGGGCGGGCAGGTAATGGAGCACGGGATCCCCCTCGTCGATCGGTGATGATCTCGACGTTAGGGGCCGGTGCGCGGCCCTGGAAAGAACGAAAACCCCCGGCTGTGGATAACCGGGGGCCTGTGGACAACTCGGGACGTCAGGAAGCGGCGGCGGCCGTTTTCGTCGTACCCGTGGAGGAAGATGCCGCGCTCTTGGTCTCCGGCTTGGACTCGGTCTTCGACTCCGACTTCGTCTCGGTCTTGGCCGGGGCCGAGGTCGTGTTGGCCTTCGAGTCACGCGAATCGTTGCGGTAGAACCCGCTGCCCTTGAAGACCACGCCGACCGAGCTGAAGACCTTGCGAAGCGGGCCCGAGCACTGCGGGCACACGGTCAAGCTCGCGTCGGAGAACGACTGCACGGCCTCGAAAGCGTGGTCGCATTCCTTGCAGGCGTATTGGTAGGTGGGCACTGCTGCTCCTTCGTGCATTGGCACTCAGCCGACAAGAGTGCTAACACAACACGGTACCGGGGCATTCCGACGCAGGTCAAACAAGGTTTCCCAACATCACATGACGCCCTGGTCACGGCCGTCGTGCCTAAGCTCTGCGCTGTCGCGTCACGTCGGAGTGCGGGAAGGGCGGTCACCATGCCGGAAGAAGATCCGTTCGGCGGCAGGAAACCGACCGGTCACGAGCGCATGACCGGCCTGCCCTGGGACGTGTCGTACCGCGACGGCCCCGCCCCTTGGGATTTCGGCGGACCTCAACCCGCGGTCGTCAGGGCGGCGGGAAGGTTCACCGGCCGGGTGCTCGATGCGGGATGCGGATCGGGAGAGAACGCGCTTCACCTTGCGTCGCAAGGACTTTCGGTGCTGGGCGTCGACGTCGCCGAGACGGCCCTCGCCCTCGCGCGGCGGAAGGCGCGCGAACGCGGGCTCGAGGCCGAGTTCGTGACGGCGGACGCGCTTCACCTGGAGCGGCTCGGGCAGCGCTTCGACACGGTGCTCGATTGCGGGCTCTTCCACGCCTTCGACGCGGACGAGCGCGTCGCGTACGTCAAGAGCCTCGAAGCGGTCACCAAGGGGACGCTTTACATCCTGTGTTTCAGCGACGGTGAGAACGCCGGGCCGCACCCCGTAAAACGTGAAGCGCTGACAAAGCCCTTCGGGGCAGGATGGCGCGTGAAGACCATCGTGGAGGAGCGCGTCCGGACGAGGTTCCACGACGAAGACGGTGCTCCAGCGTGGTTCGCGACGATCGAAAGAGAGCCGTCGAGTGACTGAGTTGCGAGATCTGCTGGCCGACGTCGCTGCCCGCGTCACCCGCTACCGCGAAAGCGTCGCCGACGCCCCGGTCTTCCCGGACGACACGACTGGCGTCCGGGAGAAGCTCGGTGACCTGCCCGAGAAGCCCGTCCCGCCCGCCGACGTGATCCGGCGGCTGGCCGGTGCCGTCGAGCCGGCGCTGGTGGCGAACACCGGGCCGAGGTACTTCGGCTTCGTCACCGGTGGCGCGCTCGACGCCGCGACGGCGGCCGACATGCTGGCGACCGGGTGGGACCAGCCCGCGTTCAACCAGGTCACCTCGCCCGCCGCCGCGATCGTCGAGGAGGTGGCGGGCGAATGGCTCAAGGAGGTCCTCGGCCTCCCGTCCGGCGCCTCCTTCGGCTTCGTGACCGGCGGGCAGGGCGCGAACACGGTCGGCCTGGCCGCCGCCCGGCATCACGTGCTGGCGCGGGCCGGATGGGACGTCGAGCGCCGAGGACTGCACGGGGCGCCGCCTCTGAAGGTCGTCGCCGGCGAAGAGCGGCACGCGTCGATCGACCGCTCCCTCCGCTTGCTCGGCCTGGGCACCGACGCCGTGCACCCGGTCCGCGCGGACGGCCAAGGCGCCATCGACATCGCCGATCTCGAACGAACGCTCGACGGGCCCGCAATCGTTTGCCTCCAGGCCGGAAACGTGAATACCGGCGCGTTCGACGACTTCGCCGCCGCGACGGAGATCGCCCGGCGGCACGACGCGTGGGTCCACGTCGACGGCGCGTTCGGGCTCTGGGCGGCCGCCGCTCCCACGCTCAGGCGCTTGACAACGGGACTGGAGGCGGCCGATTCCTGGGCGGTCGACGGGCACAAGTGGCTCAACGTCCCGTACGACAGCGGCTACGCGTTCTGTGCCCATCCCGAATCGCACAGGGCCGCCATGGCGGTCACCGCCGCTTACCTGACCGGCCAGGGTGACGGCGGCGTGAGAGCGCCGGGCGACTTCGTGCCGGAGTCGTCCCGCCGGGCGCGCGGATTCGCGACGTGGGCCGCGCTCAGCGAGCTGGGCCGCGAGGGGATCGGCGAGCTGGTCGAACGATGCTGCGCGCTGGCCAGGAGGTTCGCCGAGAAACTCGAAGCGTGCGAGGGCGTCACCGTCGTGAACGACGTGGTGTTGAACCAGGTCCTCGTCGCCTTCGAGGAGGAAACGGATCGCGTCGTCGAAGCGCTCCAGCGGTCAGGCGAGTGCTGGATGGGGGCGACCACTTGGCATGGACGGCGCCTGATGCGCATCTCCGTGTCCAACTGGAGCACCACCGAAGCGGACGTCGATCGCAGTGTCGCCGCGATCCAGGCGGCGGTGAAGAGCGATCAGGAATCGAGAAGCGCCGCGAACCGGTCTCACCTAGCGTGACCGTCATGGACATCGCCATTCACGGGAGCTTCCTCCCGCAGACCGACCCCGAAGCAGCACTGGCCTTCTACCGCGACATCCTCGGCTTCGAGGTGCGCAACGACGTCGGCTACGACGGCATGCGCTGGCTCACCGTCGGCCCGCCGGGGCAGCCCGTGTCGATCGTGCTGCACCCGCCCGCCGTCGACCCGGGCATCACCGACGACGAGCGCCGGGTGATCGGCGAGATGATGGCCAAGGGCACCTACGCGGGCATCCTGTTCTCCTCCGACGATCTCGACGGTCTCTTCAAACACCTGCAGGAGGCGGGCGCCGAGATCATCCAGGAGCCGACCGACCAGCCGTACGGCCTGCGTGACGGCGCCGTCCGCGACCCGTCCGGGAACCTGATCCGTATCCAGCAGCGCGTCTGACTTCACCGGGTGCGGGCGCGGACGTGGACCCGTTCGCCCTGCCTGCCGAAGAGACTGAGCACCTCGACCCGCCCGCGGCCGGTGGCGCCGAACCAATGCGGTGTCCGGCAGTCGAACTCGGCGGCCTCGCCGGGACCGAGCACGACATCCTGGTCGCCGAGCACGAGCCGCAGCCTGCCTCGCAGCACGTAGAGCCATTCGCGGCCGGCGTGCGTTCGCGGGCGGGGATCGTCGTCGCCCGCCGGAATCGTCATCTTGTAGGCGCGGGGCCCGTCCTCGTGCCGGGTGAGCGGGATGAGCACCCGGCCGTCTGATGGCGGTCCGAGCACCCTCGGTGAGGCGACGATCTCGTCGACGCGCAGGCCCAGCGAGGCGATCACCGGCAGCAGCAGTTCGAGGCTCGGCTTGCGCTGTCCGGATTCGAGGCGGGACAGCGTGCTGGTGGAGATGCCGGTGGCGCGGCTGAGCTCCACCAGCGTCGTGCCCTTCTTCTCCCTGGCGTGACGCAGCCGGGGCGCGATCAGCTCGATCGCCG
The DNA here is from genome assembly GCF_044765885.1 of Amycolatopsis sp. NPDC102389. NCBI lineage: Bacteria > Bacillati > Actinomycetota > Actinomycetes > Pseudonocardiales > Pseudonocardiaceae > Amycolatopsis > Amycolatopsis sp. NPDC102389. The sequence goes on from NZ_JBIWKX010000004.1 coordinate 20,782, forward strand.
CGGTGACGGCGGGTTGGTCCTGCATGTCGCCAGCTCAGCAGCTCGTCCCGGTTCCGGCAAAGTTCTTTGCCGAAACAGCCAGAAGCTCCCGATGCTGGCCGCATGACCGAGACGAAACGCCTCCCCGCCGGGGTCTACCTCCTCGCCTTCAGCCTGTTCGCGATGGGGAGCGCCGAGTTCCTGATGGCCGGGGTCCTGCCCGCGGCCGCCGCCGATCTCGGCGTCTCCCTGTCGTCCGCGGGCGCGCTCATCACCGCGTTCGCCCTCGGTGTCGTCCTGGGTGGTCCGCCGTTCGCCGTGCTGAGCTTGAAGTGGCCACGGCGCACGGCATTGATGACCACTCAGGCCGTCTTCGCCGCCGCCACCGCGGTCGGTCTGCTCGCCGATGACTACTGGATCCTCCTGGTCGTCAGGTTCGTCGCCGGTCTCGCCTACGCCGGCTTCTTCGCGGTCGCCGCCGTGACCGCGATCAGCCTGGTGACCCCCGACCGCAACGCCCGCGCCTCCGGTGTCGTCGTCGCGGGGCTCAGCGTCGCCATGGTCGCCGGGGGACCGGTGGGCACCCTGCTGAGCAACCTCACCGACTGGACCGGCGGTTTCTGGGGCGTCGTGACGCTGACCGTCGTGGGGGTGGTCGCGTGCGCCGTCGGCCTGCCCGCCACCGCGCCTTCGTCGGAACCCAGCCTTTCGGGGGAACTGCGCGCCATGCGGGCACCACGCCTCTGGGGTGTCTACGCGATCACCATCCTGAGCACCGCCGCGTACATGGTGTCCTTCAACTACCTGGCGGCGATGCTCGCGGACGTCCTTCCCGCGGTCTGGATCCCCGCGGTCCTCGCGCTGTTCGGGATCGGCGCTTTCGCCGGACTGTCGATCGGCGGCCGGATCTCCGACCGTCGCCCGCACCACGCGCTGCTCGGCGGCGCCGTCGGCATCGCGGTCTTTTCGGCGATGCTCGCACTGTTCGCCACCTCCGTCTGGGTCGTCGTGCCGACGGTGTTCCTGCTGGGTGTCGCGGCCTTCGTGCTCAATCCGGCGCTCTACGGGCGGGTCTTCACGATCGCCGCTTCGGCCCCGACCCTCGCCGGCGCGACCACGGTCTCGGCCTTCCAGCTGGGCATCAGCCTCACCCCGGCCTTCGCCGCCGGGGCCTTAAACCTGGCCGCTTCGTTGACCGCCATCCCGTGGATCGGTGCGGGTCTGGCGCTGGTCACGGTGCTGCTTGTGCTCACTTGCTAGCATGCGAGCATGACCCAGGTCGCCAAACGGCAATTCAACGTCTATCTGCCGAACGACCTCATCAAGCGGGTGAAGCACGCGTCCGTCGACGCCGACGAGTCGCTTTCGTCGTTCGTCGAACGGGTGCTGGAGGAGTACCTGCTGCGGACCAGTGAGGAACGCGAGCGATGAAGATCATGCCGATCCGCTACAGCGCGGACGTCGAGGCCATGACGCGGTTCTACGAGGTGCTCGGCCTGCGGGTGGGGCCGGTGTCGCGTCCCGGCGGCTGGGTCGAGATGCCCGCCGAGGGCGGGATGCTGGCCGTCCATCGGTCGTCCGGCGAAGACGTGGGCCGCTGCGAGCTGGCCTTCGAAGCCGACGAACCACTGGAGGACGTCGCGGAACGCCTGCGGGCGGCCGGATTCGAGCCGGGCCCGCCGATGGACGAGGGCTTCGGCCACTCGTTGCGCGTCCAGGATCCCGACGGGGTCTGGGTGCAGCTCAACCGGTACGACCGAGACCTCTACACGTGACAGGAGTCCGGCTGGCGGTCGGCATCGTCGCGCTCGAGTTCGCGGCCGCCGTCACCGGCTTCGTCGCCTCCACCTTGCTGCCCGTCGTCGCCGCCGATCTCGACGCGAGAAGCGACCTCGGGCTCCTGATCGCCGGCTCGACACTAGGGCTGTTCGTCGCACTTCCCTTGGCTAGCAGGGTTCTCGCGCGCCTGGGCCCGCGCGGTACGCTCGCCGCCGGGATGATCGCCTACCTCGGCGGCCTCTTCCTGGCCGCGGTGGCGCGGACGGCGTGGATGTTCGCCCTCGGCCAGTTCTCCGCCGGGCTCGCGAGTGGTCTCCTGGCGATTTTCGGTGTCAGCTCGGCGATCCGGCATCTCGATGACCGGCTGCGGATCCGCGTGATCGCGGCGTCCTCGGCCATGTGGATCGTGCCCGCCCTGGTCGGCCCGGCCGCGACCCTCGGCCTGGAACATCTCGTCGGCTGGCGATGGACCCTCCTGCTGCCGGTGCCGTTCGTCCTTTTCGGACGGTTGCTGGTCGTGCGTGCCGCTCGTGGCGACGCACCCGATGCCGCTTCCCGGCCCTTGCTACGAACGCTGTCAGTGCCGCTAGGAGCGGCGATCGTCGTGTTCAGCGCGGGCTTCTGGCCGCTCGCGCTTGCTGGGGCGACGATCACCGCCGTCGGGATGATCGCGATCCTGCCGCCGGGCACCGCACGGCTCCGGCCGGGAACCCCCGCCGCGCTCGGTGCCATGGTGCTGTTCGCGATCGGCTATTTCGGCGCGGACAGCCTGATCACCGTGCTCCTGACGAGCGAGTTCCACGTGAGCCTCGGGCAGGCGGCGATCGTGCTGAGCGCCGCGCCGCTGGGCTGGGCGGTGACCAGCCTGGTGGCGGCCAAGTTCTCCTCGGCACGCTTTCCCGCCGTGGGCCTGAGTCTGACCGCTCTTGGCACCGCGGGCGTGGCCTTCGGTGGTTCGTTCGCCACGGCTCTCGTCGCCTGGGCGGTCGCCGGAATCGGTGTCGGACTCGCTTATCCGAGCCTGTACATCAGGGCCACGACAGCGGACGCGAGCGGTTTCACCGCCGCGGAACTCGCGACCGCCGTCATCACCGCGGAATGCGTCGGGCAATTGCTGGGGCGAGCCGTGGGCGGCGCCTTGAGTTCCTCGGGCGCCGGTCTGCTGGCGTCGTACGCGCTTTTCGCGGCCGCCTTGGCGGCGGCCGCGTTCGCCGCGAGGCGTCAGTCGATAAGGACGTTCTTGTAGAACAGGTTCGCGTAGCGGTTGATGTTGTCCATGCTGCTGCGCGACCCGAAACCGATGTACAGCCGCGTTTCCCCGGCCAGGCTCCGGTAGATCCCGAGCCCCTCCGGCTCGCGGAACACCAGTGATTGTCCCGCCTTGGTCAGCGCGCGGCTCTTGACTTGGCCGGTGTTCATGTCGATGCAGGTGACGTAGGAGTTGATGTCGGCGGGGTCCGCGTGTCCCGTACCGTCCAATGTGTACAGATACTGGCCGTAGATGGCGTACCCCTGGAAGGTCACCGGCACGGTGGACAGCGCGGGCTGCGCGAAATGCGCCAGCGGCGAACTGAAGTTGCCTGCCGCGGCGGAAGCGAGCGGGTAGACGCTGTAGAACATCTTGCCGCCTTCGTTGCGGCGTACCGCGATCCGCTTGTTGATCGGATCGGTGGCGCAGGTGATCGTGTCGCTGCCGGTGAGGAACTTCTTCACCGACGGCGTGCCACCGTTGACGAACTTGAACCGGGCCAGCGCCGTCCCGCGACCGGCCCCCGTGGGTCCGTCCGAGTCGCATTCCATCCAGATGTAGGAGTCGGTGCCCACCGGTTCGACGCCGATCGACACCCCGTGCCCGGCGTTGTTGAGATGCATCGCGCCCTGGATCTCGCCGGAGAAGTTGACCTGGGTGATGCACAGATCGTCCCCGGTCCCGCCGTTGCGGGCGTTCACGATGAAGATGCGCACGTTCTGGTTGTCGAAGGTGAAGCCCTGCATCACATGGTGCGACTCGTGCAGGATCTTGCTGCGGAACTCGTCGTAGGTCGGCTTGGTGAGGTCGAAGCGCTTGGACGTCGGCACCGCGGCCGAAGCCGGTCCGGCGAACACCGCGCCGGTGCCGAGCAGCGCCGTCGTCGCGGCGAGTCCACCACCGGCGCGCAGCAACGAACGCCGGGAGAGCGGGGAGCGGACGGGATCCGGGGGCAGCTGCTCGGACATGGGCGCTCGCCTTCGTCGAGTTTCGCGGTCCGATGGAAGGTTCTTGAGGCCCGTACAAAATCTGTACAAACCCGGCGTGGCGACCCCGGCACCGCGAAACGACCGAGCGATGCCGGGGTCGCCGATCTACTTCCCCTCACACAGGGCGGCGTTGGCGACGTCGACGCCGCTCGGGTCGGTCGGGAGCTTGTTCGAGTTGGTCACGACCGACGCGAACCGGCCGTCGTCGGTGGCCAGCGTGAGCGACGCGTGCCCGGTCGGCAGGGCGCCGTCGTGTCCCCAGGCCACGCCGCCGCAGGACAACTGGATGCTGAACTGCCCGAGCCCGTACCCGGCGGGGGAACCCGGCGTCCATGGCACGACGGTGCGCATCTCCGCGAGGGCCTTCCGCGAGACGACAGCGCCCGAAACGAGCGCACGCTCGAATTTCGCGAGGTCCGTCAAGGTGGATTCCATCGCGGCCGACGCACTCCACTTCGAGAGCTCGAACGAGGTCGTCATATCGACCCAGAAGTAGCCGCCACCGAGCTGGAAGCCCTGGTAGCCGGGCAGGTACGGACTGGTGAGCGTCCGCTTTCCCGGCGGCGGGAACGAGGTTTCGGTCAGCCCGACCGGTTCGATGATCCGCTCGGTGATCGCGTCGCCGACGTATTGGCCTGTGAACTTCTCGATCAGCAGGCCGAGGACCAGGTAGCCGACGTTGGAGTAGTGGTAGGCCCCGGGCGCGGAAACCGGTTTGTCGTCCATCGCGGCGTGTACGAGCGTGGCCAGGTCGAACGTGCCGTCCGGCTTGGTCTTCGCACCGGCGGGGTCGTGCGGGAACCCCGCGGTGTGGTTGAGCAACCGGCGCACGGTGATGACGGTGCCGTCGTAATTCCCGGTGACGACGCCGGGCAGGTACCTCTCGATGGGAGCGTCGAGGTCGACGAGCCCCTCGTCGAACAACTGGAGCACCACGGCCGCGGTGAACGTCTTGGTCTGGCTGGCGATCCGGAAATGGTCGTCCGCCGTGATGGGCCGCTGCCCGGGGGTGGTGGCGGATCCGCTCGACAGGGTCCACGAGCCTTGGCCGTCGCCGGCGTGGACGGCCGCGCCGGGGCCCGCCTGACGCTGGTAGCGGTCGAGCATGGTCTGTACGGCGGCGTGATCGCCGGTCTCGGCCGCCACCGCGGGGGCGACCGGCACGGCGAGCGCGACGGCCAGAGCGACACCGGCGAGCCGCTGGGTCTTCGTTCCCATTCTCTTCTCCCTCAGTCTTTTTCGGAGTTCGTCGAGGCGTCACCGATCGCGGTGAGTCCCTTCTCGATGACGTCGAGCACACCGGCGACGCCTTCGAGCAACTTCACGAGGTTTTCGCCGCTGGCGAGCAATTCGGCCAGTTTGGCCGCGATCCGGCCGCCGTGTTCGACGGCGATCGCCACGCACTCAGGGATCGCCTCGGCGATGCTGGCCCCGAAGGTCGCGGGCGCCGCCGCGATGGCCCTGGTCATGATCGGCACGATCTTCCCGACGGCCTCGGTGATCAGGCGGGTGACGATGTCGACGGCCTGCGCCACCACCTCACCGGCCGCGACCATCGCCTTCGCGTTGGTCGCCGCGGACTCCGCGACCGTCTTGATCCCGTCGACCAGCTTCGTCGCCGTCGCGGTGTAGTCCCGCTTGGCGTCCCCGGACCATTCGCTCGTCTCGTTCTCCGTCGTGGAGCCGTAGTCCTCGGCGACGGAGTTCGCGCCCTGCGAGACCCTGTCGTGCTCGGCGGAGGGAGCCGAAACCGATGCCGGCTCACCGCGAAGCTGCCCGAGCGGCTCTTCGAGGAACGAGATCATCGGCGTCAGGAAGTCGCAGCCGGCGCTGCCCAACGCGGAAAGCGGGCTCGCCGTCGAGCCGAGCATGTCGAGTGAGACGGCGGGCTCACCGCTGAGCTCCGCGGACAGCCATTCCTTGCCACCGACGGAATCTCGCGCGACGCGCAGGTTCGCGAGCGCGGTGGTGATCTCCACGGCCGTCGTCATCGTGCGCCTCCATCGAGGTTCAGGCGGGCGGCGTGGTCTTCGTCCGTGCTCTGATACCGCTCGGCCGCCCTCCGCATGCCGTCGCCGACGTCGTCCATGACCGACGCGGTGCGGGCGAACGCGTCCCGCGTCCGGCTCATCGCGGCGCCGATGCCCGCGGTGAAGCACTGTGCGAACGGTCCGAGCGCCGTCGGCGGCATCTCGCCGGGCAGCGCTGTACCGAGCGAGGACAACTGGTCGGCGTGCGCGGTGAGCCGGCCCGCGTGCCGGCGTAACTGATCGGGATCGACGGCGTAGGACCGTTCCGCGGTCATCGCACGACCTCCGGCGAGAGGTGCCGGGTGAGCTGGGTGAGTGCCGCGCCGTCGCCGAGATACCCCGCCATCACGTCGGCCATGCGTTCGCCGGCGAGGCGCTGTGCTTCGCGTGCGGTGGTCACGATCAGCGCCGCGAGCGCGTCGGCTTCGAGTTTGCGCGCGGCGGGCGTCAACGCGACACCTTCGAGCACGCCCGCCGCGTTGACCGAGACGGTGACCTCACCCCGGGGTGAGCGTGCCGTCGCCCCCGCCTGTTCGAGACTCTCCCGAGCCTGGCGTGCACCGTCCGCGGCGCGTTCGAGCCGGCCTCGGTAGTCGGCGAGCCATTGTGCCGGCTCCATGGTGTTCCCCTTCCTTGTTCGATGGAACGCGTCGTCACTGGCGGGCCAGTGCCGCCGCCTCGCGTAATGCGTGTACGAGTTCGTTGTGCCGCAACGGGTTGACGCTCACCCAGCCGCGGTCGTCGCGATCGATCCGGACCCTCCCCGAAGGACCGTCCAGCCAGGAAAGTTCGAGTGGCCGCTTCTCGGCGCCCGATCTGCGTACGACCCCGAGCTGGCCGCGTCCCGCCACCGAAGGCAGCACGGTGGCGAGCGCTTCGGCGGCCGGGGCGTCGCCGTCGGCCACCGGAGACCAGGTGATCGGCAGGGTCGGTGCGGCAGGCACCTCGGGAAGGAACCCGGCGAACGTGTCGGCGAGCGCGTCGTACGCGACCCTCATGACGGTCACCGGGCTCGGCGCGCCGCCGAGCGGCTGTCCGCACAGGACCGCTCGGTCTTCGTGGATCATGGCCGCGAAACCCGTCAAGCTTCCCTGGTCGGCCAGTACCAGATCGACCGAGCCGTGGTGCTCGCGCAGCGCGGCGACCAGGGTCCCGGCCAGGCCGGCCGGTCCGTCCGCCGTGGCGAGGCCACGTTCGGCCAGCGAGCCACCCGCGGCACGAAGCGATGCCTCGCGTTCGCCCGCGATCCGGCCGAAGGACGGAATCCGCAACGGGAACGGCAGCGGTACGCCGGCGAAGGTCGCGAGCAGATCCAGCTCCGCGAGTTCGAAGCGGCTGCCGTGTTCGTCGAGCGGGGTCATGACGCCCGTCCCCTGAGGTCGTCGCCGGCTCGCTCTTCCTGCTCTTGGTACTTGTGCTTGGCGGACGCGAGCATCTGCCGGTATTGCCTGACTTCGCGTTCTGTGGCCTTGATCTCGCCCGCGAGTCCGGAGCCTCCCGCGGCCTCCCGAAGGCGGTTCGCCAGATGCGCGGCGGGCGGCGCGGTGCCCAGCATCGGCAGCCGTGCCGCGAGCCTGCTCGCGGTGGCCACCAGATCGGCGGTGAGATCACCGAGATCGGCCAGCGTCGTGATGCGTGCGTCGAGCAGTTCCAGCTCGACTTCGATTCCCCGCCCCGCGCTCATCGCCACTCCCGCTCGGGAAGACCGATGACCGCCTCACTGGCGGGCTCCGAGAGGGGGAACAGCGCGTGGTCGATCGTCGGCAGCTGGTTGGTGTGGTCGTCCTCGTCGGACCGGCCATGCGTGCCCGAGCCGGCCAGAGCCGGCTGGCCCACGGAGTCGGTGCGCGTCGCGGCCGGTTCGGCCGCCGCGTGCGCCGCCATCGCGCGGGGCGCGGCCGATAGTGCCGCCGCTCCCACTCGCGCGCCGTTCGCGAGGGGGCTCACGAAGGCGCCTGGCCCGGCGACACCGGCACGGGTGAGCGTTGCGGCGGTCGCGCCCTGCCCAAGTCCGCCGGACCCGGTGAGGCGCTGCCACGAAGACCCGCTCGGGGTAGTGCCGTCCGGCGACGAGGCCGAGGCGCTCGCCGTGGTGTCGCCGCCCGGCATGGTCGAAGCGGTCGGGATCGTGCCCCGTGCCTGTCCGATCAGCCTGCTCGAATTCGTCAGGCTCGACTCGTAGGTCCGCATCGTGTGGACGGCACGCTGCTTTCGCAGGTCGGTCGTGCCGGTGTCGGCGTAGAAGCTGAAACCCGCTCCGCCGAAGGTCCAGTCCATGAACATGCTTGTCATCGGTGCGGCTGGATCACCCGCCGGGGCGGGCATCGTGGCCCTGGCCCACGCCAGCGCGTCGGCGGCCTGTTGCGCGGCCCGCTCGCCGGCGTGGGCGAGCTCCGCGATCTTCTCCACCCGCTCGGCGAGCGCGAGCAGACGCTTCGCCGCTTCCTCCGCGCCGCTGCCCCGCCAGCCGTCCAGCAACGCGGCGCGCTGCTCGCGCAGCACTTCCGCGTGGTTGACCAACGCCGCCCGATGCGCGGACCAGTCCGCGGCGATCGTGCCGACGTCCGCGATGTCGGCGTCCTGCCACAGCATCCGGTGCAGCTCTTCGTGGCTGTAGGCCTCCCAGTTCACCCCGCCCTCCGGCGGTGTGGGCCGTCCGAAGTACACGTTCCACATCCCGGAGATGTCAGCCGGCGCAGTCTCGGTGCTCACCCCGGTTCCCCCTTCCCACCGACCGCTTGTCGATGCGACCCATGCTGGCCGAGGGCGTGCCGGAGCCGGAAGGTCGAGCGGCGGCCATTCACGGCCGGTGGTACTGAGCTGCGAAAAGGGCCTAGTGCTGGGCGCGGTAGGCCTTGGCGAGGTGCTGCTGCAACCGGGCGTGCCGGAATTGGTAGACGGCGCCGGACTGGCGCAGCACCCCTCGCCGGTACGCGTCGTCCAGGAACGCGGTGACGGCCCACGGCAGCTTGCGGAGGAGAGGGAGCCGCAGGCGGGTGAAGACCAGCCACTGGCCCCACGCGGTGAAGGTGATCACGTACGCGAAGGCTGTGACGAGCCCTGCGGTGAGACCGAGCAGGGCACTGACCCTGAACGACCGCACGAGGTGAAAGGACGGACCCGTGATGCTCTCCAGCGCGGCCGCTGCCCCGAAACTGCCGAGGCCGATCGCGATCGCGAGTACCGGCGCGAACAACCCGACGACGCGCAGCACGGTCGAGCGGTTCGCCGCGAGCAGGTCGGCGGGGCTGGTGGCGGTGCTCAGGTTGGCGGGTACCTCGAGGAGGGTGATGAGCGCCAGCAGCCCACCGCAGGCAGGGCCGAAGGCGAGCCCGAACACAGTGACGTCGACGAGGATCAGGCGGAGGAGACGGCCGAGATCGTCGATCACGACGAGATCCGGCGACAGTGCCCTCACGAAGACACCGACGAGGGTGATGGCGACGGCCGCCAGCACGCCACCCCCCACGCCCGCCGCGAACCTGACGGCGATCCTCCGCCGGAGACGGGGCCGGCGTGCCCGCCGGTCGAACAGCCGCACCCGCACGCGCGTCGGTTCGAGAGGTCCGGCCTTGCGGACCACCAGGAACGAATACAGCAGACCGAACGGAACGGCGATCACGGCTCCGCTGGCCAGCCCGTCGACGAGGACGACGGGCCACCGGAACGGCAGCCCGGAAGTGAGTGAATTGAGCGGGCACAAAACGAACCAGATGACGAGCGCCGTGGTCAGCCAGGTGGAGGCCGTCACCAGGAGGACACGCGACCACCGGGTCAGCGAGCCGCCCATCCGCCACCATTCGAGGTCACCGGTTTCCCGCCGGTCGAGGTCGTCGGCGAGGAAGCCCAGCCAGCGGCGGACCTGTTCGAGGTCCCAGCGCTGCCGGACGTCGCCGGCTTCCCAGACGGTCGGGACGAAGGTGTCGAGCAGATGCTCTTCGAGCGCCTGCGCCGTCGGGAAGCGGCCGGTGTCCAGCAGGCTTGCCGGATCGCGGTCGCGCGAGTCGCTGTAGACCGTACGGGCGAGCCCGACCATGAGCGGGGTTTTCAGGACCGTGGCCAGGTTCGCGGCCGGCGCTTCGGCGTCACGCAACGCGGCCAAGACCGGATCCCACGCCGTGGCCGAGCCGCCGGGAGTGAGGCGCCGTGCCGTTCGGGGCAGGTAGCCGGCGAGGTCGTCGACGGTGAGGTCGGTCAGTTCCACGACGGCGGCCGACGTCAGCGTGTGGAACTTGGTGACGGCCCGCTCGTACTCGTCGAAGCGACTGGTCAGGAACAGCGGCCCGGACAGGGAATTGAGCGCTTCGAGCGCCGGCCGGTGCAGGCCCGCGGCGATCTCGTCGAAGCCGTCGAGGACGGGCAGGATGTACCCGGTGTCGACCAGCACGGCCGCCAGTGTCGAGCCGCCGGGTGCCTCGGCGGAGAGGCCGGGATGGTCGCGCTGAAGCGTTTCGACGAGCCAGGTGCGCAAGGGCGTCGTGGTCGGGTCCCACGAACCGACGGTGAAGATCACCGGCACGACGCCGCCGCGATCCCGGACGGCCAGCGCGTCGAGCGCGAAACGCAGCGTCAGCACGGTCTTGCCCGCTCCCGCGCGGCCCAGCACCACCAGTTTCCGGGACGGGATGCCGCGGTAGATGTCCGCGATGTCGCCGATCTCACCGGAGAGGTCGAGCGGCTCGGCGGTCATCCCGTGCGGAACGCGGCAGATGTTGTCCCAATGGTCGGCGAGGTCGCCCGCGATCCGCCACCTCACGGGCAGGGGGAACGGGTCGTGCACGCGGCGCAGTTCCTCCTCCCGCCTGAGCCGGGTGGCGATGATCGTGGCCAGATGGTCCGCCGCTTCGGACACCTCTTCGGGAACGATGACGAGCGAGGGGGCCGGAACCACCGGTGTCTCGCCGGTGTCCTTGGGCGGTACTTCGACGGACTCGTCCGGTTGTCTGCCGTCGGCGGCGGCGAGGAGGGCGGCGCGCTCCTGCGGGGTGATGCCCAGGGCGTCGGCGAGCAATGTCACGGTGCCGACGCGCGGATCGGTGCCCCCACCGGTTTCGAGACGGCGGATGGTTCGGACCCCGACACCCGCACGGGCGGCCAGGCCCTCCTGAGTCAGACCTGCCCGGCGGCGGGCGTCGCGGAGGAGAACGCCGAACCGACCGGCCACGGGCGACGTCCCTCCAGATGCGCTGTGCGACGAGTGATCATCCTAGTGGTGGACCGGCCACGAACGGCAGTCGGTCGGCCTGGTCACCGACTCGCGATATCCACGGGAATCCATTCTTCCCGATTCGTCGATTCCGGCACCTGTCGTGACGAAATCGGCAAGAAAGAACGGGTGTCGCCGTGAAAAAGAGAATGGAATGGATTCGTGTCCATCTCTGACTTTCTGTGTTCGCGCGTTCATCCGGCTACGTCGAATGGTCCAGTGTCGCGGACATTGGGGTCGATGTTCGAGTCCGTCGGTTGCTTTGGAAGCTGCGCCCTGTAAAGGTCGTCAGGCCAGGATGCGAGACGGACGGGGAGAAGCGTATGCGGGTCGTGGCGGTCATGAACTACAAGGGCGGCGTGGGAAAGACGACGATCACCGCGAACCTCGGCGCGGTCGCCGCGAGCCGCGGTCTCCGGGTGCTGCTGCTCGATCTCGATCCGCAGACGAATTTGACCTTCTCCTTCTTCTCGGTCGACGAATGGCACGATCGGCTCAAGGACGGCCGGACGATCAAGCAATGGTATGACACCGAATCGCCCGGCAATGACATGCCGCTCGCCGATTTGATCGTCACCCCCGAACGGGCCAATCACGTTCTCAAGGAAACCGGCGGGCAGCTCGATCTGATCTCCTCTCATCTCGGCCTCATCGACATAGACCTCGAACTCGCCGCCCGGCTGGGCGGGACGACGACTCTCGACGGGTCGAAGCGAAAGTTCTTGGATCTGCACGGCTGCCTGCGACGCGCACTGGAGGATGACCGGTTCAGCGGCTACGACCTGGTGCTCATCGACTGCGCGCCGAACTTCGGCCTTGTCACCAAGACCGCGATCGTGGCCAGCGAGCAGATCCTCGTACCGGCCAAAGCGGACTATCTGTCCACGCTGGGGTTGGACTATCTGGCCGGTAATTGCGGGAAGCTGGTGGAGCAGTTCAACGACTTCGTCAATCACAAGGGCGGTAGTGGTGGTCATCGGACGATCGACCCGAGCTTCTTGGGAGTGGTCTTCACGATGGTGCAGATCTACTCGCAGCAAGTGGTTCTCGCTCAGCACACCTACATCGAAGAGGCGCGCCTGAACTCCCGGGTCCCGGTGCTGGACAGCAAGATCCGCAACAGTTCGCGGCACTTCGGCGACGCCGGTGAGAGCGGGGTACCGGCGATGCTGGGCGCCTCCGCGAAAGATGAGGTCGTCATGGAGTTCGACCGGCTGACGGACGAGGTACTGGGCGCACTCGCCTTGTCGTCGGGTGGCCACCGGTGAACGAACTGAAGAATGCCGTCGCACTGCACGCCCGGGTGTACGAGTTCCTCGGGCGGCAAGACGAGGCCACGCTGCAGGCGATCGTCAGCGGGGAGGCTCGGCTCGCCGTCTCGCGCACCGGAGGCGCACAGGCGTCACCACCCGACCCCGCACCGGAGTCCCTGCTGCCCTCCGGCGATCCGGAGTTCGTCGCGCGGGAGCTTTCGAAACCGGCATCGGACGATGAGCGACGGATCTTCTTGAGAGCGACCGGGTTGCCCATGACCGGATTGCGGAAAGTGGCAAGGCTGCGCGGTCTGCGCGGCTACAGCAGCCTCACCAAAGCCGGACTCATCGATCGGCTGGCTTCCTCGGAGTCGCGTCCTGAAGGGCCTGGCGTCGCACAGAGGAAGGTGACGCCCCAGCCCGGTGTCGCACGGCCGGACGCGGAAGTGGTGGCCATCGCCGCGCGGCTTCGTGAACTGGAGACTGTTGAAGAGGGCGCTGCCTACCTCGAAACCCAGCAGCTGGACCGGGACGGCCTCCGTGCCCTCGCGGCCGAACTGCAACTCACCCGGGTGGATCGCCTGAATCAGGCGGAACTCGAGAAGAGGGTGCTCAAGCAGGCGATCGGGTCTCGCCGCAAGTTCTCCGGCCTGGGGAAGTGGTGAGCGTGGTGGCGGAGGAGACCGGCGGCCGGGCGATGCACCTCATCCGCGGGCGCCGAGTCACGGTTTCGGATTTGTTGGACGCCGGTCTGGTCGGGGTGGGGGAGAAGCTCAGGTTCACGAGGAGCCGTATCGGCGCCGCCTACGACGCGACGGTGACCGAAAAAGGCCGGATCAGGCTCGTCCCGGACGGTGAGGAGTTCCGTTCTCCGTCACGGGCGGCCATGGTGGCCGCCGGCATGCGGGCCGTCGACGGCTGGCACGCCTGGTACGTGGTCGACCAGGGCCGGATGCTCGACGCCGTTCGGCAGGAACTGCTCGACCGGGCGATTTCGACGGCGGCGGCCGCGGCCAACCGGCGGAACGAAGACGTGGACCGGCAACGGATCCATTCACGCTTGCGGGAGGCGCGGAGTCGCGCGGACGAGCGGAACCCCGAGAGCTTCTCCGTCCGTGACCTCCTGGCGCTTTGGGGAGTGACGGATCGCGGCGACCAGGTCAGTCAGATCGAAGCGGATCTCGCGAACCATGGATTGGTGACTTCGCCCAGCTTCAGGGCGGTGACTCTGGACACGACGGTTTCGCTGATCACGCCGCCCGACGAGGAAGACGAGTCGCAGGCGGCGGGAAGGTCTGAAATGGACAACCTTTCGGTCGCGGAGGACGACGAAGGCGGCGACGACTTGAACGTCCGCCTGACCGTCGGGAACCTGTCACCTCTGCGTGGTGTCGAGTCCGTGAGTCCGAACAGCACGCTTGAAGAAGCGATCACGAAGATGCTTCTCAACGACTACTCGCAGCTCGCGGTCCTGAGCGGCCCTCGTAACCTGCGTGGTGCCGTCACATGGCGCTCGATCACGCAGGCGATGCACCAGAAGCCCGAGGCGAGCGTCGCCGATGCGATCGATCCTCTGGTGGAGGTCGTTCCTTATGATCGCGATCTCTTCGAGGTGCTTCCCACGTTGCAGCAGCGCGATTTCGTCTTCGTCTTGAACGAAAGCAAGGTCATCGAAGGCATTGTCACGACCGCCGATGTCGCGCAGCGCTACGGCGAGTTGGCGACGCCGTTCTTTCAGCTGGGTGAGCTGGATCAGACGCTCCGCTGGATCCTCGGGCGCTCCTTCGACGTCGATTCCATTCAGCCGTATTGCACTAGGAAGGTCGAGAGCTTCGACAAGCTCACCATCGGTGATTACCTGCGGGTGCTGGAGAACAACGAGGCGTGGGAGAAGCTGGGCTGGCCGTTGGATCGCTCCGTCTTCATCGAGCGGCTGGACGCGATCCGGGTCATCCGCAACAAGGTCATGCACTTCCATCCCGACCCGGTGCCGGAGGACGCGGTCGAAAAGCTGCGAAGGTTCAACAGGCTGCTGCACCAATACCGGGACATGGCCTAAGCCGGTGGGTGAAACGCGAAAGACCCGCACTCTGCCGAGCGCGGGTCTTCGAACTGTGGAGCTGAGGGGAATCGAACCCCTGACCTTCTCGATGCGAACGAGACGCGCTACCAACTGCGCTACAGCCCCTGGTGAAGCTTGCCCCTCGTTTGGAGCTCCATGAGCCTATCAGTGGCTCACGGAGCCCCGAACAAGGGGGGTCACTCTCCGGCGGCCCGGCGGAAAGGCCTGGTCCCGGGCTCGTCGAGCTCGTGGAAGGCCGGATCCTCGTCGTCGAGGTCGACGACGACGGCTTGGCGCCGGAGGCGGGACATCGGGGACGGTTTGCGTTCCACGACGGCCGGACGTTCGGTGGCGACGACCTCGATGTCCTCACGGGACTCGTGCGCATCGTGGTCTTCGTCGTCGATCGCCGGGCGGCGCGGGGCGCGGGTGTTGTTGAAGCGGGCGAGGCGGCGCTGCCGGATGTCGTTCTCGATGCGGACCTGGCGGCGCAGGTACGCCAGGTAGCCGATGAGGACGGCGTCGACGACACCGTTGGCCCACCAGACCGTCGGGGTCAGGAAGCCGGCGACGGCGGCGGTCGTGACCACCAGCACCAGGAGCGCGATGACGACGCGCTGCCGGAACGCGTACTTGGCGCGGGCGGCGATGTCCGCCGCCTCCGGGTCGAATCCGCCCCGGCCGGGCCGGTAGCCGGCGCCTTGGCGTTCTCTTTCCGGGCGGGCCGCGTGCGAGGGCTGGGGAAGCGGTTCGGCTTCCGGTGCCTCGTCTTCGAGGTCGGCGTCGAGCTCCGCCTCGAGCTCGGCCAGGTCGTCTTCTACCGATGGTTCCGTGTTCTCCGCCATCGCGAACTCCTCCGGTCCCTCGTGGCGTGTGCTCCCGCTCCGCACGACTCGCGCCGCCAAGGCCGAGTCCGTCGTCCGTGCGACCTGCTGGCGCTTGCGGGCGACCATGGGCACGAGAACGACGAGCCATGCCGCTGCGAGCGCGACGATGATCACCGAACTGGGCATCTCCCGTCACCTCCCCCGATCCACTGCTGTAGTCACGCTAGCCACAACAGTCACACACGCCGCGCAGACTCGCCGGTTTCGATCACGGAAAATGCATCACCAAATTAGGTGAATCTCACAGCTTGTGGTAACGCGGTCACCGGAACGACCCGGTGACGGGGTCAAACGCGCTCCGCGAGGCCCTTCGAGACGAGCCGTGAGACCAGTCCGTCACCGGTCTCCTCCTTGGTGACGGCGTAGCAGAAATGGTCCCGCCAGCCGCCCGCGACATCGAGATAGCGCTCGAAAAGTCCTTCTTGCCGGTAGCCCGCTTTGGCGAGAACCCGCAGGCTGGGAGTGTTTTCGGGGCGGACGGTCGCCTCGAGCCGGTGCAGTCCGCCGAAGTCGAAGACGTGGTCGGTGACGAGGGCGACCGCGCCGGTCGCGACGCCGCCGCGGACGATGTCCGATGACACCCAGTAGCCGATCCAGGCGGAGCGGAGGGACGCCCGGATGACGTTACCCACAGTGATCTGCCCGGCGAAGCGTCCGTCCACCGTGATGGTGAACGGGAGACATTGACCGCGCCTCGCCAGGCCGCGCAGTGCCAGCCACTGGGACGGCCATGACCAATACGCGTTGCGATCCGGCCAGGGTCCGACGCCGGTCGGTTCCCACATTTCCAGGTGCTCGCGGTCGCGCAGCCGGACGCGGCTCCAGTCGCCGGCGTCCCGGAGACGGACCGGCCGGACGGCGAGGATCCCGGCGGGCACCCGGAGCGGCCCCAGCTTCGCGGGCCAGCCCGGATGCCTGCTCTCGATCGGATACGCGACGCCGGAAATCGGTGCGCCCATTACGCCCGCTGGGCCAGGAAGGTCACCTTGACCTGCTCGCCCGCGGCGACCTCGGTGAGGTCTTCGTCGATGTTGATCAGACAGTTCGCCTCGGCCAGCGACGCGAGCAGATGCGCGCCGGACGTGCCGAGCGGCTGCACCAGGTACTCGCCGTTGCCCTCGTCCCGCAGCAGTTGCCCGCGCAGGAAACCCTTGCGCCCCTTGGTCGAGGTGATCGGGGAGAGCAGCCGCGCGCCGACGATCCGGCGGTGCGGGTTGCGGGTGCCGCGCGCGGCGCGGATCAGCGGGCGCACCAGCACCTCGAACACGACCAGCGCGCTCATCGGGTTGCCGGGGATCAGGAACGTCGGTACCGAATCGGGACCGAGCCTGCCGAAACCCTGCACGGAGCCGGGGTGCATGGCGACGCGCGTCATGTCGATGTGGCCGAGATCGGACAGTGCCGCGTGCACCTCGTCGCCCGCGCTCCCGCCGGCGCCGCCCGCGACGACGACGATCTCCGACATCAGCAGGCGGCCTTCGACGATCTCTCGGAGGCGTTTCGGATCGCCGGGGACGATGCCGACGCGGCTCACCTCGGCGCCCGCGTCCCGCGCGGCCGCGGACAGCGCGTAGGAGTTGACGTCGTAGACCTGCCCGACCGACGGCGTGCGGTCGATGTCGACCAGCTCGTCGCCGACGGACACGATCGAAACCCGTGGCCGCGGGTAGACCAGGACCTTCGCCCGGCCGACCGCGGCGAGCAGCCCGACCTGGGCCGAGCCGATGGTGTCGCCCTTGCGCACGGCGACGTCGCCGATCTGCACGTCTTCACCGGTCCGGCGCACGTAGCCCGCCGAAGGCACCGACCTGTGCACGGTGACCTTGGCCTGGTGCCCGTCGGTGTAGGCGGTCGGGACGACGGCGTCGGCGAGCGTGGGCAGCGGCGCGCCGGTGTCGACCCGCACGGCCTGGCCCGGCTGCAACCGCCGCGGCTGGCGGGAACCGGCGGCGATCTCGCCGACGACCGGCAGCTGCACCGGCTCCTGGCCCGCGGAGCGGACGTCGACGCTTCGCACCGCGTAACCGTCGACGGCTGCCTGGTCGAAACCGGGCAGCGCGTGTTCGGCGACGACCTCTTCGGCGCACAGGAGGCCCTGAGCCTCGGAGATGGCGACCCGGACCGGACGCGGGCGTACCGCGGCGTCCAGAGTCAGGGAGATCTGATCCTCGACGGAACGGAACTGTCCCGCGTCTTCGGTCTCGGCCGCTTCGGCGATGGGTTCCGTCATGGCTGCGGGATCTCGATCCGTTCGTTCGACCAGGCACGCGATGAAGGCCCGTCGGTGAACTGAAGTTCACCACCGTTACCAGGAGTGATGCGGTCCGAAGCCGCGGAAATCGCCCGATCGGGCAAGCTCCTCGTGGTCCGTGCCGCCGTGGTGGTCGCTGCGCCTGTCATAGGCGTGAAGCCTAACCTGACCACGTGGTCGAGCCCGGCAATGAACACCTGAGTAAAGCGGAGTGGCGTTCTCGGATAACCGCCGAACGGCGTTCGCAGGTGTCGGAAGAGCGCGCGCGGGAGGCTGCGGCGCTCGTCGTCGCCGCCGCTCGGCTGCCGGGTGAGGTGGTGTGCGCCTACGTCCCGTTCGGTACCGAACCGGGTTCGGCGGCACTGCTTGATCAACTTCTGGACCAGGGCAAACGCGTGCTCTTGCCGATCGTCCCCGACACGGCGGGCCCGCTGGAGTGGGCCGCCTACGAGGGCCCGTCGAGTCTCGGACCGGGACGGCTGAGGGGGTTGCTCGAGCCGACCGGTCGCCGCCTCGGTTCCGACACGCTGAGGACGGCCGATGTGGTGTTGATCCCCGCGCTCGCCGTCGACGACGAAGGGGTCCGGCTCGGCCGCGGCGCCGGGTACTACGACCGGTCGCTCCCCCTCGCCGCGCCAGGCGCGGCGCTGATCGCCGTCGTCCGGGACGCCGAACTCGTGCGTGAGTTGCCCGCGGAACCGCATGACATCCGCATGACCGGGGTACTGACCCCGGAGCACGGCCTGGCGCCGCGCCCGGTCGATAGACTGACGCCCCGACGCAGTGGTTCAGAAAGGGCACAATGAGCTCTGACGCGCACCTGTCCGAACAGTTCGCCGAAACGCTGTCGAAAATGCGTTCCGCGGGCGCTCACGCCATGGAGCTGGCGGCCCTGCGACGGCGTCTCGAGCAGCTGACCGAACCCGGCGCCGGTGAATTGCCGGGAAACGAACTCGAACCTCTCGATGACATCAGCAGGCTCGTGGATCTGCCGGAGCCCGATCCCGAAGAGGCGCGCCGGGTGCTGGACCGCACCGCCGTCCTGAAGCTGAACGGCGGGCTCGGTACGAGCATGGGGCTCACCGGGCCGAAATCGCTGCTGGAGATCAAACCGGGGAAGACGTTCCTCGACGTCATCGCCATGCAGGTGCTTTCGACCCGCGAGAAGTACAACGCGCGGCTTCCGCTGATCCTGATGAATTCGGCGGGCACCCGCGAACCTTCGCTGGAGTTGCTGAAGAAGTATCCCGATCTCGCCGACGACGTCATCCCGGCCGACTTCCTGCAGGGGCGCGAACCGAAGATCACCGCCGACGGGCGGCCCGCCGCATGGCCCGCGAACCCGGAGCTCGAATGGTGCCCGCCGGGCCACGGCGACATCTACGTCGCGCTCGCGGTGAGCGGGATGCTCGAAACCCTGCTGGCGGAGGGGATCCGCTGGTGTTTCGTGTCCAACTCCGACAACCTCGGCGCCCTCCCGGACGCCCGGATCGCGGCTTGGCTCGCGAACGAGGACATCCCGTTCGCGATGGAGACGGTGCTCGGCACCGCGGCCGACCGCAAGGGCGGGCACCTCGCGCGGCGCGCGGGCCGGATCGTGCTGCGTGAATCCGCGCAGGTCCCCGACGGCGACGACTCGTTCGGCGATGTCGCCAAGTGGCGTTTCTTCAACACCAACAACATCTGGTTCGATCTCGAACGGCTGAAGGCGCTGCAGGACGCCGACCCCGCCGCGCCGTTGTTGCCGCTGATCGTGAACCGGAAGACCGTCGACCCCGCCGATGCCACCAGCACGCCGGTGATCCAGCTCGAAACGGCGATGGGCGCGGCGATCGGCTCGGTCGAGGGCGCGCGGGCCATCGAGATCCCGCGGACCCGGTTCGCGCCGGTCAAGACCACCGACGATCTGCTGGTCGTCCGGTCCGACGCGTACGTGCTCGACGACGGCGGGGAGATGGTCCCGGAGTTCACCACCACCCCGCCGGTCGTGTCGCTGAGCAAGGAGTTCTACAAGCTCCTACCGGACTTCGACGCGCGTATCCCTTCCGTGCCTTCGCTCAAGGAGTGCACGAGCCTCGCGGTGGACGGCGACGTCACCTTCGGGAAGAACGTCGTCGTCCGGGGCGATGTGAAGATCACCGGGCCGAAAACCATCGCGGACGGCGAAATCCTCTAGCCGCGCTGGGCGATGAACACGTACTCGCGTCCTGGACGGTCGGGGGCGTCCCGGACGTCCAGAACGCGAAAACCGTGGCTCGCCAGCAAGGATTCGAGGTCTTCGCGTTCGCGGAACCACAACGTCGAGTCCGAGGTGACGACCTCGCCGTCGGAGAACCGGTAGCTGTACCGGAACGACACGAACGGCAGGTTCACCTCGGTGACCTCGCGCCATTGCTCGACCTCGCCGACGCCGGGGACGTCGATGATGTCGTGCGCGGTGTCGGCGCTCCAGTCCTCCCATACGCGACGGCCGGGGCGCCGGATCTCGAAGACCAGATGGCCACCCGGCGCCAGCGCCGTGCGGATGCCTTCGAGGGTCCGGCTCCATTCGGCGTCGGTCAGGAAGACCTGGGCCACGTTCCCGGTCATCACCGCGAGATCGGCCCTCGCGTCACCCGCCGCTTTCGCGTCACCATGGATCCAGGTGATCTTCCCTTCCTGGTCTTTGGCCTTCGCGATCTCCAGTGACGCCTTCGCGGGATCGACCCCCACGACCTCGATCCCGCGCGCGGCCAGCAGAACGGCCAGGCAGCCGGTGCCACAGCCGACGTCGAGCACTCTCTTCGCCCCGAGCTCGGCGATGATCGCGAGGTAGTGGTCCAGGTCGTCGCGAGCGCCGTCGAAGGCGTCGTAGATCGGGGCGAGCCGGGCGTGGGCGAAGAGCGCGTCAGGCATTCGGCGACGATAGTTCCGGGACGCGTCCGGGAGCCACGGATTTAAGGTCGCGCCGCCAGGCCCGTTCTCCCAGCAACGCCAGGAAAGCGGGCAGCAGCACCCCGCGTACCAGCGTGGCGTCGATCAGGACGGCGACCGCCATCCCGACCCCCATCATCTTGTACTCGATCGCGCTCAACGTGATGAAGACGCTGAACACGCCGACCATGATCACCGCCACGCCGCTGACCACCCCCGCGCTCGTGCCGGTGCCGCGGACGATCGCGGCGATGGCGCCATCGGCCCGGAGTTCACGGATCCGGCTGAGGATGAAGATGTGGTAGTCCATGCTCAGCCCGAGCAGCAGGACGAACATGAACATCGGCAGCCAGCCGACCACCCCGCCGTACGGGGTGAATCCCAGCAGGGAAGCGAAATGGCCGTCCTGGAAGATCCAGGTGAGCACGCCGTAGGCCGCGCCGATCGACAGCAGGTTCAGCACGATCGACACGAGCGCCACCGGCACGGACCGGAAAGCCAGCAGCAGCAACACGAACGCCGCCAGCAGGACGAACCCGAAGACCAGCGGCATCCGTTCGACGACCCGGTCGGCGAAGTCACGGGCGCTCGCCGTCCGGCCGGACACCGCGTAGTCGACGCCGTCCACCTCGCCGATCGTCGCGGGGAGCACTTCGGCGCGCAGCTTCGCGAGCGCCGCGTCGGCTTCCGCGTCGCGGCCGGCGCCGGAGAGCGGGACCCGGACGACCACGGCCTCGTCGACGTTGGCGACGGCGATGGGTTTGTTCAGCACACCGGAGGTTTCGCCGATCCGCCGTTCGAGATCCGTGATCGCCGACCGCAGGGCCGGGGTGTCGACCGGGCCACCGTTCTCGGCCGTCAGCACCACCGTGGCGGGGTAGACCACTCCCGGGAAGGCCGCCTGGGTGCGGGCGGCGGCGTCGATCGCCGGCATCGAACGCGGCAGGCTCTCCGCCGGTGTCGGATCCTGCAGGCGCATGCCGAGCGCGGGCAGCGTGAGCAGGATCAGTAACGCGGCCGCCAGCCCGCCCCACCACGCCGGCCGCCGGGTGACCACGCGGGCGGTCGCGGACCAGAACCGCGACCTCTCCGCGGCGGTACGCCGCTTGCCCAGCCAGGGAATCCGCCCGCGATCGACCTTGTCGCCCAGCAGCGAGAGCAGCGCCGGCAGCACGGTGACCGAGCCGAGCACGGCCAGTCCGACCACGAACGCCGTGCTGATCGCGAGACCGGTGAAGTTGTCGAGCCCGGTGAACACCAGCCCGCTCACACACAGGACGACCGTGATCCCGGAGACGACCACGACGTGCCCGGAGGTCCGTGCCGCGATCCGGGTCGCGGCGTCGATCGAATGCCCGCGTGCGCGTTCTTCTCGTTGGCGCCTGAGAAAGAACAGCGAGTAGTCGACGCCCACCGCCATCCCGATGAGCAAGGTGATCACCGTCGTCGCGCCGTTGATCGGGGTGAAGTCGTCGATGACGGACAGGAAGCCGAACGCCGCCGCGACACTCGTGCCCGCCAGCAGCAACGGGACCGACGCGGCGACCAGCGCCCCGAAGACGATCAGCAGGATCACCAGCGTCAGTGGCAGGGAAAGGAGTTCCGAGCGTTTGACGTCCTCCCGGATTCCCTTGTCGACCACGGACGACAGGCTCAGATCTCCGGACTGGCCCAACCGGACCGAAGGATGCCGGGCGGCGACCGCGTCCACTTGCGCCGTCGCGGTCTCGAAGTTCGGGCGGATGTCCTTCTCCTCGCCGGCGATCGAAAACCCGACGAGTCCGGATGTGCCATCGGCCGAGGTCCGCTCGCCGCCGCCGTCGGCCAGCGGCGAGCGGACGTCGGTGACCGAGCCGGACCGGGTGAGCGTGGCGACCAGGTCTTCGGTCGCCCGCCGGAGTTCTTCGTTCGCGGAGAACGGCGGCGAGCCGGGTTCCTTCGCCTCGACGAGGACGTTTTCGCGTAAGGGTTCGAAGGTGTTCTGGGCGTTCAGAGCGGTCTGGGCGCGGCCGGACTCACCGGGATCGGTGCTCCGCCGGCTTTCGCCGTCCAGCAGCATTCCCGACAGCAGGGCGACGACCACGAGGGCGACCCAGCCGACGAGGGTGACCGCGCGGTGGCGCAGGGACCAGGCGGCGATCTTTTCGGGCAGCATGAACTACAGTCCTTTGCGTGAAGGAGTGAGATGCCTCGGGCGAGGTTTTTGCTTCTTCTTTCCTGGGCCGTCGAGTTGCCGCTCGGCGGCCCAGGGTCTTTCACCGGTGGTCAGTCGACCTCCTTGAGGATCCGCTCGACCGTGCCCACGCTCTTCCGGAGATCCGCGAGACGTCCGTCGAGTTCGGTCAGCTTGCGTTCGGTCTCTTCCTGCGCCTGGACGGCCTTCTCGGCGAGCCTGCGGTATTCCTGCTCGCGCGCGAGCGCGCCCCTGGCCCGGATGGTCGCGCCGAACTGCCACACGACCACCGTGATCACCACGGTGAGGAACACGAAGATGCCGATCAGGCCGGCGACCTCCTGCCATTGATGCCAGTTCACGATCGTTCCCCCTCGTCACCCGGTGCCGGTGTGCTCAGCGTCGGCGCCGCGGCGGCGATGGTGTCCGGGCTCAGCTCGACCAGGAACGGCTTCACCTCGTAGAACTTCATCGCCTTCCCGTCCTCCGACAGCTCCAGTGCGGCCGACACGAGCCCGGCCGCCTCCAGTTTGCGCAGGTGGAGCTGCAGCAGCGCTCGGCTGATGCCGAGCTCCCGCGCCAGCTGGCTGACATACGCGCGCTCCGCACGCAGCGCCGCGACGATCCGCAGCCGGTGCGGATTCGCCAGCGCCCCCAGCAGCCGCAGCAACTCGTCGCCGGACGGTCCGGTGGCGGTCATGCCGAGCTCCTGCACATGCCAAAGAAATCTAGCAGGTGCTGGCTCCGTCTACCAGGTGTTCGAGCCAGGCGTTCGGTTCCGTGTAGACGCCGACGTCCAGCGCCGGGGAAGCGAGCACCGGCGCTATCCCGCCCGGCACGGCCGTGAGACCGTCCCGGAGTTCGACGCCGGTCCACGCCTTCCACTGGGCGAAGGTGCCGGTGACCGTCATCGCGAACGGCGCCACTTTCACGAACCGGGCGCCGAGCCGTTCGTGCGTGCGCAGCCACGGATCCTCCGGCAGCCCGTCCGCGCGACGGCGGGCGACGTAGTCCTCAAAGGACAGTTCTGGTTCGTTCTCCTTCCCGGCCGGGCGGACCGGCACGACGAGCTTGCGCATACCTGTTTCCGAAGCACGCTTTTTCAACGCCTCCAACGCTTTTGTGGCCAGGCCGCCGCCACGGCGGCCTGGCGCGACCATCACTTCGAGTGCGATCAACGTATTCGTCTCACGGGTGCTCAGCAGGTCTTCCGCGGCCCAGATCAGCGCTGCGTCCCAGCCGTGGTCCGGCAGCTCCGGGCGTTCGGCGGTCGGGAAGCCGACCGGGACGGCGGCGGTCCTCGCCACGGGAACACCGTCCTCCAGCAGCACGAGGAAGTATTCCGGCCAGCGGGCGGCGAGATGGGACGATTTCGCCAGCAGGCCGGCCAGACCGTGCTGGAGGAATTCGCCGCCGACACCGCCGAGGCCGAGCGCGGGCTCGCGCAATTCGGGGCGGGTGGCCAGGTCTTCGATCACGATCATGTCCTCAGTAGACCCGAGGACACGCGATTCTCACGAGGTGGTTTTCCGGAAGGGCGAACGGGAACGGAACGCGCGCCTGTCCTTGCTGCGGTTATCTCACGGTGGGCGCGTTCGACGTCTGCCCATTCGGTGGAGCTTCGCTCTTCACGGTGCCTGCGACGAGGCGTTGGTTCACAGTGTACGGCATCCGGAGCGGGACGAGAGCCCTCCGGCGGGAGTGCTGATCAGCGTACGGGCAGCGCGCGGCGCCGTCCGGTGATCCCTGTGGTGTTGAGGTTGGCGCGCTCACCGGCGGAGTGACCGTCGAGATAGCCGCTGCCGGACAGCCGCCTCGGCGGCGCCGAGCGCAGGTCGCCGTACTGCTCGTCGTACGCCTGTTTGACCATCGCCGTCCGATCCTGGATCACCAGTTCGGCGGAGCGGTGACCGGCGGCGGCCGTATGGGTCCTGGCCGCGGTGTCCTCACTGTTGCGGAGCCGTTCGTAGACCGCGCCGGAGAATCCGTGCAGCCACGTCCGCCGGTACGCGGCCAGTGATTCGCCCGCGAACACCCGGTTCTCCGGGCGGACCCTGGTCAGCTGGGTGGTCGCCTGCAGCAGCAGGCTGGTGTACAGCAGTTCCGTCCGCTCCAGATCGGAACGGAAACCGAACACTGTCACCGCGGTGACCGATTGGCCGAGCCGGTGCAGCAGGGCGCGGCAGCGCAGCGGATGCGCGATGTTCGTGAGCAGCCCCGCCTTGTCCCGGCTGTACGGGTTGTCGATGGGGATCTTGATCTGGGTGATCTCGTCGGCGGTCGCCCCGGAGGCGGCCAACAACGCCTGATCGATGCCGTACCGGGCGATCAGTTCGGCGGCCTTGGTGTTGTACGACTCGGCTTCGGCCTCGGTGACCGCCGGGTCCTCCGCCTTCGCGAGCAGTTTCCGGACGCGCGCGAGCAGCGTGTCATGGTCGGGCATGGTCCTCCTTCCTGATTGGGTTGGAGCGGATCAATCTAGGAGAGAGGTCCGACAATATTCGGACGAGCTGTTCGGAACCCGGCGAGGGGGCGGTATGTCGGTCGACGTGTCGGTGGTCGGTTCCGGCCCGAACGGGCTCGCGGCGGCGGTCCTGCTGGTCAGGGCCGGGCTGACGGTCGAAGTGCACGAGGCGGCGGACGAGATCGGCGGCGGGACGCGCACGGCGTCGCTGTTCGATCCCGAAGTCCGGCACGATATCTGCGCCACCGGGCATCCGCTGGCCGCGGCGTCTCCGTTCTTCCGCTGGTTCGACCTCGCCGCGCACGGCGTCGACCTTCTGCGGCCGGAAATCGCGTACGCGCATCCCCTGGAAGGTGACCGGGCCGGGCTCGCGTACGAAGATCTCGACCGGACCTGTGACGCACTCGGCGCGGACGGGCCCCGGTGGCGCCGTCTGCTGGGCCCGCTGGCCGAACGCAGCCGCGAACTGGCCGATCTCCTGCTCGGAGACCTTCGCCACCCGCCCCGCGACCTTCGCGCCGCGGCCCTCCTCCCCGCCAGGATCGCGCTGCTCGCGTCCGGTTCGGAGCGCCGCTTGTTCACCGGTCCGGAGGCACCCGCGTTGCTGTCCGGGGTTTCCGCGCATGTGATGAGCCGTCAGCCCTCCCTCGCCGCGGCCGGCGCGACACTGCTGCTCGGCCACCTCGCGCATTCCACGGGCTGGCCGATCGCTCGCGGCGGAAGCCAGGCCATCACCGAGGCTCTCGCCGCCGATCTCCGCGCCCGCGGGGGACGGATCCACACCGGCAGCCGGATCACCGATCTGCGGCAGTTGGCGAAGTCGCGGACGGTGATCCTCGACCTCGCCCCGCGCGGTTTCCTCGAAATCGCCGGCGATCTGCTGCCGCCGCGATACCGGAAGGCGCTGGAGGCCTACCGCTATGGGCCCGGCGTGGCGAAGGTCGACTTCCTGGTGTCCGAACCGGTTCCGTGGGCGGTGCCGGAGGTCGGCAAGGCGGGCACCGTCCATCTCGGAGGCGCGCGAGACGAGGTGTACGCCGCCGAAAACGCCATCGTGCGCGGGGAAGATCCGGACGACCGGTTCGTCCTCGTTTCGGATCCGATGACGATCGACCCGTCCCGCGGAGTGCCGGGCAAACGGCCGGTGTGGGCGTATTGCCATGTGCCGCAAGGGGATCCTCGGGACGCCACCGAGCTCGTCCGGTGGCGGATCGAACGGTTCGCACCCGGATTCTCCGACACGATCCTGGCGAGCCGTTGTATCACCGCGCCGGAACTGGAGGCCTACAACGCGAACTACCCCGGCGGTGACGTCGCGGCGGGCGCGGTGAATCTGCGGCAGGTGCTCGGTCGGCCGGTTCCGCGCTGGAATCCACATCGGACTCCGCTGGGCGGTGTCTTCCTGTGTTCGGCCGCGACCGCGCCGGGCCCGGGTGTGCACGGGATGGGCGGTTGGTATGCGGCGAAATCCGTACTGGGTAAGGACTTCAACGGCGTGATTCAGCCGAGATAGGCGTCCAGCGTGACGGCCAGCGCCCGCTCCGGTGACGGCGCGAAGCTCGCACCCGCAAGTCCGCCCCACAGCCACAGCTGGGCGAGACCGTGCAGCGACGCCCACAGCGAAGACGCGAGCAGCCGCGGGTCGGTCGCGGGATGCCAGCCGCCTTCCTGCACGTCGGCGACCAAGGCGGCGAAGAAGTCGAACACCGCGCTGCTCACCCGCGTGAGTTCGGGATCGTCCGGATCGATGAGATCGCGGCGGAACATCAGCTCGAACATCGCCGGATTGGCCAGCGCGAAGTCGAGATAACCGTGGCAGGCCGCGATCAGCCGTTCGCGTGGTGTCCCGGCCGGCAGATCGGCGCTGCGCTCGAGCAAGTCGGTGTAACCGCGGGTGGCGACCGCCGAAAGCAGGGCCGCGCGGCCGGTGAAATGCCGCAGCGGCGCGCCGTGCGAGACCCCCGCGGCCTTGGCGATCCCGCGCAGCGTCACGGCGCCGACGCCTTCTTCGGCCAGCAGGTTCGCGGCGGTCTCGATCAGGCGGGTTCGGGCGCCCACGACCGGGTCTCCTCGAGAACGGGCAGGAGGTCGGGGCGTTTCGGCAGGAAGCCGTCGCCCGGCTGACGGCCGATGAGCCGGTTGCGGAACCGGCTGACCGCGACCGGGAAGACCTCCCTGGTCAACCAGCGCAGGTCCGCGCGCAGGCCGGGACGTCCGGCCGATCCGGGCAGCGGGGCGAGCCAGGCCGGGTCGTGGGTGACGTCGAGCTTGCCGAGCACGTGCCCGGCCAGCCGCCGGTGGCCCTGCTCGGACAGGTGGAGCCGATCCGGACCGAAGTAGCGCGAATCGTGCGCGGCGTCGTCCGGCCAGAGGTCGACCAGCGTCGCGCCGTAGCTGACGGACGCCTCGCGGACGGCGTCGTTCAGCGCGACGATGCGCGGGCGCATGCGGTGGCCCATGGGCATGCGGTGGGAGATGTCGCTGAGGGTGAAGGTGACGACCCGCGGCGCGATCTCGGTGCAGGCGCGGATGGCCGTGTCGACGCGGCGGGCGACCGTGCGCGCGTCCCAGCCGCGGCTCATCACGTCGTTGCCGCCGCCGAACAACGCGATCAGATCCGGCCGGAGCCTGCTCGCGGCCGGCGTCTGCTCGGCGTGGATCTGGTCGAGTCTGCGGCCGCGGACCGCGAGATTGGCGTAGCGGAAACCGGGCTCTTCCTCGGCGAGGCGTGCCGCGACGAAGTCGGCCCAGCCGCGGTAGAAACCGCCCGAGGGATGCGGATCGGCCAGCCCTTCGGCGCAGCTGTCGCCGAGCGCGACGAAACGTTGGTAGCCCATCCAGATCTCCGTAACCGCGAGTTCACCTTGTAGACACTGTCTATCAAACTGATGTAGACGCTGTCTACTCAGCGGTTCAGACGGCTCCGATGGGTGAAGGCGACAGCACGCCGCGGATCGCCGTCCGGGAGCACCCGGCACAGCGCGTCGACGATCTCCAGGTCGTCGGCCCCGCACGGGGTCTCCCAGTACGCCCACAGCGCCGCCGCGTTCCCGCTGCCGAGCACGACCCGGCGGACCGACGCGGTGACGGCTTCGCGTTCCTCGCGCACGGCGGGCGACTCCGATTCGGGCAGCAGCGGACCGCGGAACGCGTCCGCCGCGGCCGTGACGTCGCCTCGTTTGAGTGCCTCGCGGACCCGCAGGAAGTCGGCGTCCACCTCGGCGGAAAGCCGGTACGGCCGCGTCTGCACGATGTCCGATCCGAGCTGCGTCCGCAGCCGGTGGATCTCCGCGCGCACGGTCACCGGATTGCCGCTCTCGCCGTAGAGCAGCAGTGCCAGCCGCTCCGCCGAGAGACCGCCCGGGTTCAGGGCGAGCAGCGTGAGGATCTCCGCGTGCCGCAAGGTGAACGGCACCTCGCGACCGTCCACTGTGGTCGATGGTGGCCCGTCGGTGAGGAACTCCAGCGCCAGCCGCGGACGCCGCGACGCACCCCGGTTCCGCAGGCGCAGCAGGTAACCCTCGCTCAACGGCTCCACCGTGCCGAGGCGCCCGTCGGGCAGGGTGACCGCGCCGCCGCCCGGCCGGATGTCCACGGTGGAGGGAAGGTCGCCGCAGGATTCGGACGCCAGCACGCGGCCCTTCGCCGAGAGCAAGGCTCCCGGCGCGCCGCGCAACGCTTCCAGGTGAGTCATGTTCGCGACCCGCAGCCGTTCGTCGCGCATCGCGAGCCGGGCCCGCAGCTGGCCTTCGGCGAGCTGGGCGGCCGCCGTGACCAGCGCGAGCATCGCGGGATGGACCGTCCGCAGCGGACCGCTGACGTCGATCGACCCGAGCAGCGCGCCGGTCTCCGGATCGCGCACGGGCGCCGCCGCGCAGGTCCAGCCGTGGTAGGTCCGCACCAGGTGCTCGGCCGAGTAGATCTGCACCGGCTCCCCGGTGGCGAGGGTGGTGCCCATCGCGTTCGTCCCGATGACGTCTTCGCTCCAGCGAGTGCCTTCGGCGAGCATCACGCCGTCCGCGCGCCGCAGCACGCCCGCGGCGCCCTCTCGCCACAGGATGTGCCCGGCCGCGTCGGTCACGATCATCATGTGCTCGGCGTCGTCGGCGATGCTCACCAGCGTCTGCCGCAGGATCGGCAGCACCGGGGCCAGCGGATGCTCGTCGCGCAGGCCGTGCACTTCACCGGAGTCGTAGACCAGCGGCGCGACGCCGCTGTCCGGATCGACGTGCGCGGCGAGCGAGCGATTCCACGAAGCGGACACGATCGACCTGGGGGAACGCGGCGCGGGAACGCCGGAGAGGACGGCGTCGTGGACGTCCTTCAGCAGCCGCGCGTACGCCTGAGGGTCACGCGGCGACGCTTCACGTCCGGGCAGCTCCGCCACGTTTCCGAGAATAGGTGACCACGCTCACTTCGTTGCAACGTGCGTGCAACCTCACCCGCCCTAACTTCGCCGTCGACCGCCACCCCTAGCGATGAGGCAGGAAAGATGGCCAAGTACGCGGCACCGAACACCGAAGGCAGCGTCGTCAGCTACGAGTCGCGCTACGACCACTACATCGGGGGCGAGTACGTACCGCCCGCGAGCGGTCAGTACTTCGAGAACCCGACCCCGGTGACCGGACAGGTGTTCACCGAGGTCGCGCGCGGCACCGCCGCCGACATCGATCGCGCGCTCGACGCGGCCGAAGGCGCGGCCGCGGCCTGGGGCCGGACTTCGGTGGACGAGCGCGCGAACGTGCTGCTCAGGATCGCCGACCGGATGGAACAGAACCTCGAAGCGATCGCCGTCGCCGAATCGTGGGAGAACGGCAAACCGGTCCGCGAGACCCTGGCCGCCGACATCCCGCTGGCCATCGACCACTTCCGCTACTTCGCCGGCGCCCTGCGCGCCCAGGAGGGCGGCATCTCCCAGATCGACGACAACACCGTCGCGTACCACTTCCACGAGCCGCTCGGCGTCGTCGGCCAGATCATCCCGTGGAACTTCCCGCTGCTGATGGCGGTCTGGAAGCTCGCGCCCGCGCTCGCCGCCGGCAACGCGATCGTGCTGAAGCCCGCCGAGCAGACCCCCGCGTCGATCCACCTGCTGATGTCGCTCATCGGCGATCTGATCCCGCCGGGTGTGCTGAACATCGTCAACGGCTTCGGTGTCGAGGCGGGCAAGCCGCTCGCGTCGAGCAACCGGGTGCGGAAAGTCGCGTTCACCGGCGAGACCACCACCGGACGGCTGATCCTGCAGTACGCCAGCGAGAACATCATCCCGGTCACCGTCGAACTCGGCGGCAAGAGCCCGAACATCTTCTTCGACGACGTCGCCGCGGCCAACGACGCGTTCTACGACAAGGCGCAGGAAGGCTTCGCGCTCTTCGCGCTGAACCAGGGCGAGGTCTGCACCTGCCCGTCGCGGGCGCTGATCCAGTCCGGTATCTACGACCGGTTCCTCGGCGACGCCGTCGAACGGGTCAAGAAGATCAAGCAGGGTCACCCGCTCGACACCGAGACGCAGATCGGCGCGCAAGCCTCCAACGACCAGCTGGAGAAGATCCTTTCCTACATCGACATCGGCCAGAAGGAAGGCGCGAAGATCCTCACCGGCGGTGAGCGCAGCGACCTCGGCGGCGAACTGTCCGGCGGCTACTACGTGCAGCCGACGGTCTTCGAGGGCGACAACAAGATGCGGATCTTCCAGGAGGAGATCTTCGGCCCGGTCGTCTCGGTGGCCAGGTTCGACGACTACGCCGACGCGCTGAAGATCGCCAACGACACGCTGTACGGCCTCGGCGCCGGTGTCTGGTCGCGCGACGGCAACACCGCCTACCGCGCCGGCCGCGACATCCAGGCGGGCCGGGTGTGGGTCAACAACTACCACGCTTACCCGGCACACGCGGCCTTCGGCGGTTACAAGGCGTCCGGGATCGGGCGCGAGAACCACAAGATGATGCTGGATCACTACCAGCAGACCAAGAACATGCTGGTGTCCTATTCGGACAGTGCGCTCGGGTTCTTCTGATGGCCGAGCGGGTCGGCTTGACACCGGCCGCCGCGGATCTGCTGCGGCGGTTGGTGTCACTCCACGGGCCGGTGATGTTCCACCAGTCCGGCGGATGCTGCGACGGGAGCGCCCCGATGTGTTACCCGGCGGGCGAATTCCGCACCGGGGCGTCCGACGTCCACCTTGGTGACCTGAGCGTCGAGGGCATCGACGACGTTCCGGTGTGGATGTCGGGCCCCCAATTCGAGTACTGGAAGCACACGCATCTGACCATCGACGTCGTTCCTGGCCGGGGAAGCGGATTCTCCTTGGAGGCGCCCGAAGGGGTCCGTTTCCTGGTCCGGTCCCGGTTGTTCAGCGACGAGGAGTCGGCTGAGCTGAACGGCCCAGCAACGCGATGAGCCGGTCACCGGGCCCGGCGTCCGGGGGTGTCTCGACAGCGTGGTCGAAGGCGCCGCCGGGCCCGCGCACCGGCATCACGTCGGGGTAGCGGCTCGCGATCTTCAACGCGGCCTCCGCGAGCTCGTCGTCCCAGCGGTGTTCGCGGCCCAGGGCGGTGTCGAGGTCCCAGTCGTGGGTGAGCGTGTCGACGAACAGCACGGCCAGCGCGTTCTTCCCGGGGAGCGGGCCGAAGCTCCCGAAGTCGAAGGTCTTGTCGAGCGCTTCGGCGTCGAAGGCCGCGAGGAACTCGGCGGAGCTCTCTTCGTAGGACTTGGCGAGGTCTTCGTCGGCCGACGGCCGGGTCTTCGTCGGGTGGCCGGTCGCCTGCGCGGTGCGGGAATCGTGCCCCTCGATCAGGTGTTTCACGATGTCGCGGACGGTCCACTCGGCGCAGGGGGTCGAGCGGTCCCAGTCGTCCGCGCCGATTCCGGCGATCGTGGCTCCGGCGGCTCGATGTGCCCGGGTCGTGAGTGCGATGAGATCCATGGCGGCAATGTATACGAACGATCGTGCTATCTTCTAGGGTGTGAGCACTCTCGAAGTGAACGAGGTCTTCGTCGGGCGGCCGTCCGTGCTGGGGCGGAAGCGGGACGTCCCGGTGTACAGCGCCATCGCGAAATCGCGGGTGGAGGCGCCGTTCCTGAAACTGGACGAGATCAATCTGGCCGGCGACGACCAGGCGGATCGCACCGTCCACGGCGGCGTCGACAAGGCGGTCTACGTGTACCCGGCCACGCACTACGCGGCCTGGTCGGAGCAGGGTTTTCCGGTGTCGGCCGGTGATTTCGGGGAGAACGCCTCGGTGACGGGCGCCGACGAGTACGACGTGCGGGTCGGTGACGTCTGGGCCTGGGGAGAGGCGCTGGTCCAGGTCTCGCAGCCGCGGACGCCGTGTTTCAAGCTCGCGATGAAGACGGGACGCAAGGACATCATCCCGGCGATGATCGATTCGGGTCGCAGCGGCTGGTACCTGCGGGTGCTCCGGACTGGAGAGGTCCCCACGTCGGGTCGCATGACGCTCGAAGAACGCGATCCGGTGAACCCGACGATCGCCGAGGTGTACGTCGCGTCGTTCACCAACGTCGCCCAGCTGGACGACGACCGCCGAGACGCCTACTGGTCGCTGCTGGACCGGGTGCTCGCGGCGCCGTCGCTTTCCCGGCAGTACCGTGACGGCCTGGCATCGGCGAAGAGGCGGCGAGAGGAACGGAATGCCGGTTGACGGCCGGGTGGCCCGCGGTGACGCGACGAGGCGGATCGTGCTTCGGCGCGCTGTCGACATCGCGTCCGTCGAAGGGCTCGACGGGTTGTCCCTCGGTAGGCTCGCCACCGAACTGGAATTGAGCAAATCCGGGGTGTTCGCCCTGTTCGGTTCCAAGGAGGAATTGCAGCTCGCGGCGGTCGAGACGGCGAGCGCGATCTTCGCGGAGAACGTCGTCGAGCCGACGCTGAAGGTCGAGCAGGGGATCGAGCGGCTGCGCACGCTGTGCGCGAACTGGCTCGACTACTCGGAACGCCGCGTGTTCCCGGGCGGCTGTTTCTTCTTCAACACCGGCGCCGAATTCGACGCGCGGACCGGCCGCGTGCACGACGCGGTCGCGAACGCGAGCCGGGCCTTCGCCCAGTTCATCCGGTCGACCGCCGTCGAAGCGCGGAAGGCCGGGCACTTGCGTGAGTCGGTCGACGTGAACCGGCTGGCTTTCGAGCTGCACGCGCTGGGGCGGGCCGCGAACGCCGATTCGGTGATGTTCGGCGGTACTGAGCCGTACGCGGTCGCCCGGGCCGCGATCACCGCCCGTCTCGACGCCGCGGCCGTGCGATGAACGGGCCGTTCCTTGCGAAATTCGCAAGGAACGGCCCGTTCATCGCCCGCTACTTCCAGTCGACCTGCGTGGACCGATAGAAGTCGATGCCCTGCTGAACCCATCGCGGGCTCTGTTTCGCGAGCCGGAGCCGGTAGGCGTCCCAGGTCCGGGATCCCTTCGGCGACCAGCCGATCTCGGCGTATCCGGGAAGCCTCGGGAACGCCATGAACTCGATGTGGTCACTGGTGATCAGCGTTTCCGACCACAGCGGAGCCTCGACGCCGATGACGTTCTTCTCCGTCACACCCCGCAGATAAGTGGCCGGATCCCAGTCGTAGCCGTCCTTGACCTCGATCAACGCGGCCCAGTCCTGGCCGAGCGGGGTCCCGGGGTGGTACTTCATGTCCAGGTACGCCTTGTTCGCGGGCGACATCAGGATCTTGTTGCCGCGGGCCGCTGCGGCGGCCACGTCCGCGTCCGTCCCGGTCGTGCCCCAGAACTGCGGGACGGCCGAAACCGGCGGATTCGTCTTGGCGATGTCGTGCCAGCCCGTGATCGTCTTGCCGTACTTCGCGACGATCGGGTTCACCTTCGTGGCGAAGGTCTGGTAATCCGCCGGAGTGGTCGAGTGCGCCTCGTCGCCACCGATGTTGATGTACTTCCCGGGGGTGATCGCCGACAGTTCGCGGATGACGTCGTCGACGAACTTGTAGGTGATGTCCTTGCCGATGCACAGCGAGCTGTAGCCGACCTCGATATCCGTGCGCGGCGGTATCGGCTTGCCGTCGCAGTTCAGTTCTGCGTACGAATACTGGGCCGCGTTGGTGTGTCCCGGCATGTCGATCTCGGGAACGATCGTGATGTGCCGCGAAGCCGCGTAGCGCACCAGGTCCTTGTACTGCTCCTGCGTGTAGTAGCCGCCGGGAGCGCCGCCGACGGCCGTCTGCCCGCCCACGGTCGCGAGCTTCGGCCAGCTCTTGATCTCGATCCGCCAGCCCTGGTCGTCGCTCAGATGCAGGTGGAGGTTGTTGATCTTGTACTGCGCGATCTGGTCGATGTACAGCTTGACCTGCGCGGGGGTGAAGAAGTGCCGGGCGACGTCGAGCATCGCGCTGCGGTAGCCGAAGCGCGGGTAGTCGAGCACCGTGCCGCCCGAGACCACCCACGAACGCTTCTGGACGGTCTTCGACTCGATCTCCGACGGGAGCAGCTGGCGCAGAGTCTGCACGCCGAGGAACAGGCCCTCGTCGGTGTTCGCCTTCAAGGTCACGCCGGAAGGCGACACCTTGAGCTGGTAGCCCTCGGTGCCGACGCGGCCGCTCGCCTGCCCGGTTTCGAGTGAGATGGCGGGGCCGCCGCCGCGGTGACCGGTGACGACGGGCAACCGGTAGCCGGTGGCGGGCCGGAGCAGCCCGGCCAGGTACTCGGCGACCTGCTTGCCTTCGCGGTCGGTGCGGATGACGGTCGCGGGGCCGAGACGGAAGTTCGCGCGAGGGTCGGGTTTCGCGTCGACCGGCGCGGGGACGACGTCGGTGACGGTCCGTTCGGCCTTCGCGTGCTGTCCCGCGCTCGCCGTGGCGGGCAGACCGAGCGTCACGAGGCTCAGGACGGCCACGCCGAGCACGGCTCTGGACAGGCGTTTACTCATGGAGCACCTCCGGTCGGATAACTGGAGACTCTCTTCCCTGAGAAGGTATAGACCAATAGGGCAAAGGCGACAACACCCGATCGGACCAGCACGCCGTACCGATCACCGGTCACTCGCCGCGCAGAACCGCTTTCAAGGCATCGAGAACGCTCGCGTCCTCGATCGTCGAGGGCACCTGCTCGTCGCGGCCGTCGGCGATGCCGCGCATGGTCTTGCGCAGGATCTTCCCGGAGCGCGTCTTCGGCAGCGCGTCCACAATGGACACGTCGCGGAACGCGGCGACCGGGCCGATGTCGCGCCGCACCAGCGCGACCAATTCGGCCTTGAGCGTCTCGGCGTCGACGTCGGCGCCTGACTTCAGCACCACGAAACCGCGCGGAAGCTGCCCCTTCAGCTGGTCCCGGACGCCGATCACCGCACATTCGGCGACGGCGGGATGCGACGCCAGCACGGCCTCCATCGAACCGGTCGAAAGCCGGTGGCCCGCGACGTTGATGACGTCGTCGGTTCGGCCCATGACGAACAGGTAGCCGTCTTCGTCGACGTATCCGGAGTCGCCCGTCAGGTAGTGGCCTTCATACCGCGAGAGATACGCCTCGTGATACCGCTCGTCGTCCTGCCACAACGTCGGCAACGATCCCGGCGGGAGCGGCAGCTTGATGGCGATGGCGCCCTCCCGGCCGGCGGGGAGCGGGTCGCCCGCCTGGTCCAGGACCCGCACGTCCCAGCCCGGTACCGGTTTCGTCGCCGAGCCGGGTTTGACCGGCATGGGTTCCAGTCCGCGCGGATTCGCCGCGATCGGCCAGCCGGTCTCGGTCTGCCACCAGTGATCGATCACCGGCACCCCGAGCTTGTCGTGCGCCCAGTGATAGGTCTCCGGATCGAGCCGTTCACCGGCCATGAACAACGTCTTGAATCCGCTGAGCTGGTATTTTCCGATTTCGACGCCGTCCGGATCGACCTTCTTGATCGCCCGCAACGCGGTCGGCGCGGTGAACAACGCCTTCACCCCGTGGTCGGCGATGACCCGCCAGAACGCGCCCGCGTCCGGGGTCCCGACCGGTTTGCCCTCGTACATGACCGTCGTCGCCCCGATCAGGAGCGGCGCGTACACGATGTAGGAATGGCCGACGACCCAGCCGACGTCGGACGCCGTCCACCAGACGTCACCAGGCTGGATGTCGTAGATCGCGCCCATCGACCAGGCCAGCGCGACCGCGTGCCCGCCGGTGTCGCGCACGACGCCCTTCGGCTTCCCCGTGGTGCCGGAGGTGTACAGGATGTACAGCGGGTCGGTGGCCGCGACCGGCACCGGATCGGCGGGGGATGCCTTCGCGACGAGCTCGGTCCAGTCGGCGTCGCGCTCGCCCAGTTCGGCGCGAGCGCGCTCCCGCTGCAGCACCACGACCTTGTCCGGCTGGTGGGCGGTTCCCGCGAGCGCCTCGTCGATGATCGGCTTGTACTCGACGATCCGCGTCGGCTCGATCCCGCACGAAGCGGCGACGATGACCTTGGGTTTCGCGTCCTCGATGCGCGCCGCGAGCTCCTTGGGCGCGAAGCCGCCGAAAACGACCGAATGCACCGCGCCGAGCCGGGCGCAGGCGAGCATCGCGACCGCGGCCTCGGGAACCATCGGCATGTAGACGATGACGCGGTCGCCCTTCCCGACACCGAGGGAGGCGAGCGCGCCGGCGAAGCGCGCGACGTCGTCCAGAAGCTGTGCGTAGGTGAACCGGCGGACCGAATCGGTGACGGGCGAATCCCAGATCAGTGCGGTCTGCTCGCCGCGGCCGTCCCGCACGTGCCGGTCGAGCGCGTTGAACGCCGTGTTCAGTTCGCCGTCCGGGAACCACCGGTAGAAGGGCGCCTTCGACGCGTCGAGGGCCTGCGTCGGCGGGCGGGTCCAGTCGATCGCCTGTGCGGCCTCGAGCCAGAAACCCTCCGGGTCTTCGAGGCTCCGCTGGTACGACTCGGCGTGCATCGAATGCTCCTTCGCGTTCGGGTATCCGGACCCATCATGGACTTCCGGGCGGGCCGATGCCTGGTGGTAACGGCGGAGAGACGCCCCCGACAACCCGGCAACCCTGCGAGGGCATGGAGCGTCCTAAGCTGAACTAGGGGGAAAACCGCCGGAAACGGCCTCGACGAGCGAGGGGAGCAGGGTCCATGGGACTAGCGAGCGCGCTGCTTTCGTTCGCGCACAGCCTGTTCGGGCCAGGGATCTGGCCTGGGGACTGGGTGTGGGCGACGAGCACCGCGGGAGCGCTGGTCGCGCTGCTGCCCGCACTGGGAGCGATGATCGTCGCGATCATCCGCAAAGGCACCGGCAACCGCTACGACGTGGTGACCCTGTCCGTCTTCGGCGGGATCGGCGTCGTCGCCGTCTTCCTGCTGCCGTGGCTGCTGGCCACCGGCGTGTCGCAGACGTATCAGGAGGCCGCGTCCAAATCGGGCGGCCAATCCGGCTTCTCGAGCAGTGATCTGTCGACCTTCAACACCGACTACAGCCCGCTGATCGGCAGGCAGAGCGAATATCTCGGCCGCGGCCAGAACGTGTACGAGGTCCTGTTCTACCCGAACGGGATGCAGCTCGGTTACGTCTTCTACCTGATCCTGCTGGTCGGGCTGCCGGCGCTGTCGCTGCTGTTCGTGATGCTGCAGGCACGCACCGCGTTCCGCCGGGGACCGAAGTGGCCCTCGCGGTTCTTCTGGATCCCGTTCGTGCTGATGGTGCTGGCGAGCGTCGGCATGGGCGCGAACACCGCCGTGCACTTCTGGCTCGGGTTCCTGCCGTTCAGCGTGCTGGGGCTGATCCCGGTCGCGCTGGTCGGCCCGCCGCCGTGGTCGGTGATCAACCGGCCGGACCCGCAGCCCCGGCAGAAGATCGAGCCGTACCGTCCGGAGCCGCCCGCCCCGAAGCCGCAGCCGCAGCTGCCGCCCCCACCCGCCAAGCAGTACCCGGCGACCGCGCTGGCGCAGGCGCCCGAACCTCCCGGGCTGGCCGCGGTCCCGGGCCCGATCCCGCCGCCTCCGGGTTCCCGCAACTCCGGCGGCAGCCGCTACAAGCGCGTCCGGCGGCTCGGCCACGGAGGCTTCGGCACCGTCTGGGAAGCGGTCGACACGCAGCTCAACCGCACGGTCGCGCTGAAGATCGCGCACGCGCCGGACCGGGACACCGAAGAGCGCATGCAGCGCGAGGCCCGTGCGCTGGCCGTGGTGAACCACCCCAACTGCGTCAAGGTGTACGACCTCGTCGAGGAACCCGACGGGCTCGCGCTGGTCATGGAGTACCTAGAAGGGCGCTCGCTGGCCGAGATCGTCGACTCGCAGGGCCCGCTCGACGACATCGCCGCCGGACGGCTCTGGTCGACCATGGCGGGTGCGCTCGCGGCGGCGCACGAGAAGGGTGTGCTGCACCGGGACCTCAAGCCGTCGAACATCATCCTCGACCGCAACGGGCTCGCCCACCTGATCGACTTCGGCATCGCCCGCAGCCAAGGCGACTCCAAGATGACCGCGACCGGGATGATGATCGGCACGCCGGACTTCGTCGCTCCCGAGCAGGCGATGGGCTCGCCGGCCAGCCCGGCGTCGGACGCCTGGCAGCTCGCCGCGACGGTCAGCTACGCGCTGTCCGGCCAGCCGCCGCGCGGCACCCGGGAGACCCCGATGGCCGCGCTGATGGCCGCCGCCCGCGCCGAACCGGTGTCGAAGCTGCCGAACCGCAGCGCCCACGCCCGGATCCTCATCGCGTCGCTCGACCAGGAGCCGCGCCGTCGCCCGACGCTCACCGCCGTGCGGCGCGACGTCGAAGGCTGGCTCGCCCGCGCCGGCAAGTCGCCGGACGGCCCGGTGACGCAGATCGTGACGCGTCGCCCTCCGCAGCCTCAGCCGCAGCCCCACCAGCAGCCGCAGCCGCAACGCCACCCGCGCTGACCTGCGAAAAGAGAGCAAGGGACCTTTGCTACCACTTATCTCGACATCGAGACAAGTGGTAGCAAAGGTCCCTTGCTCTCCCTCAGGCGACGACGACCCAGGTCCCGCCCTGCCAAGCCATGGTGAATGCCTTGGGGTCGGAGGCCATCATGGCGATCTGCGGCGCGATCGCGCCCGGCGGGACGACGACCTTGTCCGGCCCCTTGCTCTGCAGCTTCGCCCGGTCGACGCGGGTTTGCTTCAGCTTCTTCACGTCGTCGGCCGACAGCATCCCGAACTGGATCGGGGTGAGTTGGCGGCATTCCTTCATCCCGCCGTCGAACGCCGGCCCGGTGATCCGGCAGACGGTTTCGAGGTCCTTCTCGCCCAGCGCGTGGTGGTACTCCTCCATCACGCTCGCGGCCCCTTCCGGGGTGTGCGCCACCGCGCCGCCGGTGGCGGGCTTGCTGGCCTCGGAGACCGTCGCCGCGGTCGCCGAAGGCTTCGAAGCACTGGCTTGTGTCGTGCTCGTGGCCGGTGCTTCGGAGGTGCTCGGAACGGCTGAACTCTGCGGCGACGCCGCGCCCGGCGTCTGCTCCTCACAGCCGCCGATCAAGAACAAGGCCGCGGCCGCGCAGGCCGCTCCGAGCGGTCGGATCGTCATGATGCCCCCTGTAGAGCTGCTGTTGACCAGGGAAGAGTAACAACTCAAGGGCAAGTGTCACACTTGAATCGGGAAATCAGGAGTCGCCGGTGATCAGGCCCAGCATCGATACCGACAAAATGAGCTGAGCGGCCTTCTTCTTGCCGACGAAGTCGACCTGAACGACCTGGCCGTCGCTCAGCTGGACGCTCAGGGCACAGAGCCTGGCCTCCAACGTGCCGGACCGCCCGTTCCGCACCTCGGCGCCAGGCTTCGGCGGCACGGTTCCGAGGTCACCCGTGCACGTCGTGTACATCCCGACGGCCTTCGCGTACGGGACCTCGTGAGAAATTCGAACTGACAGTCGCTCAGCACGCCCTTGGCGTTCGTGAGCCCGAGCGGCTGCAGATCCGGTTTGAGTCAACCGGTCGGGTTCACCGCCAGGACGGAAGCCACAGCTCGGCGTTCCAGTGCTCGTTGGTGATCGCGTTGCCGTTCAAAATCGGCCACAACCAGGCGAAGTTGGCCACGACGAGCCCCACGTAGAGGGCGACGACGAGCAGCCCGGTGCCCCGGCGTTCGAATCCGCGTTTCGCGCTCCCGAGGATCTGCCCGAGGATCAGCGTCAACCCGAGCACCAGGAACGGCGCCAGCGGGGTCGCGTAGAAGTAGTACATCTGGCGGTCGAGGTTGGTGAACCACGGCAGGAACCCGGCGAGGTAGCCGACGAGCACGGCGGCGTAGCGCCAGTCCGCTCGGAAGACCGACCGCCAGACACTCCAGCCGAGCATCGGCAGCGCCAGCCACCACATCGCCGGCGTCCCGATCAGCATTGTCGCCCGCACGCAGGTCGACTCGCCACAACCGGTCGCGTCGGTGCCGCCCGCGTACGCGTAGAGCATCGGCCGCAGCCCCATCGGCCAGGTCCACGGCTTCGACTCCCACGGATGCGGTTTGTCCTTGGGGGTCACCAGGTTCGCGTGGAAGTCGAGCACGTTCATCGAATAGTCGCCGAGCGACCGCAGCGCGGGCGGCATCCAGGCCCAGAAACCGGGATCGATGTCCTTGATCGCCACGTAGTTGCGGTCGGTCGCGGTCTCGCTCGCGAACCAGGCCCAGTAGCAGGCGAAGTACACCAGGATCGGGATGACGACGATCGCCCACAGCGCGGGCAGCACGTCGCGGCGCAGCGTGCCGGTCCAAGGTCGCTGCACCCCGGCGGCCCGGCGTGCGGCGACGTCGAAGAAAACGGTGAGCAGGCCGAACGCGGCGATGTAGTAGAGCGCCGACCATTTGACGCCGAAGGTCAGCCCGATCATCAGGCCGCCGGCGAACCGCCACCACCGGAAACCCAGCTTCGGTCCGAAGCGGGATTCGTCGATCCAGCCTTCGCGGACGGCCACGGCGAGCCGTCGCCGCACCTGGTCGCGATCGCACAGCAGACAGGCGAACGCGGCGAGGACGAACAACGCGATGAAGATGTCGAGCATGCCCATGCGTGACTGCAGGTGCAGGACGCCGTCGCTGATCACCAGGATCCCGGCGACCGCGCCGAGCAGCGTCGACCGCGTGAGCCGCCGGGCGACCCGGATGGTGAGGAAGACGATCAGCGTGCCCGCCAGCGCCGGCATGATCCGCCAGCCCCAGGCGTTGTAGCCGAACAACCATTCGCCGATCGCGATGAGATGCTTCGCCAGCGGCGGGTGGACGATCAGTTCGTAGCCGTAGTTGTCCTCGTAACCGCCGTTGCGCAACATCTGCCACGCCTGCGGGACGTAGTGCTTCTCGTCGAAGACGGGGGTGCCCTTGTCCGTGGGCGTTCCCAGGTTCTGGATCCGGACGATGCCGCCGATGAGTGTCAGCACCAGCGTGACGATCCAGCCGCGCAGGCGGTCCGTCGGCATGCCGCGGCCGAGGAGGGTGGCCTCCCGGTCATTCGGTGGCCTGAGCGCGTCGACCGGATCCGGCCGCACGCTCTCGTCGTCACGGGTCAGCAGTGCGGTCACGGGGCATGATCCTACGGGCGGAAGAGTGAACTCGGTGTCCGGATCTGCGAACCGGTTAACCTTCGGGAATGACCGAAGGACGCCTCGTGCTGGCAGCCACCCCGCTCGGAGACGTCCGTGACGCTTCGCCGCGCCTGTCCGAAGCCCTCGCGACGGCGGACGTGATCGCCGCCGAAGACACCCGGCGCCTGCGCTCCCTCACCGCGGCCCTCGATGTCTCGCCGGTCGGACGCGTCGTCAGCTTCTACGAGGACGTCGAGACCGCCCGTCTGCCGAAACTGCTCGAATCGCTTCAATCGGGGGAGACGGTGGTCCTGGTGACCGACGCGGGGATGCCGAGTGTCTCGGATCCCGGATTTCGCCTGGTGGCGGCCTGCGTCGAGGCGGAGGTGCCGGTGACCTGCCTGCCCGGCCCGTCCGCGGTGACCACAGCGCTCGCACTGTCCGGCCTGCCCTGCGACCGGTTCTGTTTCGAAGGTTTCGCTCCGCGCAAGCCCGGTGAACGTGCGAAATGGCTCGGCTCGTTGAAGGACGAGCCCCGTACGGCCGTGTTCTTCGAATCCCCGCATCGCCTCGCGAGCACGCTCGCCGACGCCGCCGAGGTCCTGGGCCCCGAGCGCCGGGCCGCCGTCTGCCGCGAACTGACCAAAACCTACGAAGAGGTCAAACGCGGCAATCTGCCGGATCTGGCCGCTTGGGCCGCCGAGGGGGTCAAGGGCGAGATCACCGTCGTTCTCGCGGGTGCGCCGCCGCGTTCGGTGAGCGTCGAGGACCTGGTCTCGGAGGTCACTTCGCGGGTCTCGGCAGGCGAACGCCTCAAGTCCGCCGCCGCCGAAGTCGCCGAGG
The DNA here is from genome assembly GCF_044765885.1 of Amycolatopsis sp. NPDC102389. Lineage (NCBI taxonomy): Bacteria > Bacillati > Actinomycetota > Actinomycetes > Pseudonocardiales > Pseudonocardiaceae > Amycolatopsis > Amycolatopsis sp. NPDC102389. The sequence goes on from NZ_JBIWKX010000004.1 coordinate 63,319, forward strand.
CGACCGGGGTGTCGAAGAAGGAGCTCTACGACGCCGTTCTCGCGTCCCGCAAGCGCTAGGACAACAAGGCCGTCACGGCCGCGTGCGCCTTTCCGGCATCGGGTTCGGCGCCGGTGATGACGTCGGTGTAGATGAAGGACTCGCCGATCCGCACCAGCAGATAAGCCAGGTCTTCGACCGGCAGCGGCGGAGTGAGCCGCCCGGCCTCGACCTCTTCGTCCAGAAATTCGCGCATCTTCGCGATCGCGCGGCTCTGCACCACGCTGGCCTTCGTCGTCAGGATCCGCAACGCCCGCTCGGGCTCGTTGCGCAGGAACTCCCGGAACGGTTTCGAGCCGTTCACGGTCCGGACGAAGGTGCCGACGAGCTCCGCGATCCCTCCGGCGCCGCGGCCGAGCTTGCCGGAAGAGCGCGCCTCGAAGACCTCCACGGTCATCGACCAAAGGATCTCGCCGAGCAGCTGATCCCGGCCGCCGACCCATCGGTGCAGGGTCGCCCGGCTGATCCCCAGCTCGCCCGCGAGTTCGCCCATGTCCACCCGGCGCCCCTCCAGGAAGCGGGCGCGCGCGATCGTGAACGCGCGCAAGGCGTCCGGGCGCGGCGAAGTCAGCTGGCGTTCGAGTTCGGTTTCGATAAGTGAAACATATCACGCCATGTCTCATGGATGAGACATATGCAAGAATGTCTCGTCTCGACGAGGAGGATGCGGATGCGCGCAGTACAGGTGACCGAGTTCGGCGGACCCGAGGTGCTCAACCTCGTCGACCTTCCCGATCCCGTCCCCGGCCCAGGTCAGCGGCTGGTCGAGGTCGATCGGATCGGTATCAACTACGCCGACACGCACCAAGCCGAAAACTCGTATCTCGCACCGAGCAAGCTTCCGCTTGTCCCCGGCGGCGAGGTCGTGGGCCGTACCGCCGACGGCGAGCGGGTCGTCGCCCTGCTCAACGGCGGTGGCGGCTATGCCGAGCGCGCGGTTGCCGACGACGTCACCAGCTTCGCCGTTCCCGACGGCGTAGACGATCTGACCGCGCTCTCCTTCATCGTCCAGGGCACCACCGCCTCGCTCCTGCTGCGCAAGAGCGCGCACCTCGAACCCGGCGAAACCGTCGTCGTGCACGCGGCCGCGGGCGGGGTCGGCTCCATCGCCGTGCAGCTCGCGAAGGCATGGGGAGCGAGCCGGGTCATCGCGACCGCCAGCAGTGACGAGAAGCGCGCCCTCGCCCTCGAACTCGGCGCCGACGTCGCCATCGATTCGCGCGCCGAGAACATGACCGACGCGCTTCGCGAGGCGAACGGCGGCAAGCGCGTCGACATCGTGCTCGACATGACCGGCGGCCCGGTCACGGACCAGAGCATCGCGGCCCTCGCGCCGTTCGGCCGTCTCGCGTTCTACGGCATGGCCAGCCGCGAGAACCCGAAGCCGATCGAAGCCCGCAACCTCCTTAGGCACAGCACCGCCGTGGCCGGGATGTGGTTGCCGCACGCCTTCAAGCTCCCCGGCAACGTATTCGGGCGCGCGCTCGACGAGCTTTTCGAGCTGGCTCTCGCCGGCCGGGTCCGGGCCATCGCCGGAGGCGAGTACGCGCTGTCCGACGCGCGCGCCGCCCACGAGGCCCTGCGTTCGCGCGGCACGATGGGCAAGCTCCTGCTGGACCCCGCCAAGTAGGTCAGCCGAGCAAGCGCTCCAGCGGAGCGGACTTGTGCAGGCATTCCTGCCATTCCGCTTCGCTGTCGGAGTCGGCGGTGATCCCGCCGCCGACTCCGAGCGCGATCGTGCCTTCGTGGATTTCGAAGGTTCTGATCGCGACGTTCAGTTCCACTCCGGCGATCGGCGAGGCGAGCCCGATCGCGCCGGTGTAGACACCGCGCGCGGTGGGCTCCAGCTCGGCGATCAGATCCAGCGCCCGGATCTTCGGCGCGCCCGTCACCGAACCCGGCGGGAACGTGGCCGCGAGCAACGCCGCGTCGTCGATCCCGTCGGCGAGCGATCCCTCCACAGTGGACTCGAGATGCCAGACCCCCGGGGCGGGCCGGACCGCGAGCAGTTCGGGGACACGCACACTGCCGGTGGCGCACACCCGGCCGAGATCGTTGCGGACGAGATCGGTGATCATCACGTTCTCGGCGACGTCCTTGGTGGATTCCCGAAGCCGTCGCGCGAGGTGTTCGTCCGCGGCGTTCCGCCGAGGCAGGGTGCCCTTGATCGGCGTCGACCGGACGTGTCGTCCATGCCTGGCAAGGAAAAGCTCAGGGGAGAACGACACGACCGAGCCCCAGTCGCCGGCGAGGAACGCCGCCCGGCGGGCTCCCAGGCGACGCACGCCTTCGGCGAACAGCGCGATCGGATCGCCCGTGAACCTTCCGCTGAAGCGGGCGCAGATGTTCGCCTGGAAAAGCTCGCCGGCTTCGATCGCGTGCACACACGCCTTGACGGCGTCGAAGTGCTCCGAAGGAAGCGGCCGTGACAACGGTCCGGAACTCCAGATCGTCGCCTCGGGAAGCTCGGCGAGCGCGGATTCCACCGCGGACACCTCGTCGACCGGATCCGGATCGCCGTCGGGAACCAGGGCTTCGAACCACCACGCCCCGTCCGCGTCCAGCCGGAGAACCCGGTCGACCCAGCCCCACGCGGCAGGCGGAAGCGCCCCGGAGCGGCCCGAGGGGTCGGTCAGGTCGTAACTCAGGTAGCCGAACCAGCCACCTCCGACCGTGCCGGGTGCCGCGTCGCGAACGTCAGGCATCCGGGTGGGGATCGCGAACGCTTCGGCCACGTCATGGACCGGAGTCAAGGAAGCGCTCAGCGCGATGACCGCACGCGACGAGAACCACTCTCCGCAAAGCGCGGCGGGCGGCGCGAGCCCGAGCTTCTCGGCGCGTACCCCGAGGACCGCCAGTGCCCGTTCGGGCCCGACGTCCGTCCGCAGCCTCCGGCACATCAACCGCACGCGACATTGTCGCCGTCAGAGTGGCCGGAAAGGCAACCCGCGCCCGCGGGAAAGTGAGATCCGCGACCACGTGGTGACGTCGTGCACATCCGTCGTCACGGAGTGAGCATTACAACAGCACGTCCGTGAGCTTGAAGGGATAGACCACGGCGTCCTGTGCGATCGGTCCGTCCACGCCGGGCAACCCGGTGCCGAATCCGTGCTGATGCAATCCCAGCCGCGAGTGGAACCATCCCGGCCTTCCCGGGATTTCGTTGTGCCTGACCAGCCACAACACCACTTCGCTGTCCGCCCACTTGTCCGGCCGCAAACGGTCCGTCCAGCAGTCGAGCCCCGCGTACACGAGGACCCGTTCGACGCGCGCCGCTTGCCTGACGTGTTTGATCCACGCCTTGATGAACCGGTCGTCGACGCTGGGCGCCTCCACTTCGAGCGCGGGCGCGAGCGAACCGGGTGCGAAGGCGCCGAGCGCGCTCGCCGTCCGCACGAAATGGTCGGCTTGGTCATGGACGGCGCCAGGGCGTGCGTAGTGCCGCGCGCCGGTGTGGATACCGGCGTGCTGCGCGCCGGCCAGATTGCGTTCCGCCGCGGCGTCCCGCCAGTTCGTGTTTTCGGTGACGGTGACCGACGCGAACCGGATGTCGGCGCCACGCACCGCCGCCCAATCCGTCACCACCTCACGGTGGGACAGGGTGACGCCGTGCTCACCTTCCGGATCTATCAAACCCACACACCTCGAATTTCGCCCCAGTACGACCGAAAGGTCACCTTACGTCCGCGGAGCGGCCGCAAGGTGACCTTTCGGTACAGCGTGTCTCAGGCGTTTTCGCGTTGGAACGTCCGCGAGCCCCACCAGATGGCCAGAACGGCCATGACCAGCACCACGACGCTCCCGGTGAACAGAGCGTCCATCGAGAAGTCGCCGCGGAAACTGTTCCGCTCGACGTCCACCACGTGCCGGAACGGATTGATCCGGGAAATCGTGTACAGCCAATCCGGCGCCGAGCCCGCGGTGATCGGGATCAAGATTCCGGAAAGCAGCAGCAGCGGCATGAGAACCGCGTTGAGCAAAGCCGGGAAGGCGTCTTCGCTCTTGAGGGTCAGCGCCAGCGCGTACGAGCACGACGCCAACGTGACCGACAGGAGGAAGACGATCAACAGGCTGAGCACGACACCGCCGAACGGCGCGTTCAGATCGAAGACCAGATACGCCAGCGCGATGATGAGCAAGGCCTGGACGACGGTCTGCAACGCGTTGGCGAGCACCTTGCCCAGCAGCAACGCCACCCGGCTCACCGGGGTGACCCGCATCCGTTCGACCACGCCCGAGCGGAACTCCGCGAGGAGCCCGAACCCGACGAACGAGCTGCCGAACAACGCGAGCTGCGCGATGATCGCCGGCGTGAAGATCATCCATCCGTCCACATCGGACAGGCCCTGTGCGTTGAGCGCCTTCACCAGAAGCGGTCCGAAGAAGAACAAATAGAGGAGCGGCTGCATGATGCCGATGACGAGCCACGTCGGGTTGCGCAACGCCGCGAGCATGTCGCGGCGGAAGATCAACCAGGTGTCATGCAACATGCGTGGCCTCCTTCTCCGCCGCGTCGTCGATCGGCGCGCCTTCTTCGGCGTCGCGCAGGCTCCGGCCCGTCAGGGTCAGGAACACGTCGTCGAGCGTCGGCCGGTGCACCTGCATGGACGCCATCGCGATGCCGCGCGCGTCGAGCGCCCGCAGCAGTTCCGGCATCGCGGTGTCCCCACGTGGCACGCGGAAACGCACGGTGCCGTCGGTGACGGTCATTTCGTGCACCCCTTCGAGGCGGCCCGCGACCTCCGCGGTCTCCGCCGCCGATTCCGGTGAGACCCCGATGACGACACTGTCGCCGGAAACCCTCGCTTTCAACGAGTCCGGTGTGCCTTCGGCGACGATCTTCCCGTCGTCGATGACGATCAGCCGGTCGGAGAGCGCGTCGGCCTCGTCGAGGTAGTGCGTGGTCAGGAAGACCGTGACTCCCTGCTCGTCGCGCAGCCTGCGGATGTGGTCCCACAGGTTCGCCCGGCTCTGCGGGTCGAGCCCCGTCGACGGTTCGTCCAGGAAGACGAGCCCGGGCGAGTGGATCAGCCCGAGCGCGATGTCGAGCCGCCGGCGCTGCCCGCCCGACAGCGTCGCGGTCGTCCGCTGGTCGAGCCCGGCCAGGTCCAGTTGCTCGGCGAGGACGGCACCGCGCGCGAGCGCGTCCTCCTTGCTCATCCGGTACAGCCTGCCCTGGAACTCGATCTCCTCGACGACCTTGCTCGCCGGCGCCGTGCCGCCGCCCTGGGCGACGTAGCCGATTCGCCGGCGCACCCCCAGTGGGTCGGCGAGCAGATCGCAGCCGCCGACCGTCGCCTCACCGGCGGTGGGCTTGAGCAGCGTCGTCAGCATGCGCAGGGTCGTGGTCTTCCCCGCGCCGTTCGGTCCGAGGAAGCCGACCAGTTCCCCGGCCGACACGTCGAGATCGACGCCTTTGACGGCGTGGACCTCGCCCCCATTGCGGCCCTTGCGGCGGAAGCGCCGCTCAAGGCCGCGTGCCTTGATCATGTCTACTCCTTTCGAAGCGCAGCTAGTCAAGTTTGACTAGTGGCTGGACGCACTGTGCCCTAGGAGTCGTTCCGTGGTCAAATTTGATTACTTGGGCGGCGCGCCGAATACGGCTTCGTCGCCCTCGCCCGCCATCACGTACTCGCCGGCTTCAAGACGGCCGATCAAATCCCGCATCCAGGTCACGTTCGCTTCCGCGTGCACGCTCCACAGGCGGTACAGCTCGCTCACGTGGGGAGGCTTCCCCAGGTCGACGGCGTGTTCACGGGCGTAATGGGTCGACTGGGCGTGCGCTTCCATATTCGCCAGCTGCTGTTTCAGCAAAGCCAGCACCTGCGCGCGGGGCAGCGTCGGCATAAAGGTGACGGCCGCCGAAAGCGAGTACCCCGTGGCGTCGTCGCTCGACAGCGCCCTGCCGAGCTGCACGAGGAACTCGGTCTCGCCGTCTTCGGTCAGCCTGTACGCGATCCTGTCGGGCCCACCGCCCGCTTCGACGTCCTCGACCTGTTCCAGAAGACCTTCGGTGGTCATCTTCTTCAGCGCGTGATAGATCGAACCCGGCTGGACGTTGCCCCACTTGTCGGCCGCCCACGAGAGAAGCTCGCGCCGGACCTGATAGCCGTGTGCCTTCCCGTACATGCGCACGACACCCAGCACCAGCAGACGCGTGGCGGACACCGAGGCCTCCGATCCTCTCCCGGACAACAATGCCTTAGACGACGTCCGTAGGCTAAACAAGCATGAGCACCCCAGTGTTGACTGCGGTGGCCTGGCCCTACGCCAACGGCCCCCGCCACATCGGCCACGTGTCCGGATTCGGCGTCCCGTCCGACGTCTTCTCCCGCTACCAGCGAATGGCCGGCAACCGGGTGCTCATGGTGTCCGGTACCGACGAACACGGCACCCCGATCACCGTCCAGGCCGACAAGGAAGGTCTGACCTCCCAGCAGACGGCCGACAAGTACACCCGCCAGATCGGCCAGGACCTGCAGGGGCTCGGCCTCACCTACGACCTGTTCACCCGCACCACCACCGGTAACCACGCCGAGGTCACGCAGCAGATCTTCCTCGCGCTGCACCGCAACGGTTACGTCGTCCCCAAGACGACCCGTGGCGCGATCAGCCCCTCGACCGGCCGCACCCTTCCTGACCGGTACATCGAAGGCACCTGCCCGATCTGCGGCTACGACGGCGCGCGCGGTGACCAGTGCGACAACTGCGGGAATCAGCTCGACGCGGCCGAGCTGATCAACCCGAAGTCCCGGATCAACGGTGAAACGCCGAAGTTCGTCGAGACCGAGCACTACTTCCTCGACCTGACCGCGTTCGTCGAAACCCTGGGCAAGTGGCTGTCCAGCAAGACCGACTGGCGCCCGAACGTCCTCAACTTCACGAAGAACCTGATCGACGACATGCGGCCGCGGCCGATCACCCGCGATCTCGACTGGGGCGTGAAGATCCCGCTGGACGGCTGGCGCGACCAGCCGCTCAAGCGCTTCTACGTCTGGTTCGACGCGGTCATCGGCTATTTCTCGGCGAGCGTCGAGTGGGCGCGCCGAACCGGCAACCCGGACGCCTGGCAGGAGTGGTGGAGCAACCCGGACGCCCGCTCCTACTACTTCATGGGCAAGGACAACATCACCTTTCACGCCCAGATCTGGCCTGCGCTGCTCTTCGGCCACAACGGCGAGGGCGACCGAGGCGGCGTGCCCGGCAAGTACGGCAAGCTGCACCTGCCCGACGAGATCGTTTCCAGCGAGTTCCTCACGATGAGCGGCTCGAAGTTCTCGACCTCGCGCGGCACGGTGATCTACGTCCACGACTTCCTGCGCGACTTCGGCCCGGACACGCTGCGGTACTTCATCTCCGTCGCGGGTCCCGAGACCCAGGACACCGACTTCACCTGGGACGAGTTCGTTCGCCGGACCAACTTCGAGCTGGCCAACGAGTGGGGCAACCTCGTCAACCGGTCGATCTCGATGGCGCATAAGAACGTCGGGGCCATCCCGCGTCCCGACGCCCCCACGGCCGCCGACGAGGAGCTCAAGGAGCTCTCCCGCAAGGCGTTCGACACCGCCGGTGCCCACCTGCAGCGGTCGCGGTTCAAGGCGGCGGCGAGCGAGGCCATGCGCGTCGTCACCGCCGCCAACCGGTACCTCTCGGACCAGGAGCCGTGGAAGCTCAAGGACGACCCCGCGCGGCGCGACAGTGTTCTGCACACCGCACTGCAGGTCGTCTCCGATGCCAACACGCTGCTGACCCCCTTCCTGCCCCACTCGGCGCAGAAGGTGCACGAGGCCCTCGGCGGCACCGGCGTCTGGGCGGCCCAGCCGGAGCTTCAGGAAGTCGAGGACCTCGACATCCCCGGCCGGATCAACCCCATCATCACCGGGGACTACAAGGCCGAGCAGGCGCGCTGGAAGTCCGTGCCGATCGAGGTCGGCAAGCCGCTGGAGAAGCCGACCCCGCTGTTCGCCAAGCTGGACCCGGAACTCGGCGAGACCGGTCCCGAATGGGCGCCGATCTCGAAATGAGCAACTGATGGGTGCGGAGAAGAAGGAGCCGCCGCCGATCCCGGACAGGTTGCCGGTTTCGGTGGTGGACGCCCATACCCACCTCGACGCGTGCGGCGCGGTCACCGCGGCTGATGTGACAGCCATGGTCGATCGCGCCGAACGCGCCGGTGTGTCACGGGTGATCACCGTCGCGGACGATCTGGCGGCTGCTCGCTGGGCCGCGCAAGCGTCTACTTGGGACCCTCGGGTCTGGGCCGCCGTCGCGATCCATCCCACGCGCACCAAGGAGTTCGGCGAGGCCGAGAAGTCCGAAGTGGAGAGTCTCGCGAAAGAGTCCCGAGTGGTCGCGGTCGGCGAGACCGGCCTCGACTACTACTGGGACTATTCGCCCCACGACGCCCAACAGGACGCCTTCCGGTGGCATATCGATCTCGCCAAGCGCATCGGCAAGCCGCTGATGATCCATGATCGAGACGCCCACGACGACGTCCTCCGGATCCTCGAGGAAGAGGGCGCGCCCGAGCAGGTCGTCTTCCACTGTTTCTCGGGGGACGAGCACATCGCGCGCCGGTGCGTCGACGCGGGATATGTCCTCTCGTTCGCGGGAACGGTCAGTTTCCGCAACGCCCGCGGACTCCACGAGGCGGCGCGAATCGTTCCGGCGGACCAGTACCTCGTCGAAACGGACGCTCCGTTCCTGACCCCGCATCCGTTCCGTGGCCGGCCGAACGAGCCCTACTGCGCCGCCTACACGGTTCGGCACCTCGCCTCCTTCAGAGGCGAGGCGGTGCACGAGGTGGCCGAATCGGTGCGAAAGACCGCTGAGCGGGTCTTCCGTTTGCCGACAGTCACCTCCGGTTGAACGGATTGCGACATTAGTGATCAACAATGCTCCACTCTGATGAGTGACCAACGTCACGACACTCCGGGCGGTGTTTGCGCAACCCGGCGAGGTTCGTTACTGTCCCGTGATCGTGCCGGTCGGTACCCGCTCATGCGGTTTCCGGCTGATACGCCCACAGTCACGTCAGTGCACGTCGGGGAAGCGGAACCAGGAGCGGTACGGCCTGGAACCGTGACGATGGCGCTGGCTGCGGGTGTCGGACTTCTAGAGGTGTGCCGAAGTGCGCATCGAGACGAAGGACGTAGTGGAGTGGTTGTCGAGCTCCTCGACGTCTTGGGAAAGGGAACGACCCAGTGACTGGTAGCAGTAGGCAGGATGGCTCGCGCCTCGGCGCAGAGACGAACACCTTCGCTTCCTCCGGTTCGGTTGCCGTGCTCGACCGCGACACTCAGTACGGCGAGCTGGACTACTCCGACGATCCGCGCATCACGCATCAGGACGTCCTGGCCGCGCTCGGCCCCGACGCCGACACCCTGATGGCGGAGATCGACGTCGACGTCGACGAGCTGATCCGCCTGATCAGCGCCGAGACCACCATGCTCCCGCCGATCGTCATTCCGGACGAAATGGCCGAAGACCGCACCGCGGGCGCGCCGATGAAGGCCGCGACCAAGGACGAGGTCATTTCGAGCGCGACCCGTGTTTGGAAGAAGCGGTTCCTCAAGGGGACCGTCATGGCGGTACTGCTCACCCTCGGTGGTGGCGGCGCGGCCGCGATGGCGATGAACAAGAGCGTCACGCTCGACATCGACGGCAAGCAGCAGACCGTCCACAGCTTCGGCGACACCGTCGGTGAGGTCCTCGAAGACGCCGGTCTTTCAGTCGGCGCGCACGACTCGCTCTCGCCCTCGCCTCAGGCCGAGGTCGGCGACGGCGGCGTCATCAAGCTGGAGCGCGGCCGCAAGCTGAACCTGATCGTCGACGGCGCACCCCAGCAGGAGTCCTGGGTCCGCGCGACCAACCTCGGCGAGGCGTTGAACCAGCTCGGTCGCGCCGACCTCGCCAAGGCCGGCACCTGGACTTCGCTCCCGCAGAACGGTGAGCTGCCGCTCGAGGGCGCCACCGTCGAGGTCAAGACCCTCAAGAACGTCACGGTCTACGACGGCGCGAACGAACCGCGAAAGGTTCAGACCAACTCGGTGACCACCCAGGAATTCCTCGGTGAGCTCCGGATGACCCTCGGCCCGGACGACGAGGCCGTCGGCGGCCTCGACGTCAAGCTGGTCGACGGCGCCGAGGTCCACATCAGCCGGACCGGCGTCACCATGGTCAAGCAGAACGAGGAAATCGCGCCGCCCGAGCAGAGGGTCGACGACCCGGAGCTCGAAAAGGGCAAGACCAAGGTCGAGGACCCGGGCACCCCAGGGCAGAAGACCGTGACCTACAAGGTCACCAAGCGCAACGGTAAAGAGGTCGGCCGCGAGAAGGTCTCGGAAGAGGTCATCACCGAGGCCAAGCCCAAGATCGTCAAGGTCGGTACCAAGAAGCCCGCCGATCCGGTCATCGGAGACGCCGGCGCCTGGGACCGCATCGCGCAGTGCGAGTCGACCGGTAACTGGGCCGCCAACACCGGTAACGGCTACTACGGTGGCCTGCAGTTCAACAAGAGCACCTGGGACGCTTACGGTGGCGACCAGTACGCCGCGTACCCGCACCAGGCCAGCAAGGCCCAGCAGATCGCTGTCGCCGAGAAGGTCCGCGACGCGCGTGGTGGCTACAGCGCTTGGCCGCACTGCGGCAAGAAGGCCTGACGCCAGATCATTCTCCTTTCCTGAAGGTCACCATGTGGGTTTGCCCGCAAGGTGGCCTTCAGGCCGTTAGAGGCTTCTGAGGTTGTGTCGCGTTTCCGGATCTCGGTCTCGAGAGTCGTGCCCACCAACGAGGGGGACGTATGTGGGCGACATTCCGGGAGCCTTCAGCCGCAGTGCCCTCTCGAACGCCTCCGCCGCGATGAGGGCCTTGGCGGCCCTGTGGTCGCGCCTGGGTGGACGTGGGACGGCTCGCGGGTCCCTCGCCGGGCTCTGCGGGCTGAGGCTGTTCAGGGGCCCGTTCCGAGGTCTGCCGGGGCATGGGGATGTCGGGGCCGGCCTCCGCGAGATCGACGATCTCCGCGAACGCGTCGCCGCGTCTCTCGGCCGGTGCACGGTCATCGGCTTCTCCGCCGGGGGCTGGATAGGCCCGCGGCACCAGGAGCGCGTTCAGGCGGGCGCCTGTCTCGGGGTCGAGGTCGCCGCGCATGTCCCAACGGCCGGTTCGTTTCTGGCGCAACCAGAATTGGCTTCGCTGATGGTTCGGAGCGGGGTCGTCTTTGGGGTTTCCGTCAGGGTTCAGTTGTGCGAGCAGATCTGTGCCCGCCACCGTGACGTCGCGCGGTCTCGCGACGCAGGCGAGCTCGACCAAGCCCTTCTCGGCCTCGAGCCGTGCGCTCGCGGTGACGTGCTCGGGCAGCTTCTTCATGACCGTGACGATCCGGTCGATACTGGCCTCGGCCAGCGCGCCGGTGGTGGCCGAGGTACCGGTCAGGGGCGCGACGGGGTCGATCGACGTGCCGTCGCGCGCCCGTCTCGAATTGAGCGCCAGCGCTCTGCCGGTCACTCTCTGAGCCTCTGCTCGAGGTACCCGGGCCACATGCTCGTAGAAGACGGCGATCGAGTTGTGTCCGTAGAGATCACGGACACCACGTGACTCGATCTCGGCCAGGATCTGGCCGACTTCGGCGACAAGACGTCGCCCTTCGCGTAGCCGCGTCTGCAACTCGTCGAGAAGCAGTTCGGCGTCACCTTCCGGCAGATTGAGCGGGAAGGCCTTGGGAATGTTTGTGCTGGTCATCCCTCGATTGTCGAGGCATATTCGAACGAATGCACGGTATCGATCGGGTGGATGATCATTACGCTCCGGCTGCGCGAACCTGCGCCCATCACCCTTGAGTGGGATGCGTGTCGCTTCGGAAAAGCCATCCGGATGGTGGGGCCGGATCAGGCCTGCCCATGGCTCGGGCGACGCATCTGGTCCCACTCCTCACGGAGCACCCCGTAGACGACGGCGTCGTGCACTCCGCCGGGCCAGCGTCGAGCGCGTCGGAACCGGCCTTCTTCGACGAACCCCAGCCGCCGCCCGACGGCGATCATCCCGGGGTTCCCCGAGAACGTGGCGAAGTCCAGGCGGAGGGTGTCGGTGCGGGCGAACAGGTAGGTCGTCCACATACGCATGGCGTCGGTGCCGTACCCGCCGCCCCAATAACGTTCGTCGTAGATGACCAGCCCCATCCGCCGCCAGTCGGTCTGCCTGCTTTCCCAGTACCAGCTGACCCTGCCGATCAGCCTGTCGTCCCTCAGGTCGCATACGGCGAGGCTGGTGCGGGGATCGGGTGGCTCGGCCTTGATGGTGGTGAGTTCGCGTGCCGTCGAGTCGGCGGCCGCCGCGGTCGGGGTACCGAAGTAGGGACCGTTCGTTTCGTGCCAAGGCCGTGTGGGATCGAGCAGATCGCGAAGAGGTCGGAGGTCGCTCGGCCTCCAGTCGCGCAGCCGGACTTTCCCGCCTTCGAGTACGACGTCGTCCACCGGCCAATCGTGGCCTGCCGGGGCTGGTTACGATCGTCGGGTGACTGAACTGCTCGGTCCTGCGGAGATCAGGGCGCTGGCGGCCGAGCTGGACGTACGTCCGACCAAGAAGCTCGGCCAGAACTTCGTGCACGATCCCAACACGGTGCGACGCATCGTCGACCTTTCGGGGGTCGGCGAAGGCGACATCGTGCTGGAGGTCGGGCCGGGCCTCGGCTCGTTGACGCTCGGGCTGCTCGCGACCGGCGCCGAGGTCGTCGCGGTCGAAATCGATCCCGTGCTGGCCGGGCGATTGCCGAACACCGTGGCCGAACGGGGCGGGGCCGAACGACTGACGGTCGTCGGCGCGGACGCGTTGCGGATCACCGCGGACGACCTGCCCGCGCGGCCGACGGCGCTCGTCGCGAATCTGCCGTACAACGTCGCCGTTCCCGTCGTGCTCCACCTGCTCGCCGAGCTGTCGTCGCTGACCAGTGGCCTTGTGATGGTCCAGACTGAGGTCGCGGACCGGATGGCGGCCGGCCCGGGGAGCCGGACTTATGGCGTGCCAAGCGTCAAGCTCGCTTGGTACGGAAAGACGCGCAAGGTCGCCGCGGTGCCTCGCGCGGTGTTCTGGCCGGTTCCGAACGTGGACTCCGCGCTTGTCGCCTTCGAACGGGGTGATGTGGTGTCGTCCGTGGACAGGGAAAGACTGTTCGCGGTGGTCGACGCCGCCTTCTCCCAGCGGCGGAAGACTTTGCGAGCCGCGCTGGCGTCATGGGCCGGTTCCGCCGAACGCGCGGGGGAACTGCTCGAGAAGGCGGGTATCGATCCCAAGACCCGCGGTGAGCAATTGGATGTTCATCAGTTCGCGCGGATCGCCGCGGCCGCCGGCTGATCGCCTGCCGCAAGTGTGACCGGCGCCGCGCGGACGCGGGCTGGGCCAGGTCAGCACAAGTGCGTAAGCCTTCTTCTGGATCTGTATGAGCCACCGTTGTCTTAGCAGGTAGCGCGCCTGACGGAAGCCGGCGCCGCCGATCACTGTTCCAATATATGGACAGCGGATCCTGTATAATGGACGCGACCAGACGTGTGATCTGCGCCTACGCGCTTGCTTTCATCTAGTGGGATCGGTTTTACTCAGTGGGCCATCCCGAGCGACTGAGAGACCTGGCTCGCCGAAGTCGCAGCAACCACCCTCCACAGGGCAGGTGCTACCGCCAGGACCGATGGAGGCTGTGTCTAATGAACAGGGTCACCCACCCGCTCCTGCTGACCAGGCGACGTGTCGTCGATGAAGGTCGCCGCACGGTAAGTGCGTGTCGACGCTCCACCGTTACTGCCTGAGTCCTTCTCCCTTACCTCTGAAATCCGTCCCTTCTCGGACGGTTACTCGGTGACGGTCGGCGCGCTCGAAAGAAGCAGCGCCCCATTCGCATGGAGCCTTTCGTGATCACTGTCGAAAACCTGTCCAAATCCTTTCCCCTCAACGGAAATCCCGTCGTCGCACTGCGCGATGTAAGCGTGGACATCCAAGCGGGCTCGCTGTTCGGGGTCGTCGGCCCGGCCGGCTCCGGCAAGTCGACCCTCGCCCGTTGCATCGGCCTTCAGGAGCGTCCCGACCGCGGTGTCGTCCGGCTCGACGGCCTCAACACCGGAACCCTCGACGGACGCCGTCTGCGCGAAATCCGTCGGCAGGTCGGCGTCGTGAGCACCAAACCGGAATTGCTCGCCGAGCGCACCATCGCCGGCAACATCGCTTCGCCGCTCGAGCAGCTCGGCCTCGACGGACCGCAGCGTCGCAACCGGGTCGGCAACCTGCTCGACCTGGTCGGGCTCACCCCCCGTGCGGGGCAGCGGCCGGGCGAGCTGTCCGAAGGGCAGCTGCGCCGAGTGGCCATCGCCAAGGCGCTGGCCGCCGGGCCGTCCGTGCTCTTGGCCGACGACCCGACCGCGGGTGTGCAGTCCGAGGAGTCCGGCGCGGTCTTGACCGTGCTCGACCGGGCGCGCGCCGAGCTCGGAGTCACCGTGCTGCTCACCACTCCCGACGCCGGCGTGGTTCGCCGGGTCTGCGACGACGTCGCGGTCCTGGAGGCCGGGGCGATCATCGAACGTGGGACCGTGCTCGACCTCGTCTCGGACCCGAACAGCCGGACCGCGCAGGCGCTCCTCCCCGCGATCGAGACCGGGCGGGCGCAGGCTTCGAAGTACGACCGCGCGGTGGACGTCGTGCTCGTCGGCTTCGCCTCGGTCGGTGCGCTGCTCCCGGAAGCCGCCGGTCGCTTCGACGTCGAACTCGCCACGATCGGTGGCGGTCTGACCCGGATCGGCGACACGCCGGTCGGCCGGTTCCGTCTCGGTGTGCGCGGTGAGCGCGCGGACGCCGCGCTCGCCTGGATCGCCGAACGCGGCGGCCACGTGACCCACCCGGTCCGCGGACCGCAGGGCGTCGCCGCCTGATTCCTCCACGAACGGGCCGCCCAGGACGAATTCAGTCCGGGGCGGCCCGTTCGTGTCCGACTCGTCCTGTTCTCTTTTCTCCTGGTGACGGCGCAAGTGGAGCGGCCACGTAGGCTTGACAGGTGCTCGCCGTCGTACCGCCCCCAGTGACCGTCAGGGTTCCCGCAAAGGTCAACTTGCACCTGTCGGTCGGTGACGTACGCCCGGATGGCTACCACGAGCTGGTGACCGTGTTCCAGGCGCTTTCCTTGACCGACGAGGTGACCGTCGCGGTCACCGAGGACCCGGGCGTCGAGGTCTACGGGGAAGGCGAAGGTTCCGTACCGACAGGGGCCAACAACCTCGCTTGGAAGGCTGCGCAGGCGTTGGCGGCCCACGTCGGCAAGGCGGACGGCGAGTCCAAGGTCAGGGTGGTGCTGCGCAAAGGCATCCCCGTAGCGGGTGGGATGGCCGGTGGCAGTGCCGACGCGGCCGCGACCCTTGTCGGTCTCGCGTCGCTTTGGAAGCTCGACATCTCCCGAGACGAGCTGGCTGGTATCGCCGCGAAGCTCGGCAGCGATGTCCCGTTCGCGCTCTACGGCGGGACGGCGTTGGGCACCGGCCGAGGTGAGCAACTGGTGCCGGTCTTGTCGCGGCACACCTTCCACTGGGTCCTGGCCTTCGACCAGCGTGGTCTTTCGACTCCCAGGGTGTTCGGCGAACTGGACAGGTTGCGTGAAGAGGGCAGCCCGCCGCGAATCGGTTCGCACACTCCGGTGGTCGAGGCGTTGGCGTCCGGCGACCCGCGGCAGCTGGCGCTGCTTCTCGGCAACGACTTGCAGGCGGCCGCTGTCTCGTTGCGTCCGGGACTGCGCCGCACATTGCGGGCGGGGGTCAACGCGGGCGCGCTCGCCGGCACCGTCTCCGGATCCGGCCCGACCTGTGCCTTTCTCTGTGCGGATGCCCAATCGGCCGTCGAGGTCGCCGCGGAGCTGTCCGGTGCGGGTGTCTGCCGCACGGTGCGCGTCGCACACGGGCCGGTGCCCGGAGCCCGGCTGGTAGGGGGCGACGACGCGCCACGGCCGTCACCGCCGCGGGTGCACGCCTGAGGGTGTCCGAAATGGACACCGACTAATTCGTTGTGGTGCGAGCTTTTTGGAAAGGATCGGCTGAGGCATGGCCAACTTGGTCAACCTGGAGTCGGTGAGCAAGTCCTTCGGGGTGCGCCCGCTGCTCGACGGTGTTTCGCTCGGTGTGGCGGAGGGGCAGCGTATCGGTGTCGTCGGTCTCAACGGGGGTGGGAAGACGACGCTGCTGGAGGTTCTCGCTGGGATCAGCGAGCCGGACACAGGACGCGTCAGTCAGGTCCGCGGCTTGCGGATGGCCGTGGTCACCCAGCGGACCGAACTCCCCGAGGGCAGCACGGTCGGGGATGTCGTGCTGGAGCGCTACGGTGCCGAGCACGAGTGGGCCGCCGACGCGCGAGTCCGGTCCATTATGGATGGTCTGGGGATCACCGCTCTCGGCGTCGAGAAGGAAACGGCGAACCTGTCCGGTGGCGAACGCCGCCGGGTGGCGCTGGCGGCCGCTCTCACCGGTGAACTGGACCTCGTGGTCCTCGACGAACCGACCAACCACCTGGACGTCGAAGGGGTGCGCTGGCTTGCGGATCACCTGCTGAACCGCAAGATCGCGGTCGTGGTCGTCACTCACGACCGGTGGTTCCTCGACACGGTCGCGAGCCTGACCTGGGAGGTCACCAACGGTCGCGTCGAGCAGTACGAAGGCGGGTACGCGGACTGGATCTTCGCGCGGGCCGAACGGGCGCGGCTGGCGGCGACGGCCGAGGAAAAGCGGCAGAACCTGGCGCGTAAAGAGCTCGCGTGGCTGCGTCGCGGCCCGCAGGCCAGGACCTCGAAGCCGCGCTATCGCGTAGAGGCGGCGGAGGCGCTGATCTCCGACGTGCCGGAGCCGCGTGATTCGGTCGAGCTGCAGGCGTTCGCGCGTCGACGGCTGGGGAAGACCGTGCTGGAGATCGAGGACGCCACGTTGACCGTCGGCGACCGCACTCTGCTCGATCACGTCACGTGGCGGATCGGGCCCGGCGATCGGATCGGTCTGGTCGGCGTCAACGGGTCGGGCAAAACGACGCTCCTCAAGCTGCTCGGAGGCGACACGGAGCCCGAGACTGGGCGACGCATCCAGGGCAAGACGGTCAGCCTCGCGCATCTACGGCAGGAGCTCGACGACCTGCCGGGTGATCTGCGCGTGTTGCAGGCGATCGAAGAGGTCTCCGGCCGGGTCGTGTTCGGCAAGCAGGAGCTCACCGCTTCGCAGCTTGCCGAGAAGCTGGGGTTCCCCGCGTCGAGGCAGTGGACGCCGGTCGAAGACCTTTCCGGTGGCGAACGGCGCCGCCTGCAGATGTGCCGGCTCCTGATGGCCGAGCCCAACGTGCTGCTGCTCGACGAGCCGACGAACGATCTCGACATCGACACCTTGCAGCAGCTCGAAGATCTGCTGGATTCTTGGCCGGGCAGTCTCGTCGTCGTCTCGCACGACCGGTACCTCGTGGAACGCGTCTGCGACACGATCGTCGCCTTGTTCGGCGACGGGCAGGTGACCCACTTGCCGGGCGGGATCGAGGAGTACCTGGACCGGCGCGTCAAGAGCCTCGAAAAGGCCGGCGGGGACCGGAAGGCGGGCAATACGCAGGCCTCCGCGCCCAAGAAGAGCGCCGCGGAACAACGCGCGGCGCAGAAGGAGCTGTCCCGTCTCGAACGCAAGCTCGACCAGCTCCACGCGAAGGAAGAGAAGCTGCATGCGGCGCTGCTCGCCGCGGCGACCGACCCGACGAAGCTCATCGAGCTGAACACTGAATTGAAAGCCGTCGAAACGGAGAAGGAGGAGGTCGAGGCACAGTGGCTCGAGACCTCCGAAGCGATCGAATGAGTTCACTCGACGGCGAGCGGGTCTTCCAGCGCGGACAGTAGTGTGACGCGCATGAGTCGGTTCGTGGACACGCTCGTCGCCACCGCGGCGGGGCGAGGTCAGCAGCGGGGAATGGTCACTGGGGAGCCCAAGGAGCCGGTTCGGCGTACCTGGGCCGAGATCCACGAGCAGGCCAAGCGGGTCGCCGGGGGCTTGGTGACGGCTGGGCTGGAGCCCGGCAAAGCGGTCGCGGTATTGGCGGCGGCGCCGTCGCTGATCGCGCCGACGGTTCAGGCGGTATGGCTCGCCGGCGGCAGCGTGACGATGCTGCACCAGCCCACGCAGCGCACCGACCTCGCCGAATGGGCCGAGGACACCGTTCGTGTGCTGCGGATGATCGGATCCGGCCTCGTTCTGCTCGGTGAGCCGTTCGACCAGCTGGCGCCGGTGCTCACCGAGCACGGCATCGCCTTCCAGGTCATCACCGAACTGCTCGAGGCAGAGCCGCTGGCGGAGCCGGTGTCGACGGCCGAATCGGACACGGCGCTCCTGCAGCTGACCAGTGGGTCGACAGCCGACCCGAAGGCGGTCCGGATCACCTACGGAAACCTGTATTCGAACGTCAAGGCGATGGTCGAACGCGCCGAGTTCGATTTCGACGTCGACGTAATGGTTTCGTGGCTGCCCACCTTCCACGACATGGGGATGGTCGGCTTCCTGACGGTCCCGATGACGTTTGGCGTCGAACTCGTCAAGATCACGCCGCTCGAGTTCCTGTCGGGGCCGTTGATCTGGCCGCAGCTGATCAGCAAATACAACGGCACGACCACGGCCGCGCCGAACTTCGCGTACGCGATCGTGGGCAGGCGGATGGCCCGTGTCGAGGACGACGACGCGTACGACCTCTCGAAGCTTCGGATCGCGCTGAACGGCGCCGAGCCGATCGACGAAACGGCTGTGCGGACGTTCGTCGATGCCGGGGCACGCTTCAAGATGCCCGCCGAATGCGTCTTCCCGGCATACGGCATGGCGGAGGCGACTCTCGCGGTTTCGTTCGCGCCGTTGTTCACAGGCTTGACGCTCGACGTCGTCGAAGCCGACGCGCTCGAGGCGGACAACCGCGCGGTGCCGGTCCCCGAGGGCGACCCGCGTCGCGGGACCGACGAGGTCCGGTCCTTCGCGGTGCTCGGGCCGCCGCTCGACGGGCTCGAAGCCGAGATCGTC
This sequence comes from Amycolatopsis sp. NPDC102389, assembly GCF_044765885.1. NCBI lineage: Bacteria > Bacillati > Actinomycetota > Actinomycetes > Pseudonocardiales > Pseudonocardiaceae > Amycolatopsis > Amycolatopsis sp. NPDC102389. The sequence goes on from NZ_JBIWKX010000004.1 coordinate 82,398, forward strand.
GACGACAAAGGCACCGTGCTCGGAGAACGCGAGGTCGGGGAGATCCGCCTGCGTGGCGAGGCCGTGACGCCGGGGTACCTGACCATGGAAGGTCCGCTCGCGACACAGGACGAGGACGGCTGGCTGCTCACCGGCGACCTCGGTTACCTGGTCGACGGCATGATCGTGATCTGCGGCCGCCGCAAGGACGTCATCATCATGGGCGGCCGGAACCTGTATCCGACCGACATCGAACGGGCGGCGACCTCGGTCGAAGGGGTGCGGGCGGGGAACGCCGTGGCCGTGCGGCTCGACGCCGGCAGCCGGCGGGAGCGGTTCGCCGTCGTCGTCGAATCGAAACTCGCCGGGGACCCGGAAACCGAGAAGGCGCTGGCGAAGGAGGTCGCGGCCAAGGTACGCGGTGCCGTCGACATGCGGCCCTTCGCCGTTGTGGTGCTCCCGGCAGGAAGCCTGCCCAAGACGCCCTCGGGCAAGGTGAAGCGGGCAGCGACAGCCGTCCAGTTCGCGGACAAGATCGCCAAGAACGCGGCGACCAGCTGACACGAAAGGGCCGGGCCCGCGAGTATCGCGGCCCGGCCCTTTCGCTGCACCTCCCGTTGGTCAGCGGCGTCGCCACAGTGGCTTGCGGTTGTGGGTGTGTTCCAGGGCGGGCGCTATGTAGTAGCCGGAGGACTGGGACAGTCCGGCCAGCGTGCCCTCGACGTCTCGCAGGAACGCGTCGACGGCTGCCGGGTCGTAGCCTCGTTTCGACAGTGGCGCCTTGGCGAACGCCACGTTGTGGACGTCCGAAACCGACAGGTCGTCGTCGCCGTCGAGAGTCGCCGCGACCCGTTCGAGGAAGGCGTCGACCGCGGGTTCGTGATAGCCACGGGCACCGATCGGCGCCCTGTCGAACTGCCGGGTTCTGGCCTCGAACGCGGTGACGGGCACTAGCGCTCCCGCAGGGACTCGACGGCACCGCGGTCCGGGACGGCGCGCTCGGCGGTCGCCTCGTCCGCTTCGCGGGCGCCGGGCACGCCGAGTGCGTGCTGGCCGGTCCGGTGGGCGAGTTGCCCCTCGACCTTGTCGAGGAAATCGTCGACTTCGCGTTCGTCGTAGCCGCGCTTTCCGATCAACGGACGCGAGAACATGACGTGGTGGACCTCGGCGGCCGTCAGGTCGTCCCGGTCCGAGATCGTGTCGGCGATCCGTTCCAGGAACGCGTCGACCTCGTGTTTGGCGTATCCGCGCCGCCCGATCGGGGCGTTCGGGAAAGTGGCGCCGGTGATGTCTTCGGCCGTAAACGACATGAAACTCTCTCCGGTTTCGGTGGGGAATGCGATCTCCGCATTCCGTCCTAACGGGTTTGAGAGTTCCCCGGAAGAGTTCGCGCTATTCCACGACTCGATCAGGGGCGTGGTGAAACGCCTTCGAGTGACGAGGTGTAACGCACCGCCATGTGAGCGGGTTCACCCAGCGTGGAAGGTGTTCTGGGCCGCCGCGAGGCCGGTGCTGATAAGCGCTTCAACAGCGTCGGCGCAACGATCGATCTCGAAAGCGAGCTCTTTGCGTTCGACCGTCGAGAAGTCTTTCAGCACGAAATCGGCCGGATCCTGCCGCCCTGGCGGGCGGCCTACACCGAAACGGACACGGTAGTAGTCCTTCGTGCCCAGGGACTTGGTGATCGAGCGGAGACCGTTGTGGCCGTTGTCGCCACCGCCCAGCTTCATCTTGATCGCGCCGAAGTCGACGTCCAGCTCGTCGTGGACGACCACGACACCGGCCGGGGGGATCTTGTAGAACCGGGCCGCGCCCACGACCGGGCCGCCCGAGAGGTTCATGTACGAACGCGGCTTGGCCAGGACCACGCGCCGCCCCGCCAGCCTGCCTTCGAGGATTTCGGCGCCGCTCTTGTGGGCTTTGAACTTGCCGCCGACGCGGCCGGCCAGTTCGTCGAGCACCATGAAGCCGACGTTGTGCCTGTTGCCCGCGTATTGAGGGCCGGGATTGCCGAGGCCGGCGAGCAGGATCTGCTCGCCGGCCCCGGGAAGTACTGCTTCGGTCACACCGGTGACTTTATTCGGCGTCCTCGGCGGGGGCTTCCGCAGCCTCGGCCTCTTCGCCCTCGAGCGAGGACTCGGACGGCGACTCGTTCACGGCGACGACCAGCGCGTCGGCGTCGGTGACCAGGGTGGCGCCCTGCGGCAGGGTGACCTGCGAGGCGAGGATCTGGGTGCCGGCTTCGACGCCTTCGACCGAGACCTCGACCTGCTCGGGGATGTGCAGCGCCTCGACCTCGATCTGGATGGTGTCGAGGTCGGTGGTGACCAGGGTGCCCGGGCCGGGGGTGCCGGTGACGACGACGGGGATGTCGACGGTGACCTTCTCGCCGCGGATGACGACCAGCAGGTCGACGTGCTCGATGTAGTTCTTCAGCGGGTGGACGACGATGGTCTTCGTCAGCGCCAGCTCGCTCTTGCCTTCGAGCTCGAGGGTGATGACGGCGTTGCTGCCGTTCTCACGCACGACGCGGGCGAACTCGAGGGCGGGCAGGGCGTAGTGACGCGGTTCCGAGCCGTGCCCGTACAGCACCGCGGGGATCTTGCCGGCGCGACGCGTGCGGCGCGCGGCACCCTTGCCGAATTCGGTGCGGGGCTCGACGGACAGGGTTACCTCGGACACGGTGTAGCACTCCTTCAATTCACCAACATGTTCAGCGAAAGCATGCTGAGGCGGGGATGGTTCGGGCGGTTCAGGTGTTCGGCGGCGAATTCCACAGGCGTGCTCGACCGCGTGTGGCCACTCAAGCCGCCGCGTCGATCACGTCGGGCACCAGGTGCTCACGGAACCCGCCTCGCCGAGACCGGGAAAGTGTAGACCAACCGGTCGTGCCGGGGTCCCGCCGGGTGGCTCGTTCAGGTGACAAGTCGGTGACAGCTGCTCCGGGAACCCGCGGATGCGGTGGTGCGTGACCCCTTTTCTAAGGTGTGATCTCCTCGCACTCGAGACAAGAGGGGGCGGAATGGCGGCACGACGGTCGAGGATCGGCGCGATCGCCGCCTTGTGCTGCCTCGTGGCCGGTTGCGACGTCGCGATCGACGGGGCGGCCGGGATCTCACCCGCCGAGCAGCAGAGGGCGGACCGGCGTACCGAGCAGCGCGGCGCTGTCGAGAGCGCGCTGAAGGCGCTTGAGCAGGCGCCGGCCGTCGTCTACAAGTCGACGACCAAGGACGCTTCCGGCAATCCCGCCGAACTGCAGTTCCGGATCACCCGCAACGGCAGCGCGCACGGCGCGTTGCCGATCGACGGCCAGACCATCCAGGTCGTCGCGGCGGACAAACAGCTGTACCTCTCGGCGACGCCGGAGTACTGGAAGGCGCACGGGCTCGGCAACAGCGAGCAGTACGGCACCAACTGGGTCCGCACGGACAGCTCGGACCTGCCGGTGAACGCCGTCGAGGTGCTCAGTCCGCGTAAGGCCGCGTCGACGCTGAGGTCCGCAGTGGCCGCGATGAACCCGCTGACCGATCCGGTCCGGTCGAAGTTGCCCGACGGGACCGAGGTCTACGACGTCGGCAGTGGGCTCGGGGCACTGCGGGTGACCACCGCCGCGCCGCATCGCGTCGTCAGTTTCGCGCCTTCCCTCGTCGCGGCGGCCGGCGGCAAGACGCTCGGCGCCGAGATGCGGGTCGAGCCGCTCGGCGGGGACGCGCTCAAGAAACTCCAGACCGATCTGGACGGCGCGATCGGCGGAATCGGGCAGCCGTTCGACGCGCTCACCCAGGTCAGCGTCAGCGTCGTCAACGACAAGCTGGACTGCACGGACTTCGTCGGAACCTGCCGGGCGACCATCGACGTCGCCAACACCGTCATCGGCGGCGTGAGCGGGACGCCCGTGCATCTGACGCTGACCGTCGATTTCACCGCGCAGTCCCTCGGAGGGCAGAGCTGTACGGCGAACGCCGACGCGGCACCCGGCGCCACGACGAGCATGACCTGCGAGGTCAAGTTCAAACTGCCGAATCGGAACGCCAGCTATCAGGTGCAGGCGAAGCCGTCGGCACGCGGCGAGGTCCGGGCAGCGGTCGACGTCAACGCCGTCCGCGAGAAGCTCAAGTCCGAGTTCGCCGCATTGGGTGGCTGACCTGCACACTCACCTCGGGGTGCGTTGCATACGTTGAAGTAGCCGAACTCGCGTTCTTAGCATCGGCGTGGTCGCCGATGAAAAGGGAGAAACGTGATGGCGAAGTTGGTCGTGTTCGGAGGAACCGGGTACGCGGGCGGGAAGATCACCGAGGAGGCACGCGGCCGCGGTCACGAGGTCCTGGTGGTGTCGAGGAACGCCGAAGGCGAGGGGACCAGGGCGGGGTCGCTCTACGACGAGGCCTTCCTGGCCGACGTCGCCAAGGGCGCGGACGTTCTGGTCATCGCGGTTCACGGGCAGAGCGGCCTGCTCGATGCGGTGCCCTCGATCGCCCAGGTCGCGAAGGACAACGGCGCGCGGATCGGCGTCGTCGGCGGGGCCGGCAGCCTGAACGTGGCCGAGGGCGGGCCGCGGCTGATCGACACCCCCGAGTTCCCGGACGAGTACAAGGGCGAGGCGGGTGCGCACGCCGAAGTGCTGGAAGCGTTCCGGAAGCTTCCTGAGGACGTCGATTGGTTCTACCTCAGCCCGGCCGCCGAATTCGGCGCGTGGGCCGAGGGCGAGCGGACCGGCGAGTTCCGGCTCGGCGGAGACGTGCTCCTGACCGACGAGAACGGCGGATCGAAGATCAGCGGCGCCGACTACGCGATCGCGTTCGTCGACGAGATCGACAAGCCGGAGCGCCGCCGTCAGCGTTTCTGCGTCGCTTACTGACCGGACAGTTCCTTCACGATCGGCGCGAACGTTTCCAGCATCGGCTCGAACACCGTGATGTAGGAGAAGCCGTAGCGTTCGCGACGCTCCTGGAGCTGCCGGACCATCTCCTCGGTGGTCCCGAAAAGCAATTGGGGCGTTTCGAGCAGGACGTCGACGTCGAGGGTGTCCTGGTCCTTGAGCTCTTCACGCCAGGACTCGGCGGCCGCGCGCCGGTCGTCGGTGACCACGACCCGCTGGACGAGCATGTTCAGCTCGGGCTCCCGGCCATTCGCGTGTGAGCGGAAGAAGGCGACGCGTTCGTCCATGCGGTCGGCGTCGTCGAGGCGGAAGGTGCCCGGCGGCTTTCCCGGTGCTTGACGAAGGCCCGCGAAGCCGACGATGTCGGCTTCGCGGGCGGCGAGGGAGAGCACGCCGTCGCTGTTGCCCGCGAGGAGCAGGGGCGGGGGCGTGATCCCTTCGGTGGCGAAGTGTTCACGCAGGTGGTCAAGGCCCTTGGTGAGGTGCTCGATGCGTTCCTTCGCCGGGATCCACGGCAGGCCGGCATCGTCGAATTCCGATTTCATGTGACCGGAGCCGAGGCCGAGGTCCAGCCGATCGCCGGTCATCTTCACCGTCGTGACGACGTCGCGCGCGAAGAGCGCGAAGTTGTAGAAGGGCACGTTGGAGACGAGCGTGCCGACGCGGGGCCGTTGAGTCACCGCGGCGGCCATGGTCAGCGCCGGGAAAGGCGCGTTCCGCCCCGGGCCGAGGTGATCCGGTACGGAGATGACGTCGTATCCGAGGGCCTCGACTCGGCGGCACTTCGCGACCCAGTTTTCGCGGTTCTCGGCGCCCCACAGGTTCACGCCGAACTTGAATTTCCCCATGACGGCAACCTAGCCACGTGGGGAGGCCGGCGCGCTCCGTTTCGCGAGGGGCCGAAAACGAAGCAGGGGACCTTTGCTACCACTCTCCAAAAGAGAGTGGTAGCAAAGGTCCCCTGCTTCGTTGAGGATCAGGCGTTGCCGTCGAAGAGGGACGTGACCGACCCGTCCTCGAAGACCTGCTGGATGGCCTGCGCCAGCAGCGGCGCGATGGACAGCACGGTCAGCCCGGGGAACCGCTTCTCCTCGGGGATCGGCAGCGTGTTGGTGACGATCACCTCGCGCGCCTTGCAGTTCGACAGCCGCTCGGTGGCGGGGTCGGACAGGATGCCGTGGGTCGAGGCGATGACGACGTCGGCCGCGCCTTCGTCGAGCAGGGCCTCGGTGGCCTTCACGATCGTGCCGCCGGTGTCGATCATGTCGTCGATCAGCACGCACAGCTGGCCGCGGACCTTGCCGACGACGCGGTTGGCGACGGCCTGGTTCGGCTTGTCCGGGTCGCGGGTCTTGTGGATGAAGGCGATCGGACGGTCACCCAGCTGCGCCGCCCACTTCTCGGCGAGGCGCACCCGGCCCGAGTCCGGCGAGACGACGGTGATGTTCTCGTCCTGATAGGTCTTGTTGATGTGCGCGGCCAGCACGTTCTGCGCGAGCAGGTGGTCGACGGGACCGTCGAAGAAACCCTGGATCTGCGCGGTGTGCAGGTCGACCGTCATGATCCGGTCGGCGCCCGCGGTCTTGAACAGGTCCGCGATCAGGCGCGCTGAGATCGGCTCGCGGCCCTTGTGCTTCTTGTCCTGCCGCGCGTACGGGTAGAACGGCATGATCACGGTGATCCGCTTGGCGCTCGCGCGCTTGAGCGCGTCCACCATGATCAGCTGCTCCATCACCCATTCGTTGATGGGCGCAGGGTGGCTCTGGATCACGAACGCGTCGGTCCCGCGCACCGATTCGTTGAACCGGACGAAGATCTCGCCGTTGGCGAAGTTGTGCGCGGTCTGCGGGACGACGGCCACGTTGAGGTGCTTGGCCACCTCTTCCGCGAGCTCCGGGTGCGCGCGCCCGGAGAACAGCATCAGGTTCTTCTTCGGTGTTCCGGACTTCGAGCTCATGCTGGCGACTCCCCGTCGTTTCCCTTATTCGAATCGGACACGGCGGTGGTGTCCTGCTTCGCGGCGGAAGCTGCTTCCGCCGCGGGTGTGCCCGGCCTGCGCCGGGACACCCAGTCTTCGATGTTGCGCTGCGGCCCGGTGGACACGGCGAGCGCGCCCGGGGGCACGTCTTGCCTGATCACGGTGCCTGCCCCACTGTAGGCGCCGTCGCCGATGGTCACCGGGGCGACGAACGTGTTGTCCGCGCCGAGCCGCACATGGGAGCCGATCGTGGTGTGGTGCTTGTTCACGCCGTCGTAGTTGACGAAGACGCTGGAACACCCGATGTTGCTGTTCTCGCCGATGGTCGCGTCGCCGACGTAGGTCAGATGCGGAACCTTCGTCCCCGCGCCGATGTCGGCGTTCTTCGTCTCGACGAAAGCGCCGAGTTTGCCCTTGGTCCCCAGTTTGGAGCCGGGACGCAGGTAGGTGAACGGGCCGACCTTCACGCCGTCGCCCAATTCCGAATCCGAACCGTGCGTCCGCACCACCGACGCGCCCGCGCCGACGGAGACGTTCTCCAGGGTGCTGTCCGGGCCGATCTGCGCGCCCTCGCCCACCGAGGTCGAGCCCTTCAGCTGGACACCGGGTTCGATGACGACGTCGCGAGACAAGGTCACGCCCGCGTCGATCCAAGTGCTCGCCGGGTCGACGACGGTGACGCCCGCCCGCTGCCAGCCACGGACGATCCGGCGGTTCAGCTCGGCGCCGAGGACGGAGAGCTGGACGCGGTCGTTGACGCCTTCGGTCACCCACGGGTCGTCGATGACCAGCGCGCCGACCCCCTTGCCGTCGCCGCGGGCGATGCCGAGGACGTCGGTGAGGTAGAGCTCGCCCTGCGCGTTGTCGGTCGAAAGCTTCGAAAGCCCGTCGACCAGGACGGAAGCGTCGAAGGCGTAGACGCCGGAATTGATTTCGGCGATTTCGTGCTGTTCGGGGGTGGCGTCCTTCTGCTCGACGATCGAGGTGACGACGCCGTTCTCGTCGCGAATGATCCGGCCGTAGCCGGTCGGGTTCTCGACGACCGCGGTCAGCACGGTGACCGCGTTGCCGGTGGAGGTGTGCTCGGCGACCAGGGAAGCGAGCGTTTCGGTGTCGAGCAGCGGGACGTCGCCGTAGCTGACGACGACGGTGCCGGTCAGCCCGGCGGGGAGCGCCGAGAGCGCGCACGACACGGCGTGCCCGGTGCCCTTCTGCTCTTCCTGGACGGCCGTGACGACCTCGCGGCCGAGTGCCTCGCCGACCTTCGCCAACCGGGCGCCGACCGAGTCGCGACCGTGGCCGATGACCACGACCAGGTGCTCCGGGGTCAGTCCCGCGGCGGCCCGCACCGCGTGCTCGACCAACGGGCGGCCGGCGATCGGGTGCAGCACCTTCGGGGTGGACGAGCGCATGCGGGTGCCCTCACCCGCGGCGAGGATCAACGTGCTCAGCGGGCCGGTCACGGCACTCCCAACATTTCACCAACGGTGGTTGTCGGGCATTGATCCTACGTGGGCTGCTCGGCGTCCCACGCGGGGTCGGTCGGAGCATCCTCGCCGGGCCATCCGGTCACCGGATCGATGGCCATCGAGTTCACCGACGAAACCTGGTTCCCGCCGCCGCGTTTCGCCTGGTACATGGCCGCATCGGCGCGGGCGAGGACCTGTTCGGCCCGTTCCTGCGGGCGGAGCGAGACGAGGCCGACGGAGAGGGTGACGCCATGCGAAAGATGGTGCGGCAGAGATGCGACGGCATTCACAGAACGACCTAGCGCCTGCTTCGCCGCGGACGCCGGAGCCCCAGGTAGAAGCACGATGAACTCGTCTCCGCCGTAGCGGGCGACGACGTCGTCACCACGCAGGGCGTCGCGCAGCGTGCTCGCGATGACACGGAGCACGTTGTCGCCCTCGGCGTGGGACTGCTTGTCGTTGACGTCCTTGAAACCGTCGAGGTCGACCAGCGCGACCGCGAGCGGCTGGGCGTCGGCGGACGACGCCAGCGAACGCAGCTTTTCGTCGAGCGCGCGCCGGTTCGGCAGCCCGGTGAGCGGGTCCTGCAACGCCTGCTGGGTGATGGCGCCGTGCTCGGCGGAGAGCCGTTCGTGCTCCCGACGTGCGTTGAGCGTGGCGATCTGCGATTCCCGCAGCGACCACATCTCCGTTTCCAGGATGGTGGCGTAGTCGATCAGCGACTGGCTCGCGCCGGACGCGTAGTCCGGTGTGGTGTCGAGCCTGGCCAGCTCGCGGGCGAGGTTCAACCGCATCGACGGCAGCGAGCCGTCCTCGTTGTCCTCGCGAACCTCTTTGAGCACCTGCAGCGCGTCCTCGCGGCGGCCGTCGTTGTCCAGACAGCGCGCCAGCGCGATGGCGATGATCTCGCGTTCGTGCGGGAACACCAGTTCCGGATTCAGCAGCGAGTTCAGTCGGTCGATATGCGACGAATCGGGCGACGCCAGCGCGGCCGCGGCGGCGAGCACGCCGACCTGGTCGATCGCGGGCACTCCGGTCTTGCGCGGGAACAGCGACTCGGTGAACGGGCCTTCGGCGGCCTGGGCCATCGACGCCGCGGTGCGGAACTTGTCCGCTCCCTCGTCGTATCGCTCGATGCGTTCGAGGCGCAGGCCCCAGCCGAGCAGCATCTTGACCCGGTTGATCAGCTGGAGCGCGATCTCGTGCGGGCTCGCGCTGTCACGGATCGCCTGCGCGGCGCGGGCGATCGCCTCCTCGGCCGCCTCGTAGACACCCAGCTGGTTCAGCACCAGCCAGCAGTCGACCAGGGTCGTGGACAGCATCCGGTCCCAGTTGCGCCTGCCGACCTGGCGGTCCGGGACCGCGGAGTCGTCGAGGATGGCCAGCGCCCTGGCGATCTCGGTGAGGGCGGCGTCCTCCTGTTTGGCGATCACCAGCCGCCGCCCGCGCATGGCGTGCGCGTCGGCCCGCATCAGCGCGAGACCGTGCCGCCTGGTGTGCGCCAGCATTTCGTCGAGCCTGGGTTCGGCTTCGGCGGCGAGACCGCGGGTGACGAGCCTGGCCATCGCCGAGTAACGCAGCAGCTGGGCGACCAGCAGGGGCTCGCCGCGACGCTGCGTCTCGTCGAGGAGCTCGTCGAGGCTGGTGACGATGTCCAGCTGTTCGGCGAAGCTGACGCGCTGTATGGCCGCACCGAGTTCGCGCGCGCGGCCATACAGCCAGGCGTCGGACATCTCCGCAAGCGCCGGCCGCCTGCCACTGGTCGTCGCGTCCTCGGTCAGCCGCACACACCCCCACCGTTGAAAACGCCGCTGGTCATCTGTTCGTCTGCTCCGCCGCCAGGATTCGAACCTGAACTGTCAGAACCAAAATCTGAAGTGCTGCCGATTACACTACGGCGGATCGATCCTGGTCAGGATAGCCATGTCGGGGACATCCTCGTGCGCCCGGGGGTGACCTCACCGTCGCGGGCACTCCACAGGGGACGAAACCTCCTGTACCGTAACTTACGGCATCGTAGGTAAGGTCACCCTTAGGGAAACCCTGGGGGTTGCGCATAGAAAAGAAGTGACTGCATGACGGCTACCCTGGACCGTTCCCAGAAGCCCGCGAAGGGCCCCAAGCCGGTAATCGAAGGACATCGATCGAGCGGCGTGCAGCTCTCGGTCTACCTCGGGGTCATCTTCCCGCTCGCCGCGCTGCTCGCGGCCGTCCCGTTCGCCTGGGGCTGGGGACTGACCTGGGTCGACGTCGGCCTGTTCGTGGTCTTCTACGCGATCAGCGGGCTCGGAATCACCGTTTCGTACCACCGCTACTTCACGCACGGCTCGTTCAAGGCCAAGCCGTGGCTGCGCGTCGCGATGGCGATCGCCGGCAGCATGGCCGTCCAGGGCCCCGTGATCACCTGGGTCGCCGACCACCGGCGCCACCACGCCTTCTCCGACCGCGACGGCGACCCGCATTCGCCGTGGCTGTTCGGGACGACGCCGGTCGCCATCGCCAAGGGTTTCTGGCACGCGCACATGGGCTGGCTGTTCGACCGCGACCAGACCAACGCGGAGCGGTTCGCGCCGGACCTGGTGAAGGACCCGGCCATCAAGAAGGTCGACGACCTGTTCTGGCTGTGGAGCCTGCTCACCCTGGTGCTGCCCGGGATTCTCGGCGGGCTGATCACCTGGTCGTTCTGGGGCGCGGTGACCGCGTTCTTCTGGGCCGGGCTGGTGCGGGTCTGCGTGCTGCACCACGTGACGTGGTCGGTCAACTCGGTCTGTCACATGATCGGCGAGCGCCCGTTCGCCGCCCGGGACAAGTCGGCCAACTTCTGGCCGCTGGCGATCTTCTCCTTCGGCGAGTCGTGGCACAACCTGCACCACGCCGACCCGACCTCGGCCCGGCACGGCGTCCAGCGCGGTCAGATCGACATTTCCGCGCGTCTGATTTGGATCTTCGAGAAGTTCGGCTGGGCTCATGACGTGCGCTGGCCGACCCCGCAGCGCCTCGCGCGCATCGCCGCCGAAAGCAAATAGCGAGGTCGCGTTAGTCTTCTGCGATGGCGGGGAGAAGGCGGACCAAACGTGAAGCGGTCACCGGGGCGCGTCCTGTCGCTCCGGTGGCCCGGGTGCGGATGACGGGGACCGAGCGCAGACAGCAGCTGCTCAACGTCGCCAGGGCCCTTTTCGCGGAGAAGGGTTTCGAAGGCACGTCCATCGAGGAGATCGCGCATCGCGCGAACGTCTCCAAACCGGTGGTGTACGAGCACTTCGGCGGTAAGGAAGGCATCTACGCCGTCGTCGTCGACCGCGAGACGCAGCTGCTGCTCGACCGGATGGTCTCCACCCTCCACGGTGGACACCCGAGGGTGATGCTGGAGCAGGCGGCGATCGCGTTGCTCTCCTACGTCGAAGACTCGCACGACGGCTTCCGCATCCTGGTGCGGGATTCGCCGGTCGCGAGTTCGACCGGCACGTTCTCGACGGTGCTGAACGACATCGCCAGCCAGGTCGAGCACATCCTCGCGCAGCAGTTCGCCGCGCGGGGCTACGACGAGAAACTGGCCGCGCTGTACGCGCAGGCGCTCGTCGGGATGGTGGCGCTCACCGGGCAATGGTGGCTCGACGCCCGGAAACCGAAGCGCGACGAGGTGGCCGCGCATCTGGTCAACCTCGCCTGGAACGGTCTGTCCAATTTGGAGCACAAGCCCAAGCTGCGGCTGTACTGAGAGCTGCGTCGCGCGGCAGTAACGTTTCCCGGGTTTCGAGCGCTACGTCCCCCATAGAGATCATCCAGCTGGGGGAACGACCGTGGAAAACTATCCCGCGCCCGCCATCGAACAGATGGTGCCGCAGTCGCAGAAGAAGAGAACGTGGCTGAAGCCCGTCATCCGCTTGGGCATCTTCGGCGTCATCGCCCTGATCGCGTTCTTCGTCGCGAATCCGTTCACGGCGTCGAGCACCGAGGTCGGCGCCTGCCTCAAGGGCAATGTGGACAATGCGGACAGCGTCAAGAACGCCGAATGCGGAACGCCCGACGCGAACTTCAAGGTCGTCGGGAAACAGGAGAACAAGTCGGAAATCGGGCTGAAGCTCTCGGGTGGATCCGAATGCGACGACTATCCGACGACGGACGCCTACTTCTTCCAGGGAAAGAAGGGGGCCAGTGACGGCACTCTGCTCTGCCTGGAAGATCTGAAGAACCCGGGCGAGCGGGCACCGGTCGTCGGCGACTGCCTGCCGTCCGACGTGGTCGAGGCGAAGAAGCTGACGAAGGTGGATTGCGCGAACGCCGGCTACAAGGTGCTCGCCATCGAGAAGAGCACGGCGTTCCTCGTCGACGACAGCACGGTGTGCACCCAGGTGCCGTCGACCGACGAGAAGATCGCGTGGCAGCGGTCCGGCGGCGGGCTTCCGCAGTCGCGGGTGCTGTGCCTGGACAAGCTCAAGTAGCGGTCAGCGCAGGAGGCCGGTCTCCCGCAGGTGGTCGAAGATGATCTTGCCCACCGTGGAGACCCGGTCCCTGTCCTCGTAGCCCAGCCACGCGATTTCCTCGATCTCGCTGCTGGCCGCGAGTGTCCCGCTGAATTCGGCGAGGTAGCAGGTCGTCCGGACCAGGAGTCCTGACGCGTGCCCGTCGGCCCGGGCTTCGAACGCTCCAGCGGGCTTCATGCTCGCGGGATCGATCTCGACGTTCAGTTCCTCCCGGATCTCCCGGATCAGCGTCTCGGCATCGCTTTCGCCGGGCTCGCGTTTGCCGCCGGGCAGGTAGAACACGGACTTGCCACGCGAGCGGGCGCCGAGGACGCGGCCGTCCTGGAAGTGGAGCCAAGCGATCTTGTCGATCATGGTTCAGCCCAGCGCCGCGGCGGTCTCGGCGGTCGTGAGCACTTCGCCCAGCCGCGGGAACACCTTCGTGATCGCCGATTCGTGGGAGATCGCGGCGATGCCCGCCATCGCGTCCGAAACGGCGATGGTCTCGTAGGCGTGGTCGATCGCGGCCCGCAGTGTCGATTCGACGCCGTACTCCGTGGCGATCCCGGCGAGCACGAGTGTCTTCACGCCGAGCCCGCGCAGGAGTTCGTCGAGTCCGGTGCGGTAGAACGCGCCGATCGTGTTCTTGGTGATCAGGTGTTCGCCTTCGCGAGGCGTCAGTTCGGCGACCAGTTCACTGCCGGGCGGCTGCTCGTCGACGCCCGGCCGATGTGCCCGCACGTGGACGATCGGCGAGCCGGCCGCGCTGAAGACGTCTCGCAGCAGGACGGCGTTCGACACGACTTCGGTGCCTTCGATCGGGACGGTCTCCAACGCGACGATCCGGGTCTGGAGGTCGATCAGGACGAGCGCCGTCGTCGCCGGGTCGATCTTCGTCATGGGGGAAGCCTAGTGTCCCTATGCTGGAGGCATGGGGCAGAACAGGGAAGTAGTGGTCACCGGCGGCGGAACGGGAATCGGCTACGCGGTCGCGGCGGCGTTCGCCGCGCGAGGTGACCGGGTGACGATCACCGGCCGTCGCGAGCAGGTCCTCACCGAGGCAGCCGCGCTGCTCGGCGCGAACCCGGTCCCGTTCGACGCGGCCGACCCGGACGCCGTGGAACGGGCGCTGGGCGAATTGCCGGAGCACGTCGACGTCCTGGTCAACAACGCGGGCGGGAACACCGATTTCCGGAACGGGCCCGCCGAAGACCTGAAGACGTTCGCCGCCCACTGGCAGGCCAATCTCGACGCGAACGTGTTCAGTGCCGTACTGGTCACCCGCGCCTTGCGGGAAAGGTTCGCCGACGGCGCGCGGATCGTCACCATCGGCTCGATCGCCGCGCGCACCGGGGCGGGTTCCTACGGTGCCGCCAAGGCCGCCCTGGAGGCGTGGAACATCGACGTGGCAAGGGAATTCGGGCCGCGCGGGATCACCGCGAACATCGTCGCGCCCGGACTGGTCGGCGACACCGAGTTCTTCCAGGGCAAGCTCTCCGACGAGCGCCGGGCGTGGCTGATCGGCAACACGCTGACCAAACGCGCCGGCGAGCCCGCGGACGTCGCCGAAGTGGTGGCCTTCCTGGCGAGCCCGGAGGCCCGGCACGTCACCGGCCAGATCGTCCACGTCAACGGCGGCGCGCACCTCGGCCATTAGGCGCCGGGCGTGACCTTCAGCAGTTTGTCGTCCTGGCCTTCCGAAGTGGTGATGTAGAGGGCGCCGTCCGGGCCGCTTCGGACGGCGCGCAGCCTGCCGAACTTGTCGTCGAATTCCGGCGGCAGCGTCACTTCGGTGACCTTGCCGGCGTCGTCGAGGCGGAACAGCAGGAGCTTCTGGCCTTTCAACGCGGTCACGGCGAGCGAGCCTTCGAGCGCTCCCCACTGCGATCCGGTCAGGAATTCCGCGCCACAGATCGCTTCGGTGATCTCACCGGTCGTCCACAAAGGACTGACGGCGTCCGGGAAGCGCTGCTTGTCGGTCATCGGGACGCTTTCGTCGTAGCTGGTCTCGGTGCCACCCTTGGACGGGTCCCAGCCGTAGTTCGCGCCCGCGCGTTCCAGGTTGACCTCGTCGTCGATGGTCGGCCCGTGCTCGGCGGTGAACACCTGCCCGGTGCCGGGACGGACCGTGACGCCCTGGACGTTGCGGTGCCCGTAGGTGAACACGCGCTGTTCGTTCGGGTTCGCGGACGTGATGAACGGGTTGTCCGGCAACGCGTTGCCGGTCTTGGCGTCGATTCGCAGCACCTTGCCGCCGAGACTCGTCCGATCCTGCGGATGCTGCGGGCGGGCGGTGTCGCCGGTGCCGACGAGCAGCGCGCCGTCCGCGCCGAACGTGGGACGGCAGCCGGAATGCCTGCCGCTGGGGTTCACCGGCAGCCCGGTCAGCAGATCCTTGACCTTCGTGGCGCTCGCGCCGTCGTCCGAAAGCCGCCAGGTGACCAGCCGGATGTCGACGGCCTTGTCTCCCTCCTTGTGGGTCTGGCAGGTGATGAACTCGCGCGAAGTCGCGAAGTCCTTGCTGATCACCATCCCCATCAGGCCGCCTTCGCCGCGTACGTGGACGTCGGAGAAGTCCGCGGCGACGTCACGCTTCGCGCCGCCGTCGATCAGGGCGAGCTTCCCGGGGCGCTGGGTGACGAGGATCTTCCCGTCCGGCAGGAAGCCGACGTCCCAGCCGTGCTCGAGCCCGGCCGTCACCTGCTCGGCCTTCAGTTTCGACACCGGGGGCTTCGAGGTGACCGGCGGCGCGCTCTGCGCCGTCTCGCTCGACGCCCCGGAACAGGCCGTGACCAGCAAGGACAGGGACGCGAACGCGACGACCGCGGAAGTGCGCATGGCATCAGCATGCCAGCCTCGCCAATCGCCCGCGAAGAACGAACCGGTCATCCGGTGAGGATCGCCGCAGTCTCGGCGTCGGCGGGAAGGAACGTCTCCAGTTTCAATTCCGAAACCGTGACGTCGGCCGCGGTCGCGAACGTCGTGATGGCCGTGATCAGGCGCAGTTCGCCCGCCGAAGTGGACAAGCGCATCGGCACCGCGAACCCGAGATGATCGGGGCCGGGCGGGCCGGGCTCCGGAACGTAACCTTCGAGTTCGGCCAGCAGCGCGGTGAGCCGCTCGTCGGGCGCGTGCGCGATCTCCTGCGTCAGCCGTTCCAAGATGTGCCGGGCCCAATCCGCGAGGTTCCGCACCCTCGGCGCCATCCCCTTCGGATGCAGCGCGAGCCGCAGGGTGTTGACCGGTTCTTCCAGCAGTTCCGGCGCCACGTCCTCGAACAGCAGGCCGAGCGCGTCGTTGCGGGCGACGAGCACGCCGTACCGGTCGACCACGATGGCCGGATACGGCCGGTGCCCGTCGAGCAGCCGCCGCATACCGTCGAGGACCGGCCGCAGCCGCGGGTCGTCCAATGCGGTTTCGGGGAAACCGGGAGCGAACCCGGCCGCGAGCAGCAGGCCGTTGCGTTCCCGGAGCGGGAGTTCGAGCGATTCGGCGACGCGCAGCACCAGGCCGCGGCCGGGGATCGACCGCCCGCCTTCCAGGAAACTCACATGCCGTTGGGTGGTCCCGGCCCGAAGCGCCAGTTCCAGCTGGGAAAGCCGCCGCCGTTCGCGCCAGCCCCGGAGCGCGGGGCCGAATCCGGAAACCATGGCGTCATCTTGGCCGAGCCGTCGTCGGCATCGCCATTCCCTCGAAGGAATTGAGACGATTCCCCGCCGCGGAGATGCTTCCGGCATGAAATTCGGTCTGGTCGTCCCCACTTATCGGTCCACCCTCGACGCCGGGCGCACCGCGCCGGAGATGGTCGCCATCGCGGTCGAAGCCGAACGCCTCGGCCTTGATTCCGTCTGGGTCGGCGACACTCTCGCGAAAGCGCCTATCGATTCCTTGACGTTGCTCGGCGCGTTCGCCGCCAGAACCGAGCGGGTCACCCTCGGCACCGCCGCGCTGCTGCCGGCGTTGCGGGATCCGCTCCTTTCCGCGAACGCGATCCTCTCGCTCGACCTGCTCAGCCAAGGCCGCGTCACGCTCGGTGTCGGTGCCGGATTCGCGGGTCGCAGCGAACCCGAGTTCGGCTTCACCCGGGTCCCGTGGGAACGCCGCCGCGCCCGGCTCGACGACATCGTCGCGTTGTGGCGGCACGTCTGGAGCGGGAAGAGCGGCCCGTTCCACGGCGACGTGCTGCACTACGACACCCTGCCGGAGTACCCGGAACCGCACCGCCCAGGTGGCCCGCCGGTGTGGCTGGCCGCGTTCACCCCGGGTGCGCTGAAGCGGGCGGGACGGCTCTACGACGGCTGGTTGCCGTATCCGCCCGACGTCGCCGACTACTCCGATGGTCTCGCGAAGATTCGCGAAGGGGCTGTACGCCCCGTGACGCCGGCGTTGTTCGCGACAGTGCTCATCGAGAATGACCCGATCAGGGCACGCGAGCGGCTGGAGGACTACGCGCAGCGGAATTACGGCGTTCCGCTGGACTTCGTCGAGAAGATCCAAGCGATGATCGCGGGCAGCCCGGCGCAGGTCGCCGACCGGTTGCGCGAGTACCAGGACGCGGGTGCCGAACACGTGCTGATCCGCATCGCGACGCAGGAACCGGCCGAGTTCGACGAGCAGCTTCCGAAGGTCGTCGACGCCCTGCCCAGGTAATCGCGCGGCGGACTGTCGGTGCCCCCACGTAGGCTGGGACGGTGACAAACGCTCCATTGTCCGGACTCCTTCATTCCATCCTTCCCGATCCGGCCCTTCGCGGGGTCGTCGAGCGGGCCGGTGCCCCGGTGCTCGAACTCCAGGGCGCGATCGCCACCCGCCAGCTGGTCGCGGGCGCCCTCGCCGCGGACGAGGGCGCCGGCCGCCCCGTACTCGCGGTGACCGCCACCGGCCGCGAGGCCGACGAGCTGACCGCGTCTCTGAAGTCGTTCCTCGGCGAAGGCGCCGTCGTCGACTTCCCGTCCTGGGAGACGCTGCCGCACGAGCGGCTGTCCCCGCGGGCGGACACCGTCGGGCGGCGGCTGGAGGTGCTGCACCGGCTCAAGACGGGTGCCGACGACCTGCGCGTCGTCGTCGCGACCGTCCGCAGCCTGATCCAGCCGATGGCGCCCGGGCTCGGTTCGCTCGCGCCGATCGACCTGGTCGTCGGCGAGGAGCAGAGCTTCGAAGGGCTGCTGGAGCGGCTGGTCGAGCTCGCGTACACGCGGGTGGACATGGTCGAGAAGCGCGGCGAGTTCGCCGTGCGCGGCGGCATCCTCGACCTGTTCGGGCCGACGGCGCAGCATCCGGTGCGGGTCGAGTTCTGGGGCGACGAGGTCAGCGAGATCCGTGCGTTCGCGGTGTCCGACCAGCGGTCGCTGCCGGGGGAGATCCAGCACGTCAGCGCGCCGCCGTGCCGTGAGCTGCTGCTCACCGAGCCGGTCCGCGCGAAGGCCGCCGAGCTGGCGACGACGTACGAGGCCGATGCGCAGCTCACCGAGATGCTCACCAAGCTGTCCGGCGGGATCCCCGTCGAGGGCATGGAGGCGCTCATCCCGGTGCTGTGCGAGGGCGAGCTGGAGCTGCTGACCGACGCGATGCCCCAGGGCGCGCACGTGCTGCTGGCCGATCCGGAGAAGATCCGCGCCCGCGCGGCCGACCTGGTCCGCACCGGGCAGGAGTTCCTCGAGGCGTCCTGGACCACGGCCGCCGCGGGCGGCCAGGCGCCGATCGACCTCGGCGCGTCCGCGTATCGGGACCTCGCGGAGATCGCGAAGCACGCTCAGGAGACGAAGCGCCCTTGGTGGACGCTGACGCAGCTCGCGAGCGACGATCCCGACGTCTACCGCGTCTCGATCGAGGCCGCGCCGAACTACCGAGGTGAGGTCGAGCGCGCGACGACCGATCTGCGCGCGCATACGGCAGCGGGCGGGACGGCCGTGCTCGTCGTCGCCGGGCACGGCACCGCGTCCCGCGCCGTCGAGCAGCTGTCGGCGGGAGACGTGCCCGCCTCGCTCGCCGAAGGCATCACAGGTCCGCTGACGCCGGGCGTCGTGACGGTGACGTGCGGCGGGCTGTCGGACGGTTTCGTCTCGCCCGAGCGTGCCCTCGTGGTGCTGTCCGAATCGGATCTCACCGGCCGGGGTTCGGGCGCCGGGACGTCCACAAAGGACTTCAGCACCAAGATGCCGTCGCGGCGCCGCAACGCCGTCGACCCGCTCGCTCTCAAGACGGGCGACTACGTCGTGCACGACCAGCACGGCATCGGCCGGTTCGTCGAGATGGTGCAGCGCACCGTCGCCGGCGCGACGCGCGAGTACCTGCTGCTGGAGTACGCCTCCTCCAAACGCGGGCATCCGGGGGACCGGCTGTTCGTCCCGACCGACCAGCTCGACGAGGTCTCGCGTTACGTCGGCGGCGAGCTGCCCACGCTGAACAAGCTCGGCGGGTCGGATTGGAAGAACACCAAGGCCAAGGCGAAGAAGGCGGTCAAGGAGATCGCCGCCGAGCTCGTGCAGCTCTACGCCGCGCGGCAGGCCGCGCCGGGGCACGCGTTCGCGGAGGACACCCCGTGGCAGGGCGAACTCGAAGACGCGTTCCCGTTCACCGAGACCAACGACCAGCTCGCCGCGATCGACGAGGTCAAGTCGGATATGGAACGCGGCGTCCCGATGGACCGCGTGATCTGTGGCGACGTGGGCTACGGCAAGACCGAGATCGCGGTACGCGCGGCGTTCAAGGCGGTGCAGGACGGCAAGCAGGTCGCGGTGCTGGTGCCCACGACGCTGCTCGCGCAGCAGCACCTCAACACCTTCACCGAACGGATGAGTTCGTTCCCGGTGAAGATCAAGGGGCTCTCGCGGTTCACGAACAAGCCCGAATCCGACGCGATCCTGGAGCAGCTGGCCGCCGGCGATGTCGACATCGTGATCGGCACGCACCGCCTGCTGCAGACCGGGATCCGGTACAAGGACCTCGGCCTGGTGATCGTCGACGAAGAGCAGCGGTTCGGCGTCGAGCACAAGGAACACATCAAGGCGCTGCGGACGCACGTCGACGTGCTGACCATGTCGGCGACGCCGATCCCGCGGACCTTGGAGATGTCGCTCGCCGGGATCCGCGAGATGTCCACGATCCTGACCCCGCCCGAGGACAGGCACCCGATCCTGACCTACGTCGGCGCGTACGACGACAAGCAGGTCGGCGCCGCGATCCGGCGCGAGCTTCTGCGTGACGGCCAGGTCTTCTACGTGCACAACAGGGTTTCTTCGATCGAGAAGGCCGCGAAGCGCATTCGCGAACTGGTGCCGGAGGCGCGGGTCGTCACCGCGCACGGGCAGATGAACGAGGACAAACTCGAGAAGATCATCCAGGGTTTCTGGGAGAACGAGTACGACGTGCTCGTCTGCACCACGATCGTCGAGACCGGGCTGGACATCTCGAACGCGAACACGCTGCTCGTGGAACGCGGTGACCTGCTGGGGCTCGCGCAGCTGCACCAGTTGCGCGGCCGGGTCGGGCGCGGGCGTGAGCGCGGGTACGCGTACTTCCTGTACCCGCCGGAGGCCCCGCTCACCGAGACGGCGCACGACCGGCTCGCGACCATCGCGCAGAACACCGAACTGGGCGCGGGTATGGCCGTCGCGATGAAGGACCTGGAAATCCGCGGCGCGGGCAACATCCTCGGCGCGGAACAGTCCGGGCACATCGCGGGCGTCGGTTTCGATCTGTACGTGCGGCTCGTCGGCGAAGCGGTCGACGCGTTCCGGCGGCACGCGGGCGCGGACACGGCGGAGGAGGAAGAACTCGCCGATGTCCGGGTCGATCTCCCGGTGGACGCGCATATCCCGCACGACTACGTGCCGGGCGAGCGGCTGCGGCTGGAGGCGTACCGCAAGATCGCGGCCGCGCCCGACCGGGCCGGGCTCGACGCCGTCCGCGAGGAACTGATCGACCGCTACGGCCAGCCGCCCGCCGCGGTACGGAGGCTGCTCGCGGTCGCCGCGTTCCGGCACACCTGCCGCGCGGCGGGGGTCACCGAGGTCGCCGTGCAGGGCACGTCGATCCGGTTCGCGCCGCTGCCGCTGGCGGATTCGCAGCTGGTGCGGCTGAAGCGCTTGTACCCCAAGGCTCTCTTCAAGGCGGTGACGAACACGGTTTCCGTGCCGAAGCCGACGGAGGGCCCGGCGGGCGGTCGTATGGGCGCCCCGGCGCTGCGCGACGAGGAACTGCTGGACTGGTGCGCGAAGCTGCTGACGAATCTGATGAAGTCGCCGGCGCCCGTCGCCTGAGACGGCCGTCGGGGCGCGTTGGTCGTGAGTGGGGATTCGGCTTAGAACCCGAATCGCCACTCACGACTGTTCTCACGCCCGAAGCGGTATGAGAGGGTAGGCCCTGTGATGCGGATCATGGGGCGCCGTCGCGCGCTGGTCGGGGTTCTTGCCGGTTCTCTCCTTCTCGCCGGATGCAACGCCGGTCCCGGACAGGTCGGTGCCGCGGTGATCATCGGCGGCAAGACCGTTTCGGTGGATCGAGTGCAGCAGCTGATCGACAAAGCCGTCCGTGAGCACCCGTACGGGCAGCAGCTCGCCAGTGAGCACAAACTCGACCTCGTCGGCCGCGAGATCGTCCGCCAGGAGATCCTGCACGACCTCACCGAGCGCGCCGCTCAGCGGGAAGGCGTCCGGGTCGACGAGTCCCTCGTCGTGAACGCGTTGCAGAACGACCCGCTGGCCAAGCCGATGGAGGCCAACCCGCAGAACGACCCCGCGCTGAGCGTCCAGCAGCTCGTGGCGCGGGTGCGGGACCACCGCGATGCCCTGGTCGACGCCGCGCTGCAGACCCAGCTCGCGATGAAGTACCTGGACAAGCTCACCGTCACCTTCGATTTCAGCTCGGTCTCCTCGACCGACGCCACCGGTTCCGACGCGGACAAGCTGCGCGACCAGGCGATCGAGAAGGCACGGAAGTTCGCCGCCTCGCCGAACGCGGCCGCCGAGCTCATCGCGCAGGACCAGCAGACCGCCGACACCCAGGCGGGCACCGGCCAGAAGCTGCCGGCGATGCAGTCGCCCGCGACCGCGGCCACCGTCCTGTTCGGTCTCGAACCCGGCACCGTCGCCGCTTTCCAGCCGACACCGCAGCAGCCGCTGTGGGTCGTCGTCGTGGTGCGTGAGCGGGCCGCAGACAAGCCCGTCGCGTCGGATCAGGCCGCGCAGCCCAGCGCTCAGCAGCTGGCAGGAGTGGGTATCCGGCTCCTTCAGCCGTACCTCGACCAGGTCGACCTCAAGGTGAACCCGCGCTACGGCGTGTGGGATGTTGTGGGCATGGACCTCGCGCCCAACGAAGCTTCGAAGAAGGGCATCGTGCTGCCTGTGCACGGTGCCGCACCGCAAAACCCGTGACCGCTGCCGTCGTCGTGATCGCCCGCGGGGCGACACTGCCCGCCGCGGCACTCCCGATCCTGCGAAGCAGCGCCGCCGTGTACGCGGCTTCCGATGTCGATCCCGACGTTTTCGGGGTGCCCGCGCTCGGTGACACGCAGGCGCGCGACCTCGTGCTCATCGCGGGTTCGCGAAGGGAAGCCAAGGCCGCGGCGCTGATCAGGTCGGGTGCGCGGGTGATCGAAGGGCCCATTCCGCCGCTGGTCGAGGCCGCCGAGGTGATGGACCGCCTCCGGTCGCCGGGCGGATGTCCGTGGGACGCCGTCCAGACACACGAGTCGCTGCGCCAGTACCTGGTCGAGGAGACCTACGAGCTCCTCGACGCGATCGAGGAGGGCGACAGGGCCGCCTTGCGTGAGGAGCTCGGCGATGTCCTGCTCCAGGTGCTGTTCCACGCGCGCGTCGCCGTCGAGGACGCGGCCGATCCGTTCGGGATCGACGAGGTCGCGTCCGGTTTGGTCGCGAAACTCGTCGGACGTCATCCGCACATATTCAGTGACGCGCCCAAGGTCGAGACCGTCAGCGACCAGAATCTGAAGTGGGAAGAACTGAAGCAGGCCGAGAAGAGCCGTAAGTCCATTGTGGACGGCGTGGCGCTCGGTCAGCCCGCCGTGGCGCTGGCCGGGAAGCTCGGCCAGCGCAGCGGCCGGGCCGGGATCCCGCTCGACCTGTTCCCCGACGGCGCCGAGGCGGCGGCCCAGCTGTTCCGGGTGGCCGCGACCGCGCGCCGGGCGGGGATCGATCCCGAAGGTGAGCTCCGCGCCGTCGCGAAGCGGTTCGCACGCGACATCCGGGACGCCGAACAGGCCGCGCGGGACGCCGGTCTGGAACCGACGACGCTGGAGGCCGACGGCTGGCGCAAGTTCTGGCCGAGCTAGATCGTCAGCACGAGCTTGCCCTGAACGCGTCCGGACTCGCTCAGTTCGTGCGCCTTCGCCGCCTGTTCGAGAGGGAAGACCTCGGCGATCGAGACCCGCAGTGAACCGGCGTCGGCCAAAACGGCGATTTCCGCCAGATCCGATCCGGACGGCGAGACGTAGAACTCGTCGAAACGGAGACCGAGTTCTTCGGCCTTCCGACGGCTCTCCGTACGGTCCGGCCCGTGGCCGACGATGTCGATCAACGCACCGCCCGGCTTGAGCGTGTCCAGGGAGCGAGGACCGTATTCGCCGGAGATCGGGTCCAGCACGACGTCGACGACCTGCGATTTTGAAAAATCGCTGGTCGTGTAGTCGATGAGTTCGTCCGCGCCGAGGTCGCGCAGGAATGCGTGCTTCGCCTCCCGGGCGGTTCCGATGACGTACGCGCCTTTCGCCTTCGCGATCTGGACGGCGAGGTGGCCGACCCCGCCCGCCGCGGCGTGGACGAGCACCCGGTGACCCGGTCCGACCGGGAAGAGCCGGGTGAGCGGCTGCCAAGCGGTGAGCGCCGCGATGGGGAGCGCGGCCGCCTCGACGTGATCGAGACTTTTCGGTTTCGGCGCGAGCGCTTCCTCGCTGACCGCGATGTACTCGGCGTACGAGCCGTTCGGCGGGAACGTGATGCCATAGACCTCGTCGCCGGGGCGGAATCGCGTCCCGGCCGAATCGACCACACCCGAGAAATCGAGGCCCACGGTCAGCGGCAGCTCGCCGGTGACCAGCCCGTTGCGGATCTTCCAATCCGCCGGATTCACCCCGGCGGCGTGGACGCGCACCAGGACCTGGCCCTCGCCCGGAACGGGCTTTTCCGATTCGGTGAGCTCGAGAACGCCGGGCCCGCCGAAGGAGACTTGCTGGATCTTCCTCATGGTGACGAGCATGTCGGGACCTGGTACCCGTTGTGAAGTAGGCACTCTCCTGATATCTAGGTACCTCATGGGTACCAACGATGAGCGGCGGTTATTCGAGGAATGGGTGGCCGTGCACGGCCGTGACTGCCCGTCCAGGACGGTCATCGAAGTGCTCGCGAACAAATGGGCGCTTTACGTCCTCGGCGCGATCCGGCGTTACGAGCGGCCGATGCGGTTCAGCGAACTTCGCCGGTTGCTCGACGGGATCACGCAGAAGATGCTGACCCAGACCCTCCGCTCCCTGGAACGGGACGGGCTGATCCGGCGAGACGTCTATCCCACCGTCCCGCCGCGAGTCGAGTACGGGCTCACTCCGCTCGGTGTCGACGTCGGCAGGCTGACGAACGCCGTCGCCGAATGGGCCGTCGATAACGTCGACCAGATCGTCGCCGCCCGCTCCGCTTTCGACGAGAAGGCCGCTGAGGCCGCGAAGCCGCTGTGATGCAGGACACAATCGGGTGAGAACCGTTTCGATGATCTCGGCGTCTTGCGGGATGTGAAGGGAACGGAACCGGACGAAGAGCAGCTCGTCCGCCGCACGGCCAAAGGAGACCGTGCGGCGTTCGAGGAGCTCTACCGCCGCACGTCGCCGTGGCTGGCCGTACGCCTGCGCCGTCGCTGCGCCGATGAACAGATCGTCGCCGAGGTGATGCAGGAGACCTACCTCGCGGTCTGGCGCGCGGCCGGCGCGTTCGCCGGTTCGGCCGTCGGCGGGAGCGCGGTCGGCTGGCTGTGGACGATCGCCGCGAGGCGGCTGGTCGACGCCTTCCGCCGCCGGGCGAAGTTTGCGCAGCCGCCGCCGGTCGCGGAACCGGCCGTCTCGCCGGCGGCCGAAGACGAGGCGCTGGCCGGTGCGGTCGGTGACCACGTCGGTGACGCGTTGCGACGGCTCGCTCCCGAACTCCGCCAGGTCCTGCAGGCCATGGTGCTCGACGGGCTGACCGTCCGCGAGACCGCGGTCCTGCTCGGCGTGCCGGAAGGAACCGTCAAAACCCGCGCCAGGCGGGCTCGGATCGCGATGCGGGAGGCGCTGTCGTGAACAAGGAACACGTGTCCGAACAGCTCCTCGCCGGTTACGTCCTCGGGGACGACGGCTTGGCCGGTGACGAGGTGTGGGCGGTCGAAGCCCATCTCGAATCGTGCGCGGAATGCCGGGGGAGGTTGTCCGCCTTCAGCCTGCCGTCGGTGTCGGCGCTGGTGGACGACGTCTGGGCCGGGCTGGGGCCGAAACTCGCCGAAGCGGGACCGAGCCCGATGCGGAGGCGGTGGGCCGGACGGCTGCACACCTGGGTGACGCCGGTGATGCTGCCGTGGCTGGTGATGATCCTCTTGATCCCGGCGATCGGCCTCCTGCTGGACGGGATCGGGTTCACCGGGAGCAAGGGCTACTCGTTCGTCCAGCTGTTCTCGCCGGTCCTGCCGGTGCTCGGGGTCGCGGTTTCGTGGGCGAAGGGGCTCGACCCCGCGTACGAACTCGTCACCTCGACGCCGAGGGCCGGGCTCTACCTGCTGCTCCGCCGGACGACGGCGGTCCTCGCCGTCGTCTTGCCGATCCAGGGCCTTTCGAGCTGGCTCGCCGGCGGCGGATTCGGGCTCGGTCTCCTGCCGAGCCTGGCCTTCACCACCGGGACGCTCGCGCTCGGCGGGCTGATCGGGGTGACGCGGGCGGCCTATGTCCTCGCCGGGGTCTGGGTGGCGGTGATCTTGGCGCCCGCGGTGGCTTCGCAAGGGCGTGCCACCGCGCTCGAACCCCGGCTGCTCCCGGTGTGGGGCGCGATCTTCGCGGTGACCGCGGTCGTGGTGGTGCTCCGGCGGAGCGTCTTCGGCCTGCTCACCGGATCCGAACGTTGAACGAAGGGGAGAACATGATGCGTGCTGTCGGGGCCGCAGAGGTCGCACCGACGACCTATGCGTGGCAAATCAAGGCGGAGGGACTGAAGGTCCGGGTCGGCAAACGCAAGTTCGCCGTGAACGGGCTCGACCTGGACCTGGGCGCGGGGGTGCACGGTCTGCTCGGCCCGAACGGGGCCGGGAAGACCACGCTGATCCGGGCACTGGCGACGGTGCTCCGGCCGGCGGAGGGAGGGCTGGCGCTGCTCGGTGAATCCGTCGGGGGGTTCACCGATCAGCGCCGCCTGCGCCGCCGTATCGGCTATCTGCCGCAGAATTTCGGTTTCTACAAGCGTTTCACCGTCCGTGAGTTCGTCGAATACATCGCCTGGCTCAAGGAAATGTCCAAAGAGGACATCCCGGCGGCGGTGCAGCGGTCGATCGAACGGGTCGGGCTCGCCGATCGCGCCGACGACAAGATGAAGACCCTGTCCGGCGGCATGGTGCGCCGGGTCGGGATCGCGCAGGCGATCGTGAACGATCCGGACATCCTCCTGCTGGACGAGCCGACCGCCGGACTCGATCCCGCGCAGCGCGTGCGGTTCCGGGAGCTCATGCAGGAACTGGGCCGGGACGCCTGCGTCGTC
The DNA here is from genome assembly GCF_044765885.1 of Amycolatopsis sp. NPDC102389. Classification (NCBI taxonomy): domain Bacteria; kingdom Bacillati; phylum Actinomycetota; class Actinomycetes; order Pseudonocardiales; family Pseudonocardiaceae; genus Amycolatopsis; species Amycolatopsis sp. NPDC102389. The sequence goes on from NZ_JBIWKX010000004.1 coordinate 108,887, forward strand.
GTCTCGACGCATCTCGTCGAGGACGTCGCGACGGCCTGCACCGACGTCGTCCTGTTCGAAAACGGGAGGCTCGTCTTCCAAGGGACTCCGGACGAACTGGCCGCGGCCGGGAGCGAGGAGCACGTCGGCGACAGCCCGATCGAGCGTGGCTATTCGGCGCTGCTGGGGCACGAGCCGGGGAAGGGGAACTGGTGAACACGCGCGTCCTGCGGACCGAAGTCCGCCGTTCCATCGCCCCTTGGGCCACGCTCGCGATCCTCGTCGTCGCGTTCGGCTTCCTCTATTCGTTCAGCGGTCCGTGGACAAAGGCGCCGCTGGCCTGGAACGAACACTGGACGCACGCGGCGGAGTGGAGCCGGTTCCTGCTGGTGTTCCTGTGGCCGATCGCGATCGGCGCCGGTGTCATCCAAGGTATGCGCGACAGCCGGTCCGGCACGGTCGAACTCATGACCACCATGCCGCGTCCCGGATGGCAGCGGGCCGCGAAACTCGCCGGCGCGCTGGGCGGCCTGCTGGTGCTGGGCTATCTGCTCATCTTCGCCGTCGGTGCCGTCCAGGCCGCCTTCAACGGCGGGTTCTTCACCTTCGGCTGGCTGCCGATCGTCGTGGCCGGTGTGCTCGCGATGCTCGCGGGCGCCTGGATCGGGCTGGGGATCGGCCGGTTGCTGCCGCATCCGCTGACCGCGCCCGCGGTGGCCGTCGCCGCTTTCGTGACCGTTCTCCTGTTCCAGTTCGCCGGATCGGAGGGCAGCGCGCTGGCCGGGATCGTGCCGTTCCGGGTCTCCATGCTCTCTCCGGCGCTGGACGTCGTCAGGGATCCGTTCAGCACCACCGCGAGCCGGATGGATCTCGGGCAGGTGGTCTGGCTGGCCGGGCTGGCCGCGACCGGATTCCTCCTGCTGGCGGCCCGATCCAAGCGGGCGAAGGGACTCGCCGTCGTCCCAGCCCTGGTGGCGGTCGTGATCGCCTTGCCCGTTCTTCCCGGCAGCACGGCCGAAGCCGAGGTCTCCGACCCGGCCGCGACGGAGATGGTCTGCGACGGCCCGGTCTGCGTGCCGCGCATGCTCGAGGCCGAACTGCCCCGTCTCGCCGGGCCGGGCAAGGAAGCGTTGCGGCTGCTGGGAACTCTGCCGGACGCGCCGGTGAAGGTCGCGGTACTGGACCGGCGGCTGGGCTACGACGAGGTGCCGCCGCGTGCCGCCGACACCGTCTACGTGGACCTGGTGGATTGGTCCATCCGTTCGGCCTTGAACTCGGACGACATGACGCGGACACTGGTCGCCGGTGCCGGGACTCCGACCTGCTACAGCCTCCATGGCGTCAACGGGTCCTTTTTGGACGAACTCACCGCGCGGTCGATCTCGGCGAGCTGGTTCGTCGGCGAGTGGCGCCTGTCCGGGGCGACCTGGCTGAGCGAGGACAAGAAGAACGAGGTCGTGCGGAAGTGGGAGACCTTCCGCGCCCTTCCGCCCGAGGTACAGCGAGAGCGGATCATCGCGCAGCGGCGGGCGGGCCTGACCTGTCAGGGCACCCAGATCGACATCCTGCTCGGAGGCGCGCGATGAGGTGGGCGGTGCTGTACGCGCGGTCACGCGCCATGCCCGCGTCGTTCGCGGGACTGGTGGTGAGCATGGCCCTGATCTGGTTCCTGGCGCGGGACCACTGGTCGGAGATCCCGGTTTCCCTGGCGCTCCTGGTGGCGATCGCGGTGACCGCGATCGGCCTCAGCGGCCAGGACACCGATCTCGACCGGACCGCGGCGATCCGCTGGGCGCCGCGCCGCGTCGTGCATCTCCTGCTGATCGGCGGCCTCGCCGTCGGCGCCGCGCTGCTGCCGCGGCTGTGGGAGGTGGATCGTGTCCCGGTGGAGATCGTCGTGCGGAACGCGGGCGGGCTGCTCGGTCTCGCCGGGATCTCCGCGGTCCTGTTCGGCGGGGCCTTCGGGTGGGCGTTGCCGCTGCTCGGGTTCGCGGTCGCGGTCACGGTCGCGGTCACCACGTCGGGCTCGGAGAGCTCGCACCGGGTGATCACTTGGCTCTTCCAGCCCACCGGCGTCGCGGAAGGCACGTGGACCGCGGTGGTGCTGACCGTGGCGGGCCTCGGGATTTACGCGGTCTTCGGTAACCGCCGCTGAAGGGCCGGGAAAGGGTCGTTGTCGACGACCCTTTCCCGGCCTCGCGGGTCAGACGTTCCGGTTGTGCGGAACGAGATCGAGCGGGTCGTGGTCCGGATCGTCGACACCGAGGCTGATGATCCGCGTCGGGTGGATCCGGATCACCGCGCCGTCGAAATGCCCGTCGGCCGTGCGGGCGCCGGTCAGCGCCTCGGCCCGGCCGCGGATCTCCAGGCAGCGGATCCTCGGCGGGTCCTGTGAAGGCATGTCGTCCACCACGAACGCGGCCTGCCCGTTGGCGGCCACGTTCCGGAACTTCTTGCTCTTCGCCAGTTCGTAGCCGGTGATGTCGATCGTCTCGGTCTCGGTGTTGTAGGCGTAGCCGACGGGGCTGACCTGCAGCGTGCCGTCCGGCTGCGCCGTCGCGAGCCGTCCGAGCCCTTGGGTGGCGAGGTAGTCGAGTTCCGCTTCACTGAACATGACGCCCAGTGTGTGACCTCCACTTAACTGGAGGTCAAGAGAACCGTCAGACCGGTAAGTGTCACGTCATCACTACCTGGACCAGGCGCGTTTGTTTCTTGAATGAGGTACTGGTCATCAGATGGTGGTTCGTCGGCCGGGCGGCGCCCGAGCAATTGAGGCGGGTTTCGTAACGGTGTGGTGTCGGCTGTATCGCCTTACACCACCTGGGCGATGAGAACTTTGATCTATTCGGTGGCGAGAAGGGTGACGGCTGTGGCGAACAAGGACGCTGCTCCGAATTCGCGGGGTACGGCGGTCGATCGAGCGGTCAGGCTCTTCCAGTTCCTCGCGCGAAGCCAGCAGCTCAAGTCGAACTCGCCCCGCACCACCGACAGGTACGACTCGGTCCAGTGGTTCTGGCAATTGCCCGAGCATCCGGCCATCCGGTCGACGCACCGCGAGGAAGCGCCCGAGCCGGGCGATGTCTTGCTCTCGGTCGAGAGAGTCGCGCACCAAGAACCACCCGAGCCGGACACGGAGCTGAAGTCTTGGCTGGACGGTGAATGGGACGACCCGAACGCACAGCCACGGCTGCGCGAGTCGATCGGTGAAGGTGATCAGCGCGTCTTGCTCGAGAAGACGCCAGGTATTCGCAACGCCCACGTCGAATGGGCGGCTCGGTGGTCGAAGTGGGCTGAACGTGAACAAACCGACCAGCCTGCCCGGGACGTCTACAATGATTTGTTCTCCGCCTATGTCACCGCGGCCGCGCATGCGGAAGAGCTCGAACTGGTCATCGGCGTCGGCTGCCTGTCGTGGGCCCCGCCCGGTCACTACGTCGTCCGCCGGCACCTCGCCACGGTGCCCGCGACGATCCATTTCGACGACGCTACCGGCCGGTTGACTCTCCACCAGGCCGAAACGGCTGACGGCTTGAACATCGAGCTGGACATGCTTGATCCTGGTCGTGTCGCCAACCCTCAGCATGTGGTGCAGATCAGGAACGAAGGCCGCGAGGTCACCGCCGCGGTGCTGAACCGCGAGATCGTGGGCGGCGTGTTGCGGCGTCTCGTGCACGCTCTCGATGGAGACGCCGCGTACCTCGACGAGGACGACGTGCAGAAGCCCGGTACGCACGCGGCGGCGGCGTTCGCCCCCGCCTTGATTCTGCGCAGGCGTTCGAGCCAGGGAATCGTCGACATCCTCGATTCGGTCGCCGCGCAGATCGACGAGTCCGGTGTCGTTCCGGACGGGCTGCTGCCACTCGTCGACCCGGACCACCGACCTGCGGCGGAGCGCTCTCCTGAACCTGGTGCCTTGGTCGAGGTCGACGATGAACCCTTCTTACCGCTTCCGGTCAATGACCGGCAGCTGCGTGTCCTGGCGCAAGTCGACTCGAAGGCCCAAACTCTCGTCCAAGGTCCTCCTGGGACCGGCAAGACGCACACCGTCGCCGCATTGCTGTCCCACCTGCTCGCACAGGGGAAGCGGGTCCTCGTCACCGCGCACACCGATCGGGCGCTGAAAGAAGTCCGGGCGAAGCTGCCGGAAGCCATCGCGCCGCTGGCCGTTTCGGTCGTCGGATCCTCGCGGTCGGACCTGGCCGACCTCAAGGTCGCGGTGGAGCGGATCAGTCATATGGCCAGTGAGTACGACGCTGGCGGGGCGCGAAGGGCCATCGACGATCACCTTGGCTCGATCGAGGACCTGAGGCTTCGTCGCGCCGGTTTGTACCGGCGTTTGATCGACGCGCGTGGCGGGCAAGTGGTGAAGCACGACATTTGTGGCTACCACGGCACCCTGGCCGGCATCGCGCAAAGGCTGGAAGCGGAACGTCCGCGTTTCGGTTGGCTGGAGGGCCTGGTCGACGTGCCCGGTGTCGTTCCGTCCCCGATCGCCGCGAGCGACATCGCCGAATGGCATCGGAGTGTCGTGGACGATGCGCTGAACGCCGACGAGGCGGAGTCTCGACTCAAGTTGCTGCCGCTCGCTGATGTGCCCACACCAGAGGCGTTCTTCGTGCTCGTGGCTGCGGAACGACAGGCCATCGCAGTGGAAGAGGGGCACGGAAGCCTTACGCAGCACACTGCGTTCGACGCTGTCCGCCGCCTCGATCAGGCCACGCGAACCGTTCTTCGCGAGCGGCTCAACGGGTTCGCACGAGAAGCCGAGGACCTTTCCAGGCGTCGCGAAGAGTGGATGAACGACGCGCTTTCCGACGTGCTCGTCGGGCGTGCGAACCACTGGCGGTCGCGCTGGAACCAGATCGCCCAGCTCATCGGACGCGTCGGTCCGCTCGTCGAGCGCCTCGGCCCGGTCACCGAGGTACGGGTCGATTCTGCCGACATGGGTGTACTCGTCGCGCTGGCAGGGACACTTCGCGCACATGTCGGTACCGGTGGAAGGCTCAAGGTCAATCCAGACGGTTCGCCCAAGACCGGAGCGCTCGCCCCCAAGGCCGTCAAACAGGCACTGCCGCTGTTCCAGGCCGTCCGGGTGAATGGAATCCCGCCGACCACGGCAGACCAGCTCGACGCGTTCCTCATCTGGGCCGACGGCAGCAGGACACTGGACGCGCTGGACCGGGCGTGGCCGGAGTCGGTGCGTATTCCCGCCGAAGACACATTGGGCGAGCGTCTGCAGTGGCATGTGACCGAGCTGGAGCAGCTGCGTCGAGTCTTGGCGCTGGGCGAAGCCCTCGAAACGGAGGAACGAGGTTTGGCAGGACGCGGCCTCCCGCGCCCGAACTGGACCGACCTCCATGCTGTGCAGACCTACGCCCGGCTCGTCGATGCCGCCGCGGCTTCCGATGCACGCACCGCCGCGACCACGCCGTTGCTGGACGTCGTCCGGGTCATCACTGACGTAGCCCAGTGGGCGGACGCGGCGCCATGTGTGAAGCACCTGATGCAGGCTGCAGAGCAACGCGACCACGAGTCCTACGCTGCCGCTCACCGGAGGATGGTGCGCCTGACGGAAGTCGCAGAGCTGGCGCGTCGACGCGACGAGATCGCGGCTACTCTCGCTCACCTGCTGCCGCGTGTTCATGGGGCGGTGTCGGCGGATCCTCGTGACCCCGCCTGGCTGGAGCGGCTGGCCGATTGGGAGTCCGCGTGGTCGTGGACCGTTGCGTTGAAGTGGCTACTGGCACGGAAAGACGAGGACGTCAATTCACTCCAGGCCGAGGTGCTGAACGTCGAGAAGCAGATACGCGGCCGGGTCGAACGGCTGGCGGCCGAGCGGGCGTGGGGGCATGCCGTGTCCCCGGAGCGGTTGTCCGGTAAGGCGCGCGCCGACCTGCTTCAATACGCGCAGCTGGTCAAACTGCTCGGCAAGGGCACCGGGGTGTACGCGAACCAGCGCAGGGCCGACATCAAGGCCGCGATGGACCGTTGCCGCCCGGCCGTACCGGTTTGGATCATGCCCGTCTATCGGATCGCCGAGCAGTTCCGTATCCAGCCCGACATGTTCGACGTCGTCATCGTGGACGAGGCATCGCAGGCGGGTTTGGAGGCGACGTTCCTTCAGTACCTCGCGCCCAAGATCGTGGTCATCGGCGACGACAGGCAGGTTTCGCCCACGGCGGTGGGTGTCGACCAGCAGCAATTGCGCCACCTGGCAGACCAGTACCTGTGGGACAACCCGTATCGGGCGACATGGCAGGAACCGAAGAGCAGTCTGTTCGACGAAGCGAAGAAGCGCTTCGAGGGCATGACGACGCTTGTGGAACATCGTCGCTGTGTACCGGAGATCATCGGCTTCTCGAACCGGATCGCTTACGAGCCGGATGGCATCCGGCTGGTGCCCGTACGCCAATACGGTGCGGATCGTCTTGAACCGATCAAGCCGGTGTTCCTCGAGAACGGCTATGAGCGTGGCGTGACCGACAAGGTCAACCCGGTCGAGACGGACGCCATCGTCGACCAGATCGAGAAGTGCATCGCCGATCCTCGGTACGACGGGTTGACGTTCGGCGTCGTTTCGCTGCTTGGCCGCGCCCAGGCGAAGAGGATCGAGAAGCGCTTGTTGGAGCGCATCCCGCCCGAGGAGTGGAAGGCACGTGAACTGCGATGCGGTGATTCGGCCGACTTCCAGGGCTCCGAACGCGACGTGATGTTCCTGTCCATGGTGAAGGCGGCCGAACCGGGTAAGCGGATCGCGTCGCTCACCCAAGACATGTATGTCCAGCGTTTCAATGTCGCGGCGTCCCGTGCCAAGGACCAGATGTGGGTCTTCCACTCCCTGCGCCTGTCCGACTTGGGCAATCCCGAGGACATGCGTTTCCAGCTGCTGGACTACTGCTACGCGCTGTCCGGGCGGGCCGACGACGTGGATGGCGCCAGGTGGTCGAGCGTCCCTGACGATGAGCGCGTGAAACCCTTCGACTCGTTGTTCGAGCAGCGTGTGTTCAACCGGATCGTCGATCGTGGGTACAGCGTCGTCCCGCAGTTCCCGGCTGATGGCTATCGAATCGACCTGGTGGTCGTAGGTGCCAAGGCCAGGCTGGCGATCGAGTGTGACGGTGACGCCTGGCACGGCCCTGAGGCGTATGGCCGCGACCTCGCCAGGCAGCGTGACCTCGAGCGATGCGATTGGCGGTTCTTCCGCATTCGCGAGTCGGAGTTCTACGTCGATCGGCCGGCGGTCCTGGCCCGGCTGTGGGACACGTTGCACAGTTTGGACATTCACCCCTCCGGATGGACATCGGATGGTGAAGATCCGTCGGCTGTGGAGCCACGACAACAGGTGGAGGACACCGAGGTTGCTCCGATGACGGTTCGGCTTGAATCGGTGGTGCCAGAACGACCAGCCCTCACTGAGCCGGTTGTTTCGCAGCAGACCTCGCACGTTCCGGCGGTGGATCCCGTTGTGCTGCCGCAACCTGTGGCCGCTGCCGAGAACCCGGAAGTGGCAGGGACAGTGCTCTTGGAGCGCGAGGATGAGTTGCCGCCGATGACTGACGGGAAGCAAAAACCGCCCGGAGCGGATTCCATCCTCGCCGGGTACGGGCAGTTCAGTGGAGCCGCCGTCCAGGTGGGCACAGCGTCTAGGCGGGAACTGGTGGAAGGTCTGGTGCGGATCGTCGAGGCTGAAGGGCCCGTCCTCGGCAGCAGGCTGCACACAGCCTATGTCCGGGCGTCCGGAGCCGTCAGGGTCACGAAGCTGGTCGCAGGTGAGCTGAACAAGGCGATCGCGCAGGCGGTCAGGCAGGGTCAACTGGTCGAAGACAACCCACTCGGCAAGAGCGGGGTCAAGCCACGCACCTACCGGCTTCCTGGTCAGCCGGAGGTGATGACTCGCCAGTTGGGGCCACGTTCTTTCGAGGAGATGCCTCCGACCGAGCTGGCGACGTTGCTCGATCACGTCACCGACAGGGACGGCGATATGGGAGCGGAAGTGTTGCAACGGGCCGTCTTGGAACTGCTCGGTTTGAAAAGGCTCACCGACAACGTCAAGAATCGCTTCGCCGAGGTTTGGGCTCTTCGGTCTTGAGAGATCGTCTTGCGTTCGGGTAAGCGAAGGTTCTCTGGTCGACGTGACCGGACCGGTCACGTTGGACTGTGTGGATTTCGGGTCATCCAACGCCCCAAAATCCACACAGTCGAGGCAGAGACCGGCATTAGGCCGAAATCACTGCCTTGCCTGTGAACATGACGCCCAGTGTGTGACCTCCACTTAACTGGAGGTCAAGAGAACAGGCCCTCGCCCCAGAAACCGCCTTCGCGCACACCCGGAGGCACGGCGAAATGGGCGGATCCGTTGTGCTGCAGGTACTCCATCATCGCGTCCTTCGACGACAGCGCCTGCTGCATCGGCACGAACTGCTTGCGCGTGTCCCGGTTGAAGGCGAGGAAGAACAGCCCCGCTTCGAGATGCCCGACGCCGTCGGAACCGTCGACGAAGTTGTAGCCACGACGCAGGATCCGCGCGCCGTTCAGGTTTTCGTGCGAGGCCAGCCGGACGTGGGAGTCCTCCGGGATCAGCTTCTCGCCGCCGGCGCCGCCGACCTGGAAATCGGGGGTGTCGAATTCGGCGGCCTGGCCCAGTGGCGCACCCGTGCCCTTGGACCGGCCGACGATTCCTTCCTGGCCCTTCAGCGATTCCCGGTCCCAGGTCTCGATGTGCATCCGGATCCGCCTGGCCACCAGGTACGACCCGCCCGCCATCCACGGTTGCCCGTCTTCGGCCGCCGCCCACACCTGGTCGCGCAGGACGTCGGTCTCCTCGGCCTTGATGTTGCGCGTCCCGTCCTTGAAGCCGAACAGGTTCCGCGGCGTGGACTGCGCCCGTGACGTCGACGAGCTGCGGCCGAAACCGAGCTGCGACCAGCGCACCGCGGTGACGCCGAAGCCCAGCCGCACCAGGTTGCGGATGGCGTGCACCGCGACCTGCGGATCGTCCGCGCACGCCTGGATGCAGATGTCACCGCCGCCGCGCGCGGGATCGAGTTTGTCCTGCGGGAACAGGGGGAGGTCGATCAGCGCGGCGGGTCGTTTCGGGGCGAGCCCGAACCGGTCGTCGAACAGCGAGGGGCCGAAACCGATCGTCAGCGTCAGCGAGGACGCCGCCAGGTCGAGCGCCTCGCCGGTGTCGCTCGGCGGGGCGGCGGGGGCGCCACCGACGGCGCCGCCCGTCCCGACCTCCTGGCCCACGGTCATCCGCCGGGCCGCGTCCGTCCACGTGCGCAGCAGCTTGACCAGCTTTTCGCGATCCCTCGTCGTCACGTCCAGCGCGACGAAATGCAGGTTCTCCTGCACGGGAGTCACGATCCCCGCCTGGTGCTCGCCGTGGAACTCGACGACGCTCTGCGCCGCCTGCGCCGGGCTGCCCTCGCCGAGCAGCCGGTTCGCGCCGAAGCCCGCCGCGGCGCCGGTGCCGACGAGGGCGGCGCCCGCGCCCGCCATCCCGAACAGCTTCCGGCGGGTGACCGGGGTGTGCTCCGCCCCGGTCATTGCGCCGCGACCTCGGCGACCTTGCTCAGCGGTTCGCTCAGCGCGTCCACCGCCGACGCGAATTCCTTGACCTGGTCCTGGCTCAGCGTGGTGTACAGCTTGAAGCCGTCGCCTTCCCGCTGCTTGTCCAGCAGTGCCTGCACGTTGCCGAACTCCTTGTCCAAAGTGGACACCAGGGCCGGGTCCTTCTCCTGCAGCAGCGGGCGCAGCGAGGCGATCGCGGCCTTCGAACCGTCGAGGTTGCCCTGGAAGTCCGAGAGGTCGGTGTGCGAGAACGCCTCTTCCTCGCCGGTGATCTTGCCGGTGGCGATCTCGTCGAGGAGCTCCTTGGCGCCGTTGGCCAGGTCGAGCGCGTTCAGTTCGATCGACGCCGACTTGGTGACCAGTTCCTTGACGTCGGCGAGCAGCTGATCGGCGATCTGGCCCGCGTCCGGCTGCAGGCCGGTCACCCAGAGATCCTTCTCCAGCCGGTGGAACCCGGTGAACTTCTGGCCCGGTTCGAGGTCGGCCTCGCGCGCGTCGATCTTCGGGTCGAGGTCGCCGAACTTCTCGGCCACCGGCTCGACCCGCTCGAAGTAGACGCGTGTGCGGGCGTACGCGGCCTTCGCCTCGTCGACCTTGCCCGCCTTCACCAGAGCGACGAACTTGGTGGTCTCCTCCTCGAGCGCCTTGGTGTTGTTCGCGACGTACTCCGCGTAGCTCTTGACCGCCTGCGCCTTCTGCGAGTTCGGGTCGTTCTGCTTCGCGCCGCCGCCGGTGACGGTGAAGTCACCGCGGATGCCGGTGCCGGTCATGCCCGGTTTGCACGCGGTCTGGTACTTGCCCGCTTCGGCGACCTGGACGATGAGCCGCCGGTTCAGCCCCGGCGCGATGTTCTCGACCTCGCCCATGATCCGGTCGCCCTCGGCGTAGAGGTAGAACTCGGTGACCTTGGTGCCCTTGTTGGTGATCTCGAAGGTCACGTTGCCCGCGTTCGCGGTGTTCACCGAGACGGCACAGGCGCTGTCGGAGGCTTCGACCTTGATCGGGCCGCCTGCCTCGGCGGGCTTTTCCTCGCCGCCACCGCAGGCGGTGAGCACCAGGGCGCCGGCGCCGGCGAGCGCGACGAGCGGGAATCGACGGGACAAGAGGTCACTCCTTGATCGCGGCCGCGACGGGCGCCGCGGCCTTCTTCTTGGGCCTGAGGAACAGCGGCAGCACGATCGCGACGTACGCGATCCACGCGACGGCCTGCAGGACCGTCGTCTGCTGCGAATAGTTGAAGATCCCCTTGAGCAGCGCGCCGTACCAGCTGTCCTCCGGCAGGACGGCCGACGCGTCGAACGCGAGCGTGGTCAGCCCGGGCAGGAAGGCGGCCTCCTGCAGATCGTGCAGGCCGTAACCGAGTACGCCCGCCGCCACGAACACCAGCAGGACACCGGTGATCGTGAAGAACTTGCCGAGGTCGAAGCGGACGGCGCCGCGGTAGATCAGGTATGCCAGCACGACCGCGACGAGGATGCCGGCGGTGAAGCCGATCAACGGCTCGGTCGTGCCGCCCTGCGCGGTCTGCACGGTGGAATAGAAGAACACCGCCGTCTCCAGGCCTTCGCGGCCGACGGCGAAGAACGACAGGACGAGGACCGCGACCGGGCCCACGTCGAGCGCTTCGTCGAGTTTCCCGCGCAGTTCCGCGGCGATCGTCCTCGACGCCTTGCGCATCCAGAAGATCATCGCCGTCACGAAGCCGACCGCGACGATCGACAGCGTGCCGCCGAGCAGCTCCTGCTGTTCGAAGGTCAGCTGGGCGGTGGAGTAGGTGAGGATCGCGCCGACCCCGACCGACAGCAGGACCGCGACGCCGACCCCGAGCCAGACCCAGCGCAGCGCGTGCCGTCGTTCGGTCTTGACGAGGAACGCGACGAGGATGCTGACGACGAGGGCCGCTTCCAGACCTTCACGCAGGCCGATGAGCGCACTCGCGAACCACACGTCGTTCTCCCTGGTCGTGCCGACTGAACCCTCCTGGTTTTAGGTAAGGCTTCCCTGAAAGTCCAGGGGGAGTGACGTGGTCTCGAACTGGACGAAACGCTTGAAGAGGTCTTGATCGGACGGGGCGTTCGTGAGCATCCCCAGGTCAGCGCGACGTCGACGGTTCACATAACGAATCGGCCGCCGGGGACCGGTCGCCGATTCGTTTTACCGTCAGTTGGCTTCGTAAGCCGAATGGGTCATCGCCCGGAAGTGTGGCGAAGTAACCTGTCCGGGTGGCCGAAACCGCCCAGAGCACCGACGCCCCGGAGCACCATGCGCGCCCTCTGCCGCCGTACGTCCCCAGGCTTGCCTTCGCGGGCGGGCTCGTCCTCACGGGCGTGGTGCTGATCATGACGGTCGGGGTGAACCGGCCGGCCGGGGAGGAGCCGCCACCTCCGGCGCAGCAGCCCCAGCCCGCGCTCGCGGTTCCCGACCAGAAGCCGCGGCCGGGGGTGGCGACGCCGCGCGCCGGGCTCGCCGCGCCGCCCGACCGGCCCACCGTTTCCGACGCTGCCGAACTGGAGACCTGGGCGAAACGGGTCGCCGCGAAGACCCGGCTCTCCGTCACCGATCTGTCCGCGTACGGCCGGGCCGAGATGTGGCTCCGGCGGCAGAAGCCGGGCTGCCATCTGTCGTGGGCGACCCTCGCCGGTATCTCCCATGTCGAGACGGCGCAGGGCAGGCCCGGGCCGATCACGCTCGCGCCCGAAATCTGGGCCAAGCACTCCGCCCGGGCCAGGAGCGACGGCAAACAGCCGGACCCGAAGGATCTCGACGACGCCGCCTTCGCCACCGCCCGCTATCTGTGCGCCGCCGGCGACGACGTCGCCACCCCCGACGGCTGGTGGAAGTCGATGCGGGTCTTCAACCCCGCGGTGCCCTACGTCCAGGATGTCTTCAGCGCGGCCGACACCTACGCGGACGCCAGCGTCGCGCCCTGATCTTCGAGCGCCAGGTCGAAGTTGAGCGCCGCGGCCATCCGGTAGGCGTCGCCCGCCGCGACGACGAGCTGCGCCATCGGATCGACGACGTTCCCCGCCGCCCAGACGCCGTCCACGTTCGTGCGGCCCTGCGCGTCCACCGCGATCGAGCCGCTTTCGGTACGAGCGCAGCCGATCTGGGCGAGAAGGCGGTCGTGCGGGACGAACTTCGGGCCGACGAACACGACATCGCGTTCGACGAATTCGCCGTCGACGAGCCGGACGCCGGTCAGCCGGTCGTTTTCGACGGCGAGCTCGGACACCTTCCCGTCGACGATCCGGATGCCCAGCCCGGTCAGCTTCGCCCGGTCTTCGGCCGAGAGCTGCTGAGTATGCGTGAAGAAGGTCAAGTCCTTGCTCCATTGCCAGACGATCAGCGCCTGGTGGACCGCCTTGTCGGAAGTGGCGAGTACCCCGAAACGCTGATCGCGCACTTCCCAGCCGTGGCAGTACGGGCAGTGCAGCACGTCGGTGCCGAAGCGCTCCGCGACGCCTGGGACGTCCGGCAGTTCGTCGGCCAGCCCGGTGGTCACCACGATCCGGCGGCCGCGGACGACCCGGCCGCCCGCCAGTTCCACCGCCTTGTCGTGCCGCAGCCGGTGGACGACGTCGTCGACGATCTCCACGCCGTAGCCGCGGACTTCGTCACGGCCTATCGCGACCAGTTCTTTGGGTGGAATGCCGTCCCTGGTCAGGAAACCGTGGGCGTGCGCGGCGGGCGCGTTGCGCGGGGTGCCGCCGTCGATCACGACCACCCCGCGCCTTGCCCTGCCCAGCACCAAAGCCGCGCTGAGACCCGCCACGCCACCACCGATGATCACCACGTCGTATTCGTCGTTCATGCTGCCGAGCATCCGGATTCGCGCGAAAGTTGGCAAAGTTCATTGCCGATTTGGCAAACTGGAGGCATGGAGGACATCGAACGACGGCTCGCCGAGGTCGGCCCCAAGCTCAAGGCCCTTCGGAAGGAACGCGGCACCACTCTCTCCGCTCTCTCGGAGGCGACGGGGATCTCCGCCAGCACGCTCTCGCGGCTCGAATCGGGCTCCCGGAAGGCCACGCTGGAGCTGTTGCTCACGCTGTCGGCGGCACATCAGGTCCCGCTCGACGAACTGGTCGGCGAGCCCGAACCCGCCGACCCGCGGGTCCGGATGAAGGCACAGAAGTTCGGCCGGTTCACCGCGTGGGCGCTGACCGCGCAGCCGGGCCAGCCGCAGGCGTTCAAACTGCTGATCCCGGTCGAGGACATCGAGCCGGTGCAGCGCACGCACGAGGGCTACGAATGGATGTACGTCCTCAGTGGACGGTTGCGGGCGCTGCTCGGCGATCGCGACTTCACGATGGGTCCCGGCGAGGCCGCGGAATTCGACACGCGGGTGCCGCACTGGTTCGGCAGCGCGGGCCCGGGGCCGGTGGAGCTGCTGGTGCTGTTCGGCAAGCAGGGTGAACGGGCCCACCTGCGGGCCAGGTCGAAGTGAGAGCAAAGGTCCCTTGCTCCCCCGGCGACGGGCTCAGTCGCGCAACGCGATCCGCGCGCTGACCTCGCTGATCGCTTCCAGATATTCCGGGATCGGGTGCATCGCCGACGCGATCCGCATCTGCGCGAGCGCCTCGGTCAACCGGCCGAGGCGCTGGAGGGTCCGTCCGAGGACGAACCGCGCGTAATGATCGGTGGGATCCAGCTCCAACACCCGGGTGAAAGCGCGCTCCGCCCGCCGCAACTGTGCGGAGTGGAAATACGCGCGGCCTGCCAGCAACTGAACACTCGGTTTGTCGGTTTCGTGCTCCAGCAAGGGCTCGAGGGCCTTGAGCGCGTCGAGCGGCCTGCGGCTTTCGACCAGCGCCTCCGCCTGTCGGAAGGCGCGGAACCGTGACTCGCCGGACGAGTCCTGACCTGGTTCTGGGGCGGGTTCGGCATCCATCATGGTCCGCTCCACGATACGCCTGGGCAGGGTCGATCTCGACTGCTGAAACGGTCATGGTGGACTGTCCTGCCATGAGCAGTGCCGAAGCGGATAGGCCCGAAAACGAGCCCGGATACCTCGGGCTCGCGCCATACCTTTACTACGCCGACGCCACCGAGGCGGTCGCGTGGCTGGTCAGAGTGTTCGGGTTCACCGAAGAAGTGCGCTTCGCCGACGCCTCCGGAGAGGTGTTCCAGGCCACGCTGTGCGCCGGTCCGGCCAAGATCCAGCTGGCCGGCGTCGGCCCCGAGTACTGGCAGGCCAAGGGTGTCGACGGCCCGGTCGGGCAGCTGAACATCGTCTACGTCGCCGACGTCGACGCGCAGTACGAGCGGGTCCGCGCCGCGCTGGGCGACGACGCCGACATCGACGCGCCCCAGGATCAGCCGTACGGCGCCCGCGTGTTCACCGTCTCCGACATCGGCGGCAACAGCTGGACCTTCTGGCAGCAGTTCTCCGACACCGTCGAGCTTCCGTCGGGCTGGAAGGAAGTCCGGGCGGACGAACCTGCCGATTCTTAGGTTCGGTCAGCGCGCATTGTGGCGCGTGCCTCCAACGGGTGAACTGCGGTGACGGCTAGGCTGGGCCCGGTCACCGCAGGCACAACCCACATGAGGAGCATGGCGTGGCGCTCATCGAGCAGGTAGGCGCTCGCGAGATTCTGGACTCGCGAGGCAACCCGACGGTCGAAGTGGAGGTGGCTCTCGACGACGGCACGCTGGCGCGGGCCGCGGTCCCCTCGGGTGCGTCCACCGGCGAACACGAAGCCGTCGAGCTGCGTGACGGCGACACCGGCCGGTACAACGGCAAGGGTGTCGAGCGCGCGGTCGCGGCCGTCCTCGACGAGATCGGCCCCGACCTGGTCGGCACCGACGCCGTCGACCAGCGCATCGTCGACCAGAAGCTGGTCGACCTCGACGGGACGCCGGCGAAGTCCCGCCTCGGCGCGAACGCCATCCTCGGTGTTTCGCTCGCCGTCGCGAAGGCCGCCGCCGAATCGGCCGAGCTGGAGCTGTTCCGCTACCTCGGCGGCCCGAACGCGCACGTGCTGCCGGTGCCGATGCTGAACATCCTCAACGGTGGCGCGCACGCCGACACCGATGTCGACATCCAGGAATTCATGATCGCGCCGATCGGCGCCGAGTCGTTCCGCGAGGCCCTGCGCTGGGGCACCGAGGTCTACCACTCGCTGAAGTCGGTCCTGAAGGGCCGCGGCCTGGCGACCGGCCTCGGCGACGAAGGCGGCTTCGCGCCCAGCCTGAAGAACAACCGCGAAGCGCTCGACCTGATCCTTCAGGCGATCGAGAAGGCCGGGTACGCCCCGGGCCGCGACGTCGCGCTCGCGCTCGACGTCGCCGCGACGGAGTTCTTCTCCGACGGCGCGTACACCTTCGAAGGCGCGAAGAAGAGCGCCGAGCAGATGTCCGCCTACTACGGCGAGCTCGTCCGCGACTACCCGCTCGTGTCCATCGAGGACCCGCTGAGCGAGGACGACTGGGACGGCTGGGTCCAGCTGACCACCGAGATCGGCGAGAAGGTCCAGCTGGTCGGCGACGACCTGTTCGTCACCAACCCGGACCGCCTCGAAGAGGGCATCACCCGCCGCGCCGCCAACGCGCTGCTGGTGAAGGTCAACCAGATCGGCACCCTGTCGGAGACCCTCGACGCGATCTCGCTGGCCACCTCCTACGGCTACAAGTCGATGATGAGCCACCGGTCCGGCGAGACCGAGGACACCTTCATCGCCGACCTCGCCGTCGCGACCGGTGTCGGCCAGATCAAGACCGGCGCCCCGGCGCGCGGCGAGCGGATCGCCAAGTACAACCAGCTGCTCCGCATCGAGGAGACCCTCGCCGACGCGGCACGCTACGCCGGCGACCTCGCGTTCCCGCGGTTCAGCACCGAGGGATAACGAACGATGGCGGACCGGGGGAGGGCGCGGACCCGTCGTAGCGGGCGCGCGAGCGGTGGCGGCTCCAGCAGGGGCCGCCGGCCGGAGCGCGCCCGTCGCACGACGACGACGGAGGTCCGCGCCCGAACCCGGCTGCGCCGCAGCCTGGCGGCGAAACGGGCGTCGGGTGCCGCGAAGGTGCTCGGCATGTCCACCACCCGCCGGGCCGCGGTGGTGGCGATCGTGGTGTGCGCGCTCGCGTTCACCATCGCCGTCCCGCTGCGCACGTACCTCAGCCAGAAGTCCGAGGTGAACGAACAGCAGCAGCTGCAGTCCGAGCTGCAGCGCAGCGTCACCCAGCTCGAAGGACGCAAGGCCGAGCTGAGCGACCCGGCGCAGATCGAGGCCGAGGCCCGAAAGCGGTTCGGTTTCGTCAAGCCCGGCGAGACGCCGTACATCGTGCAGCTCCCCGAGGACAAGGCGCCCGAGCAGGGGCAGCCGCAAGGTCAGCAGCCGGTCCCCGCGGGCTCCTGGTACGAGAAGCTGTGGGATCAGGTCGCGGGCGGCTGAAGCTCTCCCTTTAGCCTTATGGGTGTGAACAGCACGGAAAAGTCTTCATACGAGCCTGTGACCGACGCCGACCGCGAGATCATCGCGGAACAGCTCGGCCGGGCACCCCGTGCGCTGCGCGCCGTCGCCGCGCGCTGCCCGAGCGGCCACCCGTCGGTCGTGCAGACCAGCCCCCGCCTCGACGACGGCACGCCGTTCCCCACGCTCTACTACTTGACCTGCCCGAAGCTGACTTCGATGGTCGGCACGCTCGAGGCGTCCGGGCTGATGAAGGAGATGACCGACCGGCTCGCGGAGGACCCCGAGCTGGCGGCCGCCTACCAGCGGACCCACGAGAGGTACCTCGCCGAACGCGACGCCATCGATTCGCTCGGGCACGAGGTCAGCGCGGGCGGAATGCCCGGCCGCGTCAAATGCCTGCACGTCCACCTCGCGCACACGCTCGCCGTCGGCCCCGGGGTGAACCCGTTCGGTGACGAAACCCTCGCGCTGCTCAAGGCCAACGGATGGCCGTCGGGCGACTGCCAGGGGTAACACCGGCCGCCGGTGTACAGATAGTTCCTCCAGGTGGGTTAATTCACCCGATGTCGGCAACTGGTCCTCCTCAATGGGGTGAAACCGGTCACGGTATGCGGCAGGCTGTGTACCAGTCGTGGGTTGTCGGGGTGGGCGAGTACCGGATCGCCGAATGGTGATCCGCCGGGAGGGTTCTGAGGTATGCGCGTGAGGCACGTGCCAGGCGCGGTGACCGGTGCTGTGACCATGGGCTTTCGCCTGAGATACCTACCTCGAGCCGCCAGGAGACTCTGTCTCCGGCACCGCACGATCGCCGCGGTGACCGGAGGTGTCCTCGCCATCGTCCCGGCCGGTGCCGCGGTCGTCGGGACCGGCAGCTGGATCGCGACGGCGAGCACGATCCACAGCGACAACGTCGCCCTCGTCGGCGGCTATGACCCGAAGAACCCACTCGTCCAGCAGATCGGTGTCGACGGCAGCCTGCCGAACGCGCCGACCCCGCTCCCGCTCCCTGCGGACGAACTCCCCAACGGACCGCTCGGCATCCCGGTCACGGCGCTCGCCGCGTACCGCAACGCCGCCGACATCCTCATCGCCGAACAGCCCGGCTGCCATATCGACTGGGCTTTGATCGCGAGTATCGGCCGCATCGAGTCCAACCACGCGCGCGGCGGTTACGTCGACGCCAAGGGCAACACCCTCGAACCGATCCTCGGCCCGCAGCTCAACGGCGCCGGACCGTTCGCGGCCATCCCGGACACCGACGGCGGCAAATTCGACGGTGACCCGGTGTGGGACCGCGCCGTCGGCCCGACGCAGTTCATCCCGTCGACCTGGGCCCGCTACGCCTCCGACGGCAACGGCGACGGCGAGTCCAACCCGAACAACATCTTCGACGCGGCGCTGGGGACGGGCCGGTACTTGTGCTCCGGCGGTCTCGACCTGTCCAAACCGGATCAGCTGCGCGCGGCCGTGTTCCGCTACAACAACTCGGACACCTACGTGAACACCGTGCTGATCTGGGCCGAGGCCTATCGCACGGGAGTGCTGCCGACGCCGGACAGCAAGGTGCCGATCGGCGCCCCGAACGCGGCGGCCGCTCCGCCGCCCACGTCGGTGCCGCCGCCTCCGGTGCCGTCGACGCCGCCCGGTTCGGTGACGCCGCCGCCGTCGAGTTCGCTGCCGCCGAGCAATTCGGGTTCGTCGTCCAAATCGTCGTCGTCGACCCCGAAGCTGCCGCAGTGCCCGACGGTCACCGTGACGGAGACGCAACCGACTTCGACCACGAGCACGAGTCCGACGACCACGACGCCTACTCCCGCGCCGACCTGCTCTTCGCCGACGACGACCACAACGACGACGACGGTGACGTCATCGGGCTCCAGCACCAAACCCACCTGATCGCATTGACTACTCCATCCATGCCCCCGCCACCACCCTCAACGGAGAAGCTCCGCTCCGCTGTAATCTCCGGGGCATGCCTCGTGTTGCCGCGATCGACTGTGGGACCAACTCCATCCGCCTGCTCGTCGCCGAGCTGACCCCCCGCCACGACGGGACGGTCGACCTGCGCGACCTGCACCGCGAGATGCGGATCGTCCGCCTCGGCCAGGGTGTGGACGCCACCGGCAGGCTGGCCCCCGAGGCGCTCGAGCGCACCCGTAAGGCACTGGCCGACTACACGATCGCCGCGCGCCGCAAGGGCGTGGAGAAGGTCCGCATGGTCGCGACTTCCGCGACTCGCGACGCGAGCAACCGCGACGAGTTCTTCGCGATGACGCGTGAGGTGCTCGGCACCGAGGCCGAGGTCATCAGCGGCGACGAAGAGGCCCGCCTTTCGTTCGCCGGCGCCGTCGGCGAGCAGGATCCCGACGACGGTCCCTTCGTGGTGGTCGACGTCGGCGGCGGCTCGACCGAACTCGTGGTCGGCACCTGGGACGGCCGCCAGGCCGAGGTCATCGCGGCCAAATCGGTCGACATCGGCTGTGTGCGCATCACCGAACGCGCGCTGAAGTCGGACCCGCCGACCGCGGCCGAGATCGCCGAAGCCCGCGAGCTGGCCGCGAAGGTGCTCACTGAGGCCTTCGACGTCGTGGACGTGTCCACCGCCAAGACGTGGATCGGCGTCGCCGGGACGGTCACGACCCTGACGGCCGTGGCACAGGGCCTGTCGGAGTACGACTCCGAGCGCACGCACCTCTCGAAGCTCTCCCACGCCGACATCGACCGCGTCGCGCAGTCGCTCCTCACGGCCGACCACGCGACCCGCGCGGCGAACCCGGTGATCCACCCGGGCCGGGTCGATGTGATCGGCGGCGGTTCGGTGATCGTGCAGGTGCTGGCGGAGCAGTTCGCCACGCGCGGTGGTCCCGACCAACTGGTGATCTCCGAGCACGACATCCTCGACGGGATCGCGTTGTCGTTGGCTTGACAGTCGGGTTTTCTCTTACGTGAAGCCATTTCTTTAGGTGATCAAGCGGTGACCTCCAGTCGGGATTGGGCCGTTCGGCCCAGTCTCGTTCCTACCAACGTTGTGCTCTGACCGGGTGGTCCGGAAGACCGTCACACATTTGCAACACCAACGCACTGTGATCGGCTTCACCGGTCCCATAGCGTCGTCTCACCTTCTGGGCGGTAGGGCGCGACCAGCGCTCGCCGGACTATCCGACGACGAGAGTTGGAGTTGGACATGCGGGCTTCACGCGGGTTCTGGGGAGCGACGGCGGTGGTGGCCACGGCGGCCCTGCTGCTGACGGCCTGTGGGGGTGGTGGATCCGGTGAGAACAAGGGATCCGGCGCCACCGACGCCAACGCGTCGGTTTCGGTCTACGGCACCGAGCCGGAGAACTCGCTGATTCCCGCCAACACCAACGAGCTGGGTGGCTCCAAGGCCCTCAAGCCGGTCTTCTCGGCGCTGGTCGGCTACAAATCCGACACCGCCGAGCCGTACAACCTGATGGCCGAATCGATCACCACGACCGATTCGAAGGTCTTCGACATCAAGATCAAAAAGGGCTGGAAGTTCCACGACGGGACCGAGGTCAAGGCCAAGAACTTCGTCGACGCCTGGAACTACAGCGCGAACGGCAAGAACGGTATGCAGAACGCGTCGTTCTTCGAGCAGATCCAGGGCTACGACGAGATCAGCGCCAAGGAACCCGCCGTCAAGGAGATGTCCGGGCTCAAGGTCGTGAACGACTATGAGTTCCAGGTGACCCTCAAGGGTCCGTTCTCCGTGTTCGCCACCAAGATCGGTTACCTCGCGTTCGCGCCGCTGCCGGACAAGTTCTTCGCCGACCCGGAGGCGTTCGCCAAGGCCCCGATCGGGAACGGGCCGCTGAAGTTCGTTTCGCGCACGCCGAACCAGAACATGAAGCTCACGCGGTTCGACGAGTACCAGGGCGAGGACAAGGTCAAGTTCAAGGACCTGGAAGTCCGCATCTACACCAGCCAGGAGACCGCGTACCAGGATCTGCTGAGCAACCGCCTCGACTTCATGGAGGCGCTGCCGCCCGCGGCGAAGGCCGGAGGCAAGTACAAGACCGACCTCGGTGAGCGGCTGGTCGAAGGCAAGCTGCTCGGCATCAGCGCGCTCGCGCTCCCGTACTACGTCCCCGGTTACAACAACCTGGACCTGCGCAAGGCGATCTCGCTGGCCATCGACCGCGAGCAGATCGTCAAGACCGTCATGAACGACACCTACGCGCCCGCCGACGGCTACGTGTCGCGCGGTATCGAGGGTTTCCGGCCCGGTGTCTGCGAGTTCTGCAAGTTCGATCCGGCGAAGGCCAAGGAATTCTTCGCGAAGTCCGGCTACACCGGCAAGCTGACCATCGCTTCGAACGCCGACGGTGGCCGCAAGGAGCCGCTGGTCGCGGCGTGCAACAGCATCAAGAACGCGCTCGGCGTCGAATGCGACTTCGTGCCGGCGACCGACTTCGGGCAGTGGCGCAGCATCGTCAACAACCGCCAGCTGACCGGTATGGGCCGCTCCGACTGGTCCGCCGACTACCCGTCGATCGAGAACTACCTGAACCCGCGCTACAAGAGCACCGGTTCGTCGAACGACTCCACGTACAACAACCCGGCCGTCGACGCGCTGCTGACCCAGGCGGACCAGACCGCCGACAAGGCGGCCGCGATCAAGCTGTACCAGCAGGCCGAGGACCTGATCGCGAAGGATCTGCCGCAGATCCCCGTGTGGGAAGAGAAGGGTGTCGGGGGCAAGTCGAACCGGCTCAAGACCGTGAAGCTCGACTTCGGCCGTCTCGCGGACTACTCGTCCATCGAGGTCGCGGCGAAGTAATCGCGTGGTCGTGCGGTGGGGGGGGGGGGGGGGGGGGGGGGGGGGGGGGGCCGGGCGCCGCCCCCCCCCCCCCCCCCCCCCCCCCCCCCCCCCCCCCCCCCCGCCGGACCCACAGCTCCCACCACGCGATCCCCAGGACGGCACGCCCATGCCCCAATACATCCTCCGACGCCTACTTCAACTCATCCCGGTCTTCTTCGGCACGACGTTCCTCATCTACGCCCTCGTGTGGGCGGTGCCCGGTGACCCGTTCGCCGGCAAATGCGGCCAGGTCGCCTGCCCGCCCGCCTACATCGAGATGATGACGGACAAGTTCAACCTCGACGATTCGATCTTCGTCCAGTACTTCAAATACCTCGGCAACCTGTTCACCGGCGACTGGGGCGAGACCTTCAACGGCGTCTCGGTCGGCGAGCTGATCGGGAACGCCTATCCGGTGACCGTCCGGCTCGCCCTCATCGCGGTGGCCATCGAAGCGATCATCGGCCTGTCCGCCGGCATCCTGACCGGCCTGCGCGGCAAGGGTTTCCTCGACAACCTCGTGCTGATGTCCACCACGTTCCTGATCTCGATCCCGGTGTTCGTCACCGCGATCGTGCTCCAGATCGTCCTCGGTTCGGAGCTGGGCATCATCGACGCGAGTGTGTCCGAGGACGCCACGATCGGCGAATTGATCGTGCCGGGCATAGCGCTCGGCAGCCTTTCCATGGCCTACATCGCCCGGCTGACCAGAACGAGCATCGCGGAGAACCGGCACGCCGACTACGTCCGCACGGCCGTCGCGAAAGGACAGCCGCGCAGCCGGGTCGTCGGCGTGCACCTGCTCCGGAACTCGGTGATCCCGGTGCTGACCTTCATCGGCACCGACATCGGCGCGCTCATGGGCGGGGCGATCGTCACCGAAGGCGTGTTCAACATCAACGGCATCGGCGGGCTCATCTTCCGCGGTATCCAGAACCGGGAGGGCGCCACCGTCACCGGCGTCGTCGTCCTGCTGGTGATGGTGTACCTGCTGGTGAGTCTCACCGTCGACCTGCTCTACGCCGTTCTCGACCCGAGGATCCGTTATGACTGACCCCAACGTCGCCGGCGGCGTGTCCACTGTGGACGTCGCGAGCGCCGGAGTCGCCGACGATTCCGCGGTGGCGCACAAACCGCGCAGTCTCGGCGGCGACGCCTGGCGGATGCTGCGCAAGCGGCCGTCGTTCATCATCTCCGCCGCCATCATCGCGCTCGTCGTGCTCATCGCGATCGCGCCCGACCTGTTCAGTTCCCGGCCCGCCGGGTTCAGCGATCTGCTCCACGCCAACGAAGGACCGTCCGCGGACGCCTGGTTCGGTTACGACAACCAGGGTTACGACGTCTACGCGCGGACCATCCACGGCGCGCGGGCGTCGCTGCTGGTCGGTGTCTTCGCGACGGTGCTGACGATCCTGATCGGCTCGGTGGTCGGGATCGTCGCCGGGTACTACGGCCGTCTCGTCGACAGCCTGTTCTCGCGGGTGGGCGACATCTTCGCGGCGCTGCCGTTCGTGCTCGGCGCGATCGTCATCCTGACCACGTTCAACGCACCCGGCTCGAACCCCGGCGCGGTCACCATCATCGTGCAGGTGGTGGTTTCGATCGCCGCGCTGAGCTGGCCGGTGGCGATGCGCATCATGCGGTCGGCGACGCTGGTGGCCAAACAGCTCGACTACGTCAAGGCCGCGCGCGGTCTCGGCGCGAGCACGCCGCGCATCGTGTTCCGGCATCTGCTGCCCAACACGGTCGCGCCGGTGCTGGTCTACGGGACCATCGCGCTCGGCGCGTTCATCGGCGCGGAGGCGACGCTGGCGTATCTCGGTGTCGGTGTGCGGCCGCCGGTCGTCTCGTGGGGTGTGATGATCAGCGACGCGCGGGACTACTTCCGGGTGAATCCGCACATGCTGTTGTTCCCCGCCGGGTTCGTCACCATCACCGTGCTCGCGTTCGTCATGCTCGGTGACGGGATCCGCGACGCGCTCGACCCGAAGGCCCGGTGATCGGCTGTGACCGACGAATTGCTGTTAGAGGTGGAAGATCTCCACGTCGAATTCCGCACGTCCGACGGCGTCGCGACCGTGCTCAACGGGGTCGACTACGCCGTGCACGCCGGGGAAACCCTCGCCGTGCTGGGAGAATCGGGCTCCGGCAAGAGCGTGACCGCGCAGACGGTGATGGGCATTCTCGACAGCCCGCCCGCCGTCGTCACCGGCGGCGCCGTCCGTTACCGCGGCGAGGATCTGCTCACCGCCACCGAAGAGCGGCGGCGTGAGATACGGGGCGGGGAGATCGCGATGATCTTCCAGGACGCGCTGTCGGCGTTGAATCCCGTCTTCACCGTGGGATTCCAGATCGAGGAGCAGCTGCGGGTCCGGCTCGGCATGTCCAAAAAGGACGCGCGCAAACGGGCGATCGAACTGCTCGACATCGTGCGCATCCCCGCGGCGGCCCGCCGGGTCCGCGAGTACCCGCACCAGTTCTCGGGCGGGATGCGGCAGCGCGCGATGATCGCCATGTCGCTCGCGCTCGACCCGGATCTGCTGATCGCGGACGAGCCGACGACCGCGCTCGACGTCACCGTGCAGGCCCAGATCATGGACCTGCTGGCGGAGATCCAGGCCGAACGGCGGATGGGCCTGATCCTGATCACCCACGACCTGGCGGTGGTCGCCGAGGTCGCCGACCGGATCGCCGTGATGTACGCGGGCCGGATCGTCGAACAGGCCGACGTCACCGAGCTGTTCCGCTCGCCGGGGCATCCCTACACCGAGGCGCTGATGGCCTCGCTGCCGCGGCTCGACCTCAAAGGACAGACGCTGGAGACCATCAAGGGCCTGCCGCCGAGCCTGCTGAACGTGCCGCCCGGCTGCCCGTTCCATCCGCGCTGCCCGCGGGCGGAAAGCCGGTGCGAGACCGAACGGCCCGCCCTGCACAACCTCGGCTTCGGCCGGGTCAGTGCCTGTCACTTCGCCGACGAGGTGGTGAGCGGTCGTGTCTGAGCCGATTCTGCGGGTCGAGAACCTGGTGAAGTACTTCCCGGTGCGGGCCGGGATCCTTTTCAAACGCACCATCGGGCATGTGAAGGCCGTCGACGGGGTCTCCTTCGAGCTGATGCCGGGGGAAACCCTGGGCGTGGTGGGGGAGTCCGGCTGTGGCAAGTCCACGCTGGCCCAGGTGCTGATGCGGCTGGAGGAACCCACGGGCGGGCTCGCGACCTTCGAAGGTCGCGACATCTTCGCGTTGCGCGGAGCCGAACTGAGGAAGCTGCGGCGCGAGATCCAGATCGTGCTGCAGGATCCGTACACCTCGCTGAACCCGAGGATGACGGTCGGCGACATCATCGGCGAACCCTTCGAAATCCACACCGAGGTGGCGCCGAAGGGGTCACGCGCGGCGAAGGTGCGGGAGCTGCTCGACGTCGTCGGGTTGAACCCCGAGCACATCAACCGCTATCCGCACCAGTTCTCCGGCGGGCAGCGTCAGCGCATCGGGATCGCGCGGGCGCTGGCGTTGCGGCCGAAGGTGATCATCTGCGACGAACCGGTTTCCGCGCTGGACGTTTCGATCCAGGCGCAGGTGATGAACCTGCTCGGTGAACTGCAGAAGGAATTCGGCCTTTCCTATGTGTTCATCGCACACGATCTGTCCGTTGTCCGTCACCTTTCCACGCGGGTGGCGGTGATGTATCTCGGCAAGATCGTGGAAATGGGGACGGAAGAGGAGATCTACGAACATCCGTCACATCCCTATACGCAGGCGCTGCTGTCCGCGGTGCCGGTCGCTGATCCGGCGTTGCGCGGGCAGCGGCAGGTGATTCGCCTGGAAGGCGACGTGCCGAGCCCGCTGGATCCGCCGTCCGGCTGCCGGTTCCGCACGCGGTGCTGGAAGGCTCAGGACATTTGCGCGGATCAGGAACCCGAATTGATCACGCGGTCCGGCGGGCATTTGTCGGCCTGTCATTTCGCGGAGGAGAAAACCGTCGTCCCCTGACTTTCGTAGGGACTTCGTTGATAAGCAGAGATCGCTGACGTAGCTTGCACGAACAGTTTTCTTCAGGAGGCAGGAAGTGAAAAAGCCCAGATCTCTCGTCATCGCGCTGGCGGTACCGCTGTTCGGCGCGATCGTCGCTGCTCCGGTGGCATCAGCGCAACCGGCGCTTTCCGGCGCCGCGACCGAATTCTCGGTACTGGCCCGCGAAGGTCAAAGTGTCGCTTCGGTCGAGAAGGCGATCCGCGCCGCCGGTGGCACCGTCGTGACCAGCAACGCCGCTGTCGGCCTGATCACCGCGACCGCGCCCGCCAACGGTTTCGCCGAACGGGTCTCCGCGGACCGCGCCGTTTTCGGTGCCGCCAAAGCGAAGCCGATCGGCACCGCGCCGAAGAGCGGCAAGGTCAAGGACAAGCCGGGCGTCGTCGAGAAGGAGGGCCGTGGCGCCACGTCGGCCAAGAAGCCGGTGCAGGCCAACGCCGTCGGCATGGACCCGCTCGACGACCAGCTGTGGGGACTCAAGTCGGTCCGGTCGGACCTTTCGCGCACCAAGCAGCCGGGCGACAAGCGGGTGAAGGTCGGCATCATCGACACCGGTGTCGACGGGAGCCACCCGGACATCGCGCCGAACTTCGACCGCGCGGCGTCGCGGAACTTCACGAAGGACATCGTGTCCGACGTGAACGGCGCCATCGTCGACGGACCGTGTGAATTCCGCGGCTGTGTCGACCCGGTGGACCACGACGACAACGGCCACGGCACGCACGTCGCCGGCACCATCGGCGCCGCCGCGAACGGTTTCGGCGTCTCGGGCGTCGCGCCGAACGTGACGCTGGTGAACCTCCGCGCCGGCCAGGACTCGGGCTCCTTCTTCCTGCAGTCGACCGTGGACGCGATCACCTACGCCGGCGACGCCGGGGTGGACGTCGTGAACATGAGCTTCTTCACGGATCCCTGGCTGTACAACTGCACCGCGAACCCCGCGGACACACCCGAGCAGCAGGCCGAGCAGCGCACCATCATCGAGGCGACGACCCGCGCGCTGAACTACGCGCACCGCAAGGGCGTCACCCAGGTCGTCTCGCTGGGCAACCAGCACAGCGACCTCGGCGCCCCGCAGCCCGACGCGTCGAGCCCCAACTACCCGTCGAACAGCACGCACCCGCGGCAGATCGACAACGCGAGCTGCCTCTCGCTGCCCGTCGAAGGCCCGCACACGATCGGCGTCTCGTCCTTCGGTCCTTCGCAGGCGAAGGCGGACTACTCGAACTACGGCGTCGAGCAGATCTCCGTCTCCGCGCCCGGCGGATACTTCCGTGACGGTTTCGGCACCCCGTGGTACCGCACGCTCGAGAACGAGATCCTCTCGACGTACCCGCGCAACGTCGGCGTCGCGGAGGGCAACATCGACGCGGCCGGGAACATCACGCCCGACGGTGTCACCGCCGGTATCCAGAAGGCGACCGCCGCCGACGGCCGGGTCGGCTACTACCAGTGGCTGCAGGGGACGTCGATGGCGTCGCCGCACGCGACCGGTGTCGCCGCGCTGATCGTTTCGCAGTACGGCAAGGGTTCCCGCGATTTCGGGATGAACCCGGACGCCGTGCAGCGGGTGCTCGAGGGCACGGCTTCGGACATCGCCTGCCCGACGCCGCGGACCGTCGACTACCTGAAGGAAGGCCGGGACGCGTCGTTCACCGCCACCTGCACCGGTGACGCCGCGTTCAACGGCTTCTACGGCCACGGTGCCGTGGACGCCTGGTCGGCCGTCACCCGCGGTTCGCAGTTCCTGCGAGGCTGACCCCTCGGTTTCCTCCGTACAGTCCGGACAGATCCGCGCCACCCGACTCCGGGTGGCGCGGATTTGCCTTTTCAGACCGCTTCGCGCGGAGGATCGGGCACTTCTCTGTAACGTCACCCGTTCGGGTGACGATGCGCAGAGTGATCGGGACAGCTTGGCGTTCCGGCCGTCGGGCTGACTTCTACTGGGGGTTTCGTGACAGTCGACAACTATGTGGTTTCTGGGCACCCGAGACTCGAGCAGGTTGTTCGGCGCATCGCCGATCGATCCTGCTCGGTAGTCTCTTTCGATATTTTCGATACCATTCTTTGGCGCCGGACTCCGCGCCCGGCCGACGTGTTCGGCCTGGTGG
Organism: Amycolatopsis sp. NPDC102389; assembly: GCF_044765885.1. Classification (NCBI taxonomy): domain Bacteria; kingdom Bacillati; phylum Actinomycetota; class Actinomycetes; order Pseudonocardiales; family Pseudonocardiaceae; genus Amycolatopsis; species Amycolatopsis sp. NPDC102389. Next base: position 136,816 of record NZ_JBIWKX010000004.1, read on the forward strand.
CGGCCCGTCTGCGGAGGGCAGGCAAATGTCCGGAATGGATTTCGGACGCCGCTTTCCGCCGTATGCGCATCGCGGCTGAAAGAAACTCGCGAAAAGGCCAGGAGGCGCTGGGAAGCGAAGTTTCCCTCTTTGGTATTTGGCGGGCCATGCCGCTTGCGTTGTTCCCCGGCGCCACCCTCGACGAACTCGTCCGGGCCGAGGTCGACGCGGAGCGTGAGCTCACCGAGGTCGACCTCGACATCGCCGAAGTCATCCGGCTGGCGAAGGACAACGGTGTCCCGGTCGTCCTCGTCTCCGACACCTACTTCACCGAAGAGCAGCTGGGCCACCTGCTGGACCGTCCCGAGCTGGAGGCGCTGAAGGGCGCCCGGATCTTCCGGTCCCATGAGCACGGTGTGGACAAGGCCTCCGGGTTGTGGGACGTCGTCCTTTCGGATCTCGGCCGCAGGCCGGAGCAGGTACTGCACGTCGGCGACAACCCGGTCGCCGACGTCGAGGTGCCCGGTGAGCTCGGCATCCGGACGGTGCACTACGAACGGGTCGACGAGGGTCTGGCCGGGTTGCTCGACCGGGAAGGGGAGCCTCAGGACCCGTTCGGGCCGTATTCCCCCGATCTGGATCCCGAGCACGGTGACTTCGGGATCACCAGCCTTCGTGCCAAGACCTTGCAGGCGCACACGCCCGGTGGTGCTTCGTCGACCCGCTTCGCCTGGCGGTACGGAGCGTCGGTCACCGGCCCGGTGATGACCGGATTCGCGGAGTGGGTCGCCCGCACGGCGCACGAGGCCGGCACCCCGGTGGTGTGGTGCCCCATGCGGGAGGGTGAACTTCTGGCCGAACTGGTCGAGAACGCCGCCCTGGCGCGAGGCTGGGACGTCGCCGCCAAACCGGTGTGGTTGTCCCGGCAGGTCACCTCGATCGCTGCGCTGGACAGCGCCGACCGGCACTCGATCCACGAGTTCGTCCGGCAACGTCATCAGCTGACCGTCCGGCAGCTGCTGGAGATGCTCCACCTGCGGGTCGGTGACGTACCGCACCTCGCGCAGGACCTCGACACGGTTCTGGACAACGACGACATCGTCGGCCGCCTCGCCGTCGCGCTGACCGAAACCCCGCACCTGGTGAACCGGCTCTCCGTCACCGCGACGGCGGCGAGAGAACGGCTGATCCGCTCACTGCGCGAGGCCGGCGCTTTCGATCGACCGGACCTCACCCTCGTGGACCTCGGCTGGGGCGGCACCATCCAGCTCCAGCTCGCGAGGGTGCTACGGCTGGCCGGCATCGACATCGCCCCCTCGGGCCTCTACCTGGCCACCGACGACAGGTCGGAGAAGGTGCTGCTCGCGGGCCTGCGCGCGGAAGGTTTCCTCGGCCAGGCAGGACATCCGCGGGAGATCGTCGGGACCATCGTGCGCAGCCCGGAGGTCCTCGAACAGTCGGTGAACGCCCTTTGCGGTTCGCTCATCGACTTCACCGACGAAGGGACGCCGGTACTCGGCGTCGCCGCGGGAAGCGACGCGCAGAACGCCGAACGCTCCGCCATCCAGGACGGCATCCGAGCCTTTCAGCACCAGTGGAACCGCTACGTGACCGCATCGGACGGTGCCTGGCCGACACTGACCGGCATCGGCCGCGACAGGCTGGCGAACATCCTGGTCTCCGGGCTGAAACTGCCGACCGCCGCCGAGGCTTCGGTGTTCGGGAACTGGGAGCACGAGGACAATTTCGGCTCCGACATGGTCACCCGGGTCCTGCCGGAGGACCTCGTCCCGGCGGTGCCGTACCTGTCGCCGAGCGATCTCGACGATCTGGGCATGCGGGACTCGTTCTGGCCGGCACTGCTCGCGGCGTCCGATCCGCACCTGGGCGCGGCCGCCCGCGCCGTGCGCGACGGTGTCATCGATCCGGCGATGTTCGAACCGGCGGGCGAGCCTTCCGCGACTTCGGTGCGGTTCCGCACCACCGACGGAGAGTGGTTCGACGGCGCCGACCGCCGGGTGCGGATCAACCACAACGGACTGTCGTTCGCGCGGCTGGACGTCCAGGCGGTCGACGTCGAGGAGATCGCGCTGGCGGTGCCGGGCAGGCCCGCGCTCGTGCGGGTCGACTGGATCGAGGCGAACGTCATCGCGGGCGGGCGGCCTCAGGTGCTGCGCTGGAACACGGCCGAAGACTTTTCCCGGCTGCACTACGAGGACTGCACCTGGCTCGGCGCGAACATGGTCGAATTCCATTCGCCGCTCGCCGCGATCTGGCTGCCGCTGGCGGCCCGAGCCGGCGCGCCGGTGAGCTCGTTCCAGCTGACCGTCGCGTTCGCGATGCTGCCGCGTTCGCGGTCCGGGCTCGGCCACCGCATGCCCGCCGCCGGCCGCACACAGCGGCTGTCGGCGAAGGTGCGCGACGAGTTGCGTGAGCACGGCGCCGCCGGTCTCGCCGTCGGCGCGGCGCGGGTCGCGGCGAGGAAGCTGAGGAATCGGTGACGGACTTCGAAGTCGGCACCAGGGAAGATCCGCACGCGCAGCCGAGGGCGGCGCGGAACGCGCCGGTACTGCTGCATTCGATGTCGGTCTTCCGGGAGATCTTCGAGGTCGTTTTCACCCGGCGCGAGATCCGCACGGTCGTGGAGATCGGGGTCGAATCCGGTCAGGTCAGCGGAATCTACGCGGAACTCGGCGCGTCGGAGGTCTATTGCGTCGACCCCGCGCCCACCGAGCGGGTGCGGGAGACGGTCAAGGCCCACGACGCGCTGCACCTGGTCACCGTGCCGTCGCCCGAGGTGCTGCCCCAGTTGCCGGTCGCCGATCTCTACGTGCTGGACGGCGATCACAACTACGCCGTGGTGAAGGGGGAACTCGCCTGGATCCTGGAACACGCCCCGGACGCCGTCGTCGCGATGCACGATGTCCTCTGGCCATGGGGCAGGCGGGATCTGTACTACGAACCGTCCGCGCTCTCCCCGCGAGACCGGCATCCGGTGAGCGAGGACGGGCCGACGGTCTGGCACGACGGCCTCACACCGGCGGGGTTCGTGGGCCTGGGTGCCTTCACCGTCGCTCAGCAGGCCGGCGGCGAGCGGAACGGCGTCTTGACGGCTGTCGAAGACGTGTTGGCCGAGCATCCGGATTGGCGATTCGAACTCGTGCCCGCGGTCTTCGGGATGGGTCTCCTGTACCGGACGGAGCATGAGTCCGCAGACGGGCTGCAGCGCGCGCTGCGGCCGTACACGTCGTCGAATCTGTTGGCCGCCATGGAGAACAACAGGATCGCGCTGTACACCAGGGTGCTGCAGTTGCAGTTCGAGGCGGCGGCGCAGGCGGGGCATCTGGATGAACTGGCGGGCACTGTCGCCGTGCAGCGGCGTGAGATCGACCGGCTAACCGCGGAGTTGCACCGGGCGTGGGCCGTGCTCCGGTCCGGGCGCTAGGCCGTAAGTACATGAAGGCCCTCTTCCTTGCGTCAGGCGCAAGGAAGGGGTCCTTCATGTACTCAGGAACCGTCCGTCAGGAGGCGGTCTTGATGAACTTCGCCAGGTCCTTCGCCTGCCGCACCCGCGACTCCTCGTGCACATACATCATGTGCCCGGCCGGGTAATACGCCGTGTCGATGTTCTCCCGCAGTTCCTCGGGAATCTGCAGGCGCGCCAGCACGTGCTCCGACGCGAAGTACGGCGTCGCGCCATCGTAGTGACCGAAGGCGACGTGCACCCGAAGATGCGGGTTCGCCCGCATGGCCGACGCGAGAGAGTCCACAGAGGACACCGAGCGGCCCTCGAAGTCGGAGTACGACCAGGCCTTGAAGACCTCCGTCGACAGGATCTCGTACGGCAGGTCGTTCTCGTAGCCGAGTTCGGCCCGCACGTAGTGGTTGAGCCCGCCCGTGTAGGCGCCGATGATCCGCGAGATCGACGGGTCGTCGCTCATGTGCTCGCGCCCGCCGTCGGGCTCCCAGGTGGTGAACCGGCCGTCCATCCGGCCGACGACCAAGCCCTTGTCCCGCAGTAGTTCGGTGAAGTACCGGACGTGTTCGATCCGCAGGTTGACCCGGTCCACATAGGATTCACTGAGGCCGGTCAGGGAAGCGAGCGTCGCCACCGCTTCGGCTCGGTCCTGTGTGGACAGACGCGCGCCGCGCGCGAGAGCCCAGGGGAGTTCCTTGGCCGCGAAATCCTCGGCGTCGGCGAGGACGTCGTCGAGTGGCCGGTCGCCGTGGAGTCCGTGGTAATGCGCGATCGCCGCGTACGTCGGCACGTAGAGCGAGTACGGCAGGTCGTTGCCCTCGGTGAACCGCAGCGTGCCCAGATCCAGCACGGACGAGATCAGCAGGAGCCCGTTGAAGTACATCCCGTGACGTTCCTGCAGATGCGACGCCAGCCCGGCCGCGCGGAGCGTGCCGTACGACTCGCCCGCCAGGAACTTCGGCGACAGCCAGCGCTGCTTGCGCGAGACCCACAGCCGGATGACCTCGCCGATGGACTCGATGTCGGCGGTGTACCCGTGGTATTCCTTGGCCGCCTCGCCGTCCACGGCGCGTGAATAGCCGGTCGACACCGGGTCGATGAACACCAGGTCGCTGTGCGCCAGCAGGGTTTCCTGGTTGTCGGTCAGCCCATAGGGCGGCGCGACCGGGTCGTCGACATCGCCCGAAAGCACGCGGCGCGGACCGAGCAGGCCCATGTGCAGCCAGACGCTCGCCGAGCCGGGCCCGCCGTTGAACGCGAACGTGACAGGGCGCGAGCCGGGCTCCGCGTCGTCGAGCGTGTAGGCGGTCAGGAACACCTCGGCCTTGGCCTTGTGGCCTTCGGACTTGCCGTCGGTGATGACCTCCTTCCGCAGCACGATCCGCCCGGTCTGGGCCGTGTAGGCGAGCTTCTTGCGCTTGAGCGTCAGCGTGTGCTTCGTGGTGACCAGGTCGTCGGTCGGCTCGACCTTGGTTTCCACCGACGGAGGGTCCTTCTCGTCGGTGGCCTTCGAATCGGGATTGGTGTCGGGCATGCCTCCAACTTACTGGCAGTCTGTAAGCGTGGACATCGTCACGGCGCATGATCGCCCGGGCACGCCCCGGCAGGCGATCGAGATCCAGGAGACCCTGCGTGGCCTGGTCGATCTCGAGGATCGCTGTCCACAAGAGATCGCCACGGTCACCGGATTGGACGTCGCTTACGACGAGGGCGGCGACCTGATCGCCGCCGCCGCGGTCACCCTCGAGACTTCCGGATTCCGCGTCGTGGAAAAGCGAACCGTCGTTTCCCGGGTCTCGTTCCCGTACGAACCGGGCCTTTTCGCGTTTCGCGAGCTTCCTCCGCTGCTCGACGCCCTCCGCGCGCTCGACCACGTACCGGATCTCCTGGTCTGCGACGGCCACGGCCTGGCGCACCCGCGCCGGTTCGGGCTCGCGTGCCATGTCGGTGTCGTGACCGGTCTGCCGTCCATCGGGGTCGGCAAGACGCGGTTCGTCGGTGAGCACGACGAACCCGGCGCCACCCGTGGCTCGCGGGCACCGCTGGTGGACGAGGGCAAGGTCGTCGGCGCGGTCCTGCGTACCCAGGACGGCGTGAAGCCCCTCTATGTCTCCGTCGGCCACAAGATCTCGCTGGACAACGCGTGCCGCCAGGTGCTGCGGCTGTGCCCGGCGTTCCGTCAGCCGGAGACGACCCGGCGCGCCGACCGCCTCGCCCGCGACGCGTTGAAGGAGGCGCTATGAGGTTCCACTCGCTAGCCGAACTCGACGCCGAAGTCATCGGCTGCCGGGCCTGCCCGCGGCTGGTCGCGTGGCGCGAGGAGATCGCCGTGGTCAAACGCGCGGCGTTCGCCGGCGAGACCTATTGGGCCCGGCCGGTGCCCGGTTTCGGCCCGCCGGACGCGTCGCTGGCGATCGTCGGGCTCGCCCCGTCGGCACATGGCGCGAACCGGACCGGCCGCCTGTTCACCGGTGACCCTTCCGGCGACGTTCTCTTCAAGGCGCTTCACCGGGTCGGGGTCGCGTCGCAGCCGACGTCGACCCGGATAGGTGACGGGCTCGAGCTGCGAGGCACCCGGATGGTCTCCCCGGTGAGATGCGCGCCACCGGCCAACAAGCCCACACCTGAGGAACGGGAAACCTGCCGATCGTGGCTCGCGGCCGAGCTCGCGTTGCTGAAACCGACGCTGAAGGCCGTCGTGGTGCTCGGTGCCTTCGGCTGGCAGGCGCTGCTGCCGGTGCTCGCGGAGGCGGGCTGGCCGGTGCCCGCGCCACGCCCGAAATTCGGTCACGGAGTGGAAGTGGAACTCGGCGACCTGCGCCTTTTCGGCTGTTACCACGTGTCGCAGCGCAATGTCCAGACCGGCCGCCTGACGCTTGACATGGTGTGCGACGTCCTGGCCTCCGCGACCTCGGCGGCCGGTCTGAACTGAATCGGTGCGGAAACCGTGGCGACGCTGGTCACAGCCGGATGGGGTCTGCGAGCGATCTCAGCAGATGGGTGCGACTATAGGAATATGGCTGGTGTTAAGTCGGAACCGACACGGATCCTCGTCCTTGGTGGTGGATACGTCGGGCTCTACACGGCGTACGGGCTCCAGAAGATGCTCCGGGCCAACGAAGCGTCCGTGACGGTCGTTGATCCGCAGCCGCACATGACCTATGCCCCCTTCCTGCCCGAGGCGGCGGCCGGTGCGATCGAACCGCGGCACGTGGTCGTGCCGCTGAGGCGCGTGCTCAAGCGCTGCCACGTGCTCACCGCGCGCGTGACGAAGATCGAGCACGAGCGCAAAGCCGTGACGGTCGAGGCCGCCGACGGGCACGTCGAGCAGCTGAACTACGACGTCCTCGTGGTCGCGCTCGGCGCCGTCGCGCGCATCCTGCCGATCCCGGGCCTCGTCGAAGAAGGCATCGCCTTCAAGACCATCGGCGAGGCTATCTACCTGCGCAACCACGTCATGACGAAGCTGGACGAGGCCGCCAGCACGCTCGATCCCGAGCAGCGCAAGCGCCTGCTGACGTTCACCGTCGTCGGCGGCGGGTTCGCCGGTATCGAAGCCCTCGCCGAACTCGAGGACATGACCCGGTTCGCGGTGGAGAACTATTACCCGAACCTCAAGGTCGAGGACATCCGCTGGGTGCTCGTCGAGGCGGCGGGCCGGATCCTTCCCGAGGTGCGCGAGACGCTCGGTGTGTACACCGTCGAGCAGCTCGAAAAGCGCGGCATCGAAGTCTATTTGTCGACAGCGGCGAAGTCGTTCGAGAACGGCCACGTCGTGCTCTCGGACGGGACCGAGTTCGACACCGACACGATCATCTGGACCGCCGGTGTGAAGGCGAACCCGGTGCTCGCCAGCTCGGATCTGCCGCTGGACAAGCGCGGCCGCGTCGAGGCCACCGCCGCGATGCAGGTCGTCGGGCACCCCGACGTCTGGACCGCCGGTGACAACGCCGCCGTGCCGGACCTCTCGCGTACCGAGCAGGACCCGACCGCGACCTGCCCGCCGAACGCGCAGCACGCCGTTCGCCAGGCGCGTCTGCTGGCGAAGAACATCATCAAGGTGATCCGCGGCGGCAAGCCGAAGGACTACTACCACAAGAACCTGGGTGCGGTGGCCAGCCTCGGCCTGCACAAGGGTGTCGCCGACGCGCTGAACCTGAAGATCAAGGGCTTCCCGGCCTGGCTCTTCCACCGCGCGTACCACCTCAAGGCGATGCCGACGTGGAACCGCAAGATCCGCATCCTGTTCGACTGGATGCTCGGTGGCCTGTTCCGGCGCGAGGTCATCTCGCTCGGCCAGATCAACAACCCGCGCGAGGAGTTCGACCGGCTGTCGAAGTCCTGAGTCCGTAGGTCCGTGAAGGCCTCCTTCCCTACCTTGAGCGTGGGGAAGGAGGCCTTCACGGCGTTCAGGGTGTGCCGGTGCAGGCATTCCGGAAGTCCGTACCCGCTGTTCCGCTCGCCACCGGCCTGGCTCCGACCGAACTGGCAAAGCACGTTTTGGAGCGGATCGAGCGCGACAACGCGCACGCCCGCTCCCGGAAGAGGCGTTTCCGTTGGCGGGCCGTGTCCATCAGGATTCTGCTGCTCGCGCTGTCCGCGGCGTCCACGATCATCCTCGGTTTGCAGAACCTCAACGGCTGGACAGGCGTGGCGTTCGCCCTCGTGGCCGTGACGACCGTCATCGGCGCGCTCGAGCCCTTCTTCGCCTGGCGCTCCTTGTGGGTCCTGATGGAAGAGGTCCAATTCCGGCTCTATCGGCTGCGCGACGAGCTCAGCTTCTACATCGCGTCGACCCCGCCTGACCAGGTCGATCCACAGCTGGTCAACGCGAAGTTCGAGGAGTACCAGGCCGTTTGGAACGAGCTCGGTCTCCGTTGGCTCGAATATCGGCGTACTGAAGCGGCGAACTGAAGGGCATCCCTTAGGCTGTGCCGTGCCCCGGTAGCCCAACTGGCAGAGGCAGTCGACTTAAAATCGACCCAGTGCGGGTTCGATCCCCGTCCGGGGCACGAACGGCGTCCCGGACATGGAGTGTTCCGCCCTGTGGACGTCCTGGTCCGCGCGGACCGCCGCTGCCGACAATGAGCCGCATGACCGGAACCGGCCTGACCGACGAAGCCACCTACGACCGCACTCGGATCGAGCAATGGCGGGCGGGGAAGGCGCTGTCGCGGCGCGGGATGCTCCGGCTGGCGGCCGGTGGCTCACTAGCGCTGACGGCGTTCGGATCGCTGCCGGCGGGGACCGCGTCGGCGGCCACACCGATCGCGAAACCCCTGCCGCCGGAGATCTTCGAGGTCTACGGCACCAACGCGGAGACACGCTGGGAGGCGCTGAGCGGTCAGGGTTATCTGACCCCGGTCGAACGGTTCTTCGTGCGAAACCACACCGCCACGCCATCGATCGACGTAAACACCTGGCGGCTGAAGCTGTTCGGGACCGGGCTGAGCGGAGGGCCGGTCGAGTTCGGCTACCGGGATCTGCTCCGGTTGCCGTCGGAGACGATCACGTCCGCCATCGAATGCGCGGGCAACGGGCGTAGTCACTTCACCGGTCAGCAAGGGCAGGCGGTCTCCGGCACGCCCTGGAAGCTCGGCGCGATCGGCGTCGCGCGCTGGCGTGGTGTCCGGCTTTCCACCGTCCTGGCCAAAGCCGGGCTGACGCGGCGAGCGGTGGACGTCCTGCCGGAAGGGCTGGACGCGGACTACGTCACCGGCGGGGTCAACCTGGGGAAGGTGCGCCGTCCTCTGCCGGTCGCGAAAGCGCTGCAGGACGTTTTGCTGGCCTACGAGATGAACGGGCGCCCGCTTCCGCCGGATCATGGCTATCCGGTCCGGCTGGTGGTGCCGTCCTGGGTCGGGATCTCGTCGATCAAATGGCTGGGGCGCATCGAAGTCTCGGAAACGCCACTGGTGTCCCCGTGGAACACGCAGTACTACCGGCTGCTCGGGCCGGACTATCCGGCGGAAGGCACGCTCGTGACCCGGCAGGTGGTCAAGAGCGCGTTCGAACTGCCCTGGAACGCCGAGTTCGCGGCCGGCGGCAGGCAGGTGCTGCGCGGTCGTTCGTGGTCGGGCCACGGCCGGATCCGGCGGGTCGAAGTCGATACCGGGGCCGGTTGGCGGCAGGCGAAGTTCGTGGGCGCCGCGGCGGATCGAGGCTGGCAGCGTTGGGAGATCCCTTGGCGCGCCGGTGTTCCCGGTGCCCACACCCTGCGGGCGCGAGCCACGGACATCACCGGGCTCACCCAGCCCGATGTCACCCCGTACAACACCCAGGGCTACCTGTTCGACGCCGTCGTCCGGCATCCGGTCCGGGTGGTGTGAGATGACGCAGCCGGTCGCGGTGAGCGTCGAGCCGGCCGTCGAGCTGACACTGGCGTTACGGGTGAGCACCGACTCCGAGCACGCCGCCGCGATCGCCGCGCGCCTGCTTGAGTCCTTTGAGGACACTGTCGGCGTGACGCTGACGGCACGGACCGTCCAAACCGGTCAGGTCGTCGAACTCGCCGGACGACGGCGGTCCCAGGAGTCCGTCCCGCCGCTGCGCATCGAGCCGGATTCGCGGCGAGTGCTGCTGCGTGGCGAGGTACTGGAGTTCACCAGGCTCGAGTTCGACCTCCTGCTGTTCCTGAGCCGGAACCCGGACCGCGTCTTCGACCGCGTCACGCTCATGTCGCGGGTGTGGGGCCTGTCCGGTGGCAACGGGCGGACCGTGGACGTCCACGTCCGCAAGATCCGCGGGAAGCTGGAACCCGTGCTGACGCCGATCACGACGGTGCGCGGGGTCGGTTACCGGTTCGACGGCGCGGGCCAGGTGCTCATCGCGGACTGAGAGAAGGATCCGCGGTGTTCGACTCCGCGGTTTCGGCCGTCCTGGGATCGGAGGAGACCGTCGAGTTGTAGCGAGCCACGGTCGTCCGGAGGTGATCGGCGTGCTGGTAGATCTCCTCGACTGTCGTGATGGGGATACGGGTCTCGACCTTGTTCTCATCGAAGACGCCGAGATACTTCTTGGCTCGGTTGAACCACAACCGAGCGATAGGCTTGCGATTGTTGTCGTCCAACAGCACGCCGAAGTAGGTCTTAGTGTCGCGGGCGACGATCCTCGCCGCCGGGACCTCTCCGCAGACGATGGCGCGGACGATTCGGTACCCCTCGAGTTCTTCTTCGGTTGTGACCACATCGCCGTTGTTGTCACGTTGCCTTGCTTCCGCAGGAGTTGCGGGGGATTTCTCTGTGGGGATTCCCTGCTCGGGAAGGTCGGGTGCGCCGGCTGAAACGCTGACGAAGGAATCTGGTCCGCCCAGCGCGTTCTTCAGCCGGTCGTTAACCTGCTCGTTGAGAAACTGGCGGGCGGCCTTATCCACAAGTGGAGCGAACTGGTCGCGAACCCGCTGAGTGAAGGACCCTTCGTAGACTCGGCCTGCCAGGAACTTCACCCACTCGTCCTCGGGCGTCTTGAACTGGGTCGCCAGGATTCGTTTGATCTGGCCGATGTACTTGAGTTCTTCCGCCGCGTTGATCACCGAGTCCAAGTTGAAGGACTCTTTGCTCAACTTCGCGAGTTCGGGAATGAGCGTCTCGTCGATATCCGAAAAATCAAGGACAAGGAAGGGTTTCGCGTCCATGCGGTTCGGTGCGTCGAGATCGGTGTAGAACTGGTAGGTCTCGCCGTTCGTGAGAATGGCGATCCTTGCATTGGTCACAGCGAAGTATCGGAAGAGCTGGGACGCGTGCTCAATGCGAAGAGGGTCATTGATCTTCTTCGCCTCGACAAGCACCTGCACTTGTCCGTCGTGCACGATGGCATAGTCGATCTTCTCGCCCTTTTTGGTGCCGACGTCAGCTGTGAATTCGGGGATGACCTCCGCGGGGTTGAAGACGTCGTACCCGAGGACCGTGCTGATGAAGGGCATCACGAAAGCGTTCTTGGTGGCCTCTTCCGTCTGAATGTCGGCCTTGTGCTTCCGGATTTTCAGAGCCAGAGCTTGTGCGCGCTCTGCGATCTCCATGGTGATGTCCTCCATTTGGCACGTTCTTCGGTGCGTGATGGCCGCACCTTCCCCAGTTGCTCTCGCTGTGTTGCGGGACCTAGGTCGTAGACGGAAGCTCGCGTGTTACACCTCGTGACTCGATGGTGATGTCGAACGTCGGCATGCGATCGTCCGGCAACGCCGACAAGGGACCACCCGGAACGTGACGAGCCATGAGCCGGCCCTCACAGCCGTCACCCGGGCAAAGCCGGGATGTCAGGATACGAACCGTGATTCCCACTTACGTCCTGATCCATGGTTCCAGCAGTGCCTCGTTCACCTGGGGCCCGCTGCAACGCGAGCTCGCCCTGCTCGGCCACCGCACACTGGCCGTCGACCTTCCCGGACATGGCTTCGCCGCCGGTTTCCACCCCGCCTACCAGGCACCGCAAGACCTCGAAACGCTGGCGACGACGCCCTCGAACCAGGCGGGCGTCACCTTGGCCGACGCCGTCGAGCACGTGGTGGACGTCGTGCGCAAGGTCGCCGAGCACGGTCCGGTCATCCTGGTCGGGCACAGCCGCGGCGGGCTCGCGCTCACCGGCGTCGCGAACGCCGTTCCCGAACTGATCGACCGGATTGTCTACATCTCGGCGTGGTGCTGCGTCGACGCGACGGTGGGTGAGTACATGCAGGCGCCCGAGTACGCGAGCAGCGCGCTCAACAACGTCGGCGGGGTCGTCGTCGCGAACCCCGCCGAGCTCGGCGCGCTCCGGATGAACTGGCGCACCGCCGATCCCGAGCTGCTGGCCGCGTTGAAGATCGCGATGATCGAGGACGGCACGGAGCAGGAGTTCTTCGCCTACCTCAACACGCTCGAACCGGACGAGAGCCTTGACGCGGGTACCGAACTCGCCGACGCCGCCACGTGGGGCCGGATCCCGCGCACCTACATCAGGCTGACCGAAGACCGGTCGATGCCGCTCGCGCTGCAGGACCGGTTCATCAAGGAGGCGGACGCGCTCACTCCGGACAACCCGACGGACGTGCGGTCGCTGGCGAGCAGTCACGTCCGGTTCCTCGTTCACCCGCAGGAGGCCGCCGCCGTGCTCGCCGAGCTCGCGAGATGACGGACACGCAGTTCACCAAGGGGCACCTGGTCACCTTGCTGATCAGCTCCGCGATCGGCGTGGGATTCGGTGCTGGGTGGTGGTTCTTCGGCGCATCCTCCGTTTCCGGCGGATCGATGCCGCTGGTCGTCGCCGGTGTCGCCGCTGTGCTTGGGTTGGCGGGCTGGCTAGCCCTGGCCGCACGCCGGGGCGCCGGTCTGCCCGCGGGTGGTGGGCGGGAGGAAAGCCCGTTCGGCAAGCGGTACGGGATCGCCGTGCTGCTCATGCTGGTGGGGATCTTCGCCGGGGCCAGGGTGCTTTCGGCGGTCTTCGAAGTTCCCGAAGCCGTGCCCGCGTGGGTGCTCTTCGTGGTCGGCCTGCACTTCCTGCCGTTCGCGAAGTTGTTCGGCTCACGGCGTTTCCTGGTGCTGAGCGCCTTGTTGTGCGCTGTCGCCGTGCTGGCCGCGGTATCGGCGCTCGCGGGCTGGGCCTCGGCCTGGCAGCTGGTGCCGGGCTTCGGAGGTGCCATGGTCCTCTGGGGGACCGTCGTCGCCGGGCTGCTGAGTACGAGCCGTCAGGGAGCGACGAGCCCGGCTTCGTAGGCGAAGATCGTCAGCTGGACCCGGTTGGTCGCGTCGAGTTTCGCGAAGATCCGGGTGATGTGGGTCTTCACCGTCGCCTCGCTCAGGTGCAGTTCCGCGCCGATTTCGGCGTTGGTCCCGCCCTGGGCGACGGCGGTGACGATCTGCCGCTCCCGTTCGGTCAGGGTGCCCAGCCCGGCTCGCGCCCGATGACGGCGCGGGCTCGTCCTTGTCGCGACGAAATGCCCGATGAGTTTCCGCGTCGTCCGCGGCGACAGCATCGCCTCACCCGCCGCGACCACGCGCACCGCGTCGATGATCTCCTGCGGTGAGCCCTCCTTCAGCAGGAATCCGCTGGCGCCCGCACCGAGCGCGTCGAAGACGTACTCGTCGAGGTCGTAGGTGGTGAGCACGAGCACCTTCGGCGGGTTGGGCAGCGCGGTGACGGCGGCGGTCGCGGTGAGGCCGTTCATCCGCCGCATCCTGATGTCCATCAGCACGACGTCGGGCGCGTGCATGGTCACCTTCGGCACGGCCTCGTCCCCGTCACCTGCTTCCGCGACGACCTCGATGTCGCCCGTGCTCGACAGGATCATCGACAAACCGGTTCGCACGAGCGGGTCGTCGTCGACGAGCAGCACTCGCAGTGGGCGCTGGTTCACCCGGACAGGTTAGTGGTGTCCCCACGGCAGCCAAGCCCGGACGGCGAATGTGCGCTCTTCGGTGGGGCCGGCGCTGACGTTCCCACCGATCAGCGTGACCCGTTCGCCGATCCCGGTCAGTCCGGCGCCCGCGCCCGGCGCCTTGCCGATGGGAGCCGCCGCGGGCAGCGGATTGACGACCTCGACGGTGAGCCCGTTCCCCGGCCCGCCGCGAACCGAAACCTCGGCCGTCGTACCCGGAGCGTGTTTCAGGATGTTGGTCATCGACTCCTGGACGATCCGGTACGTGGTCGTTCCGAGCAACGCCGGCGCGCCGCCCGCGTCGTCGAGCAGGATCGTCACGTTGACCCCCAAACCGGCCCGGCGGGCATTGGCGACCAGTTCGGGGATGTCCGCCAGCGTCGGCTGCGGCGGTTCCGGATGGGTTCCGTTCTCGCCGTTTTCGCCGAAACCCTGACCATCGCGCAGGACTCCGATGACCTGCCGCAGATCTTCGAGCGACTGACGCGCCGTCGTGCGGACGGTCTTCGCCGCTTCCGTCGTCGCGGGTCCCTTGCTGACCTCGAGCGCGCCGGCTTGCAGCGACAGCAGCGAGAGCCGGTGCCCGAGGACGTCGTGCATTTCGCGCGCGATCCGGGTGCGTTCCGCGCGGCGGGTCATTTCGGCGCGGAGTTCCTCTTCCTTGGCCTCACGGATCGCAAGCGTGTCCTGCATCCCGCGGACGACGCCGACGGTGAGCGGTACGGCCGTCATCACGACGGCGACCGTCAACGTCCCCATCAGCTGTACGGCGGAGAACTGCTTTCCGACGATCTGCCCCGCGACGGTCACGTCGGGATGGCGGTTGGCGTCGCCGAACAACGCCCACGCGGTGGCGACGTAGACCAGGACGGACCCGACCCACAGGACGCGGTCGCGGCGGCGCGCGGCCAAGGCGGCGAGGGCGACCAACGCGGCCAGCGCGTCGGATCGGAAGCAGAGCGGCGGTACCAAGGCGATGCCGAGGACGAGTTCCGGCCATTTGTGCCGCCAGCAGAGCATGACCGCGGCCGCGATCCCGGTGAAGAAGCCGAGCGTGGACCACCACGTCGGGTCGAACGATTGCGTCGCCGGAAGATAACCCTGGGCGCTGAAGACGAAAATGCTGCTGATCACGCACGCCGCGACCGCCACCACGGTGAGCACCACACCGAGCACACGCCTTGCCATGCGCTGAGCGTACGCAGACCCGCTTGGCCGGCCGCATCAGCGGAACCGGTCCTTCACGACCCGTGAATTACGACTTTCGTCGTAACGGGTTCGCGCGCCGAGGACGACGCGGGCGCCTCGCGATCGCTGGTTGTATGCCGCGTCGTTCATCCCGTTGGAAAGGAAAACCCCGTGACCCAGCAAACCCCCTACACGCCGGCCCCGCAAGCCCCCGCCAGCCCGATGCCGCCCCGCAACGGCATCGGCGTCACGGGCTTCGTCCTCGGCCTGGTGGGGCTGGTCTTCTCCCCGATCCCGTTCGTCGGCGTCGTCGCCTGGCCGCTGGTGATCCTCGGCCTGATCTTCTCGATCATCGGTCTGATGCGCGTCAAGAGCGGGAAAGCCTCCAACAAGGGGCTCTCCATCACCGGTATCGCCTTGTCCGCGCTCGGGCTCGTGGTCTGCGTGGTGTGGATCTTCGTTTTCAACGCGGCGGTCAACGAGGTCAACGACGAGATCAACCGCACCGCAAAGGTGTCCTACGAGATCACCGGCGACGCCACGAACGTCGAGGTCATCTACGGCGAGGTCCTCAACCCCATCACGGAGACCGTCCCGGCGCTGCCGTGGAACAAGGAAGTCGAGAACAAGGGCGTCTACAAGGGCGGGACGCTCACGGTCACGACGGGTGAGACCGGTGGCTCCGTAACTTGCAAGATCACCGTCGACGGCGCGGTGGTTTCGACCAAGACCGCTTCGGGCGAATTCGCCATGGCCGCCTGCACCGGAGTGTGACGATCGGGCGGTGAAAGGCCTCCTTCGCCATTCTCGGGGTGGCGGGGAGGCCTTCGCCATTCCGGCATGATGCGGTCATGACCCATCCGTTCGCCCCGCCCGCCCACGAACGTCACTGGATCGAAACCGTCACCGACCTGGCGAGGGACTTCGCCGCGAATGCCGCCGAGTTCGACGAAACGGCCGAGCTGCCCATCGCCAACCTCCGCGCGTTGCACGCGGCCGGACTCGACAGGGCGACCTTGCCCGCGGAGTTCGGCGGCGAGGATCTCAGCTATCGGAGCTACGGCGAGATCGTCCGGATCCTCAGCGCGGCCTGTTCTTCGACAGCGTGTGTCTGGGTGATGCACATCGGCGCCGCCGTAGGGCTGGCCCAGCTGTCCGCCCCCGACGTAGGTCGCTTCTACGCCGAAGAACTCATCGGCGGCAAGCGGTTCGCCAACGCGCTTTCGGAACCGAGCAGCGGCAACATGTTCCTGATGCCGCAACAGGTCGCCGAACCCGTCGACGGCGGGTACCGGCTCACCGGCGCCAAGCGCTTTGTTTCCGGCTGCGAGGTCGCCGACCACTTCCTGGTCAACGCGCTCGTCGGCGGCGCGCCCGCCTTCTTCGGCGTCTCGCCGGACGACACGATGACCTTCGTCCCCATTTGGGACACGATGGGTCTGCGCGCCAGCCGAAGCCAGCTCGTCTCCTTCGAGGGGACCATCTTGCGGGAGGACCGCAGGTGCCCGCCCTCGACCGAGCGGCGCCCGAACCACATCGCGGCGGGTCTCGCCTTCCTGTCCTTGGGGATCGCCGACGCGGCGGAGGACGCGCTGGTCTCACATTCCCGAAGCCGTGTCATCCCCGCGACCGGGGAACCGCTCGCCGGAATGCAATGGCTGCAATTCGAAGTCGCGGATGTCCACACGCGTCTCGAAGCCGCGCGTATGTACGCACGGAACATGGCGTGGCTGGCGGATCAGAACTCGCCGGAGTTCCTGCCCGCGACCATGACGGCGAAGGTGCTCGCGAACGACATCGCCCGCGACGTCGCCCAAGTGGCGCTGAAAGCGGGCGGCGGTTCGGGCTTCCTTCGCACCTCGCCGATCCAGCGGCTGTTCCGGGACGCGCAGGCGGGCGGCCTGATGGCCTACTCGGCCGAAGTCTGCAAGGACCGGATCGGCAAGACGGTGCTCCTGCCGCAGGACTGACCTCGGATGGCCGGCCGGGTGACGTCACGCCCGGCCGGTCCCGCCGAAGCGGGTCAGCAGCAGCCGGTGCCGCAGCAGTCGCAATCGCACCAGTCGTCGTTACGCATGGTCATCCACCTCCTCCCTCGGGTTCGCGGTCAGGTGGGCACCAGGCGCCGGGAAGCGGATCGGCGCAGTTGTCGCTGGACATCCCGGACAGCATGGAAGTGAGTTCGGCGCGCAGTTCGCCGAGCCGGGCCATCTCCGCTTCGATCTCGGCGAGATGGCGTTCCAGCATGGTTTCGGCGGGTTCGCACGGGCACACCCCGGTGTCGCGCACGCTCAACAGGTCACCGATCTCCGTCAGCGTCAGCCCGAGCCGCTGGGTGCCGCGGATGAACCGCAGCCGGTCGATGACACCCTCGTCGTAGCGCCGGTGTGCCCCGGTCGTCCGCGCGGGCGCCGGCAGAAGACCGATGCGCTCGTAGTAGCGCACTGTGTCCGGCCGGACTCCGGCGCGAGAGGTCACCTCGGACATGGTCAACGCCGTCAGCGCTTTGGTCGCTTCGGTTCGCATGATGCGAGGGTAGAACTTGGACCCGGCTCCAGAATCAAGTTCGAATTCGACGGGGCTCGCGAAGAGAAGACGACGGCCCGGCGCGACCGGATCATTCGAGAGGGTGAAAACGGCGAGAGGACGGCACGGTGACTGACTTCCGGAACGTGATCAGGGACCTCACCACGGAGGGCGAACAGGTCGACGCCCTGGTGGCCGGCCTGGACGACGCGGGATGGGAGCTGCCGACGCCCGCCGCGGGCTGGTCGGTCAAACACCAGCTCGCGCATCTCTCCTTCATCTTCAAGATCGCCGGGCTGTCCGCGGGCGAGCCGCAGAAGTTCGGCGAAGTCATGAAGAGCTCGATGGCGCGCGGTTTCGACGCCGCGGTCAACGCGGCCCTCGACGACTACCTCGGCGACCCCAACGAGGTCCTGCTCGGCCGCTGGCGTGCCGAACGCGACGCCGGGATCAAGGCGCTCGCCGCGGTCCCGGCGGACCAGGTCGTCCCGTGGCTCGTCAATCCGCTGCCGCCGGCGATCCTCGCCTGCGCCGGGATGATGGAACTGTTCGCCCACGGTCAGGACATCGCGGACGCGCTGGGAGTGCGGCCGGAGCGGACGGACCGGCTCGCGTACCTCGTCGGCTTCGCCGTCCGGGTGCGGGACTTCGGCTACGAGGCACGCGGCCTGACCCCGCCGGAACAGGAATTCCGATTCGAGATCACCGCGCCGTCCGGACAGCTGTGGACGTTCGGACCCGAGGACTCCCGGCAGCGGGTCACCGGGAGCGCGGAGGACTTCTGTCTCCTGGTCACGCGGCGCCGTCACCGCGACGATCTCGACGTCCGCGCCGAGGGCGCGCTGGCGGACCAGTGGCTCGACATCGCGCAGGCGTACCGCGGTCCCGCGGGCGAGGGACGATCGCCGGGACAGTTCGGCCGGTGAAAATCCCGCCGCTTCCGCGGTGATCGCGCATCCTGGAAGTCGCGATCAACCTCCGCTCGGTGCGATCGTCGTTGGCACACGGGGTCTAGGAGGCGATCGTGGCACGGGTGTGGCTGATCAGACATGGCGAAAGCGAATCCAACGCGGGGCTTCCCGGCTGCGAGCCGGGGGCTTCGGCGCTCACCGAACTCGGCCGGCGGCAAGCGCTCGAAATCGCGGACTCGCTGGCCGAACCGCCGCGTTTGATCGTGACGTCGCCGTTCTTGCGGGCGCGGCAGACCGCCGAGCCGACGATCGAACGCTTCCCCGGCGCGGAGCGTGAGGAGTGGCCTGTCCAGGAGTTCACTTTTCTCGGCGAACTCCATGGACAGGTCACCACCACTGCCACCCGAAAGCCGTACACGGAGGCCTACTGGTCCCGTGCCGATCCGCACCATGCGGTGAACGGCGCGGAATCCTTCGCCGCCCTCTTCATCCGGACCCAGGAATTCCTGGCGCGGCTGGGAGAACGGGAACCCGGGCCGATCGCCGTCTTCACGCACGGGCTCTTCATCCGCGCGGTCATGTGGTCACTGCTGACCGGTACCACCGCCCCGGACAGCCGGGCCATGCGGGGATTCCGCACTTTCGCCGACACGTACGTCGTGCCGAACGGCAACATCACCGAACTGCGGTACACGCCCGGGAAGCGAATTCCGCGCATGGTGGTCCCGCTCGCTTCCCGGTTCGCCGACCGCTAGGGCTTCAGCAGCAGCTGGAGTTCGTTCACCCCGGTCATGTGCGGGCTGGGGATGAACGACGGCGGAACGGCCGGATCGGTGCGCAAATCCGGGAAACGGTCCAGCAGGATGTTGAGCGCCGTCTTGCCCTCCAGCCTGGCGAGCGGGGCACCGATGCAGAAATGGATACCGCGGCCGAACGCCAGATGCGGGTTGTGCGTCCTCGCCGGATCGAAGACGCCCGGATCCGTGAAGGTGCGCGGATCCCGGTTCGCGGCCGCGACCCAGATCCCGAGCATGCTGTCCGCCGGGATCGTTCGGCCACCCAGTTCGACTTCGGTCGTCGTGGCGCGGGCGACGAGCGCGAACGGGCTGAGGAATCGCAGTGATTCCTCGATGGTGGCGGGCAGCAGCGTCCGGTCCTCGCGGACACGCCGGTACTCGTCCGGATGGGAATCCAGGCACAGCACCGTGTTCCCGAGCAGCATCGTCGTGGTGATGTGCCCGGCGAGCAGCAGTACGTTCGCGAAGTTGACGACTTCGTTCTGCGTGAGTTTCGCGCCGTCGACTTCGGCTTCGACGAGTTTGGTCAGCAGGTCCTCGCGCGGGTTCCGCCGCCGGTCATCGACGTGTTCGGAAAGGTAGTCCACCAGGTTCTTCACCTGTGCGGCCGTTTCCTCGGCGGCCTTCTTGTCCTCCTCGGTCTGCTTGATCAGCGACCGCTGCTGGCTGTTCCGCAGCAACGTGTCGACCCATTCCTTGAACAGGTCGCGATCGCTCGCCGGGATGCCGAGCAGTTCGGCGATGACGATCACCGGCAGCGGGTACGCCAGATGGGTCACCAGTTCCATCGAGTCCGCGCCGTCGACCGCGTCGAGGAGCTCGTTCGTCAGCGCGGCGATCCGCGGCTCGAGATCCGCGACGACCTTCGGCGTGAAGGCGTGGCTCACCAGCGTGCGCAGTTTCTTGTGATCCGGCGGATCCATCTGGAGCAGGTTGCCTTCGACGAACAGATCCTTGTCCGGCGAGAGCTCCTTGGGGATCAGCCGGGTGGTGTCGGAAGAGAAGACCTTGGGATCACTCAGGGTCTTCAACGCCTCGGCGTGGCCGTAGACGTTCCACATACCCGTTTCGGGGTCGAAACGGACCGGTTCGGCCGGAAATTCGTCCCGAAGCCAGAACTGGCCTTCGTGGACGCCCCAGGTTTCGGCGATCGTGGTCATGACTTGCCCCCTTCTTCTCGTGGTGGAGGAGCGCGGATCAAGCGGGCTCCTCGGGGCCGTCCTTCCGGTAGATCCAGGCGCGATAGGAAGAGATCAGATCCTGGAACGCCTGGATCACTTCGGCCGCGGTGGCGGCCAGATTCGCCGTGGACGGTGGCTCCGGCGGCTCGAACGCCGTCCGGATGATGTGCGCGAGAGCGTCGGCCTTCTCTTCGATGGTGAGGTCGGCGCCGTCGCTGGTGAAGCTGTCCATCAGGTAGAACCCCAGCGCCGAGGCACGCAGGGAAAAGAGCAGATTCGGGATGTCGTCGCGCAGCAGGCCCCGGTCGGTCATCGTCTTCAGGTACCGCTCGGTCACGACCGCGTCCTGATCCTGCAGAGGATGTTTCTTCAACCGGCCCAGCAGTTCGGTGTTGCCGGTAATGAGCGCGCCGAGCAACGGGTTTCGCTGGGTGTAAAGGAAAGCGGCGCGCTGGAACCGGTGCGGGACGACTTCCGCCGGATCTTCGTCCAACCGATCGAGAAGGTTCTCGGCGGCACGGAGGGATTCGCGCAGGAGCAACGCGTGGAAGAGGGTTTCCTTCGTGGGCCAATGCAGGTAGATCGTGCCCTTCCCGATGCCCGCCTGGCTCGCGATGTCCTCGATGGTCACCTTGCGATAGCCCAGCCGCGACAGCAGGACGCCGGCCGCGTCGAGGATGCGATCGGCGCGGCCGGCGGTGCGGTCCGGACGTTCTGCCACGTGCGCTCCCTGTCTCTGACTTCGTGACCAGATTTGTTCATCTGGTCATCCAGTCAGTTCGAAGGTAGCGCCAGGTGGACTGGTCCGGCAAGGAAATCGACGAGTTCTTAACGCAGACGGTGGGCTTGCAGGAACTTCCAGATGACCGGAGTCGCGTCGATGACGGTCGGAGTGGCGGAGTCGTTGTTCGGCGCGGTGCTCGGCCAGACGTGCCCGGCGCCTTCGATCCGGTAGTGCTGAAGCGAGCAACCGAGCCATCGCTGGACGGTGACGTCGGCTTTCGGCGAGTACTCGATCGGACGTGGGAAGCAGCCGTTCCGGTCCGCCCACGCCGCGAGCCAGTCCGGCAGCGTCGGCAGACCCTTGGCGGGATTCCCGGCGTAGGGGATCGTCGCGTCGGCCGTGCCGTGGAAATCGAGGATCGGCGCGGGGCGCGACGGGTGGCACTCGCCGCCTTGTGGATAGAACGCGCCGGCGACCGGGGCGAACGCCGCGATCCGGCCCGGCATCCGGCAAGCGAGGACGCCGACGAACCCGCCGCCGTTCGACTTGCCCGTCGCATAGATCCGGTGGGAGTCGACGCACAGTTCACGCTGGAGCGTGTTCAGCAGGTCGCTGGTGAAGAGCACGTCGTCAGCGGCCGCCGAATACGGTGCGCCGGTCCATGCCGACTCCCCGTCCGTGCCCGGAAGTCCTTGCGGGTAGACGGAAATCGCGTCATACGCGGAAAATCCGGACAGTTCCTCCTGGTACTTCGACGTCCGTTTGTGGCCATGGAACGACAACACCAGTGGGTACGGCCGTGAAGGCCGGTACTGCGCCGGCACATGGACCGTGTACTCGCGGACCAGGCCGCCGGACGTCAAAGTCCGCAATGTCGTCGCCCCGGCGGGGACCGGGGACGGACGCTGGCAGCCGGTCGTCCGCACCGGATGATCGACCGGCGAGGGCGTGGCCGACGCCATCGGGGCGGTGAGCAGGCTCAGTCCGGCAGCGGCGGCGGCCGCCAGCGCGAGACGACGCAGGTATTTCGTGGGACCAGGCACGCGATCCTCCTTGATCGGGCGGCAGGGCGGTGATCAGGGTCACTCCTGACGCCGGCCTGGTCAGCATTGTGTTCATTGAGTTTTCGGACCGCTTTTCACGTCACCCTGCCGGGCGACCGTCTGACCGCCCCTGACCTGGGCCGCGGCTGGTCAGCCGCAGGCGCGTTTCGCCGTGAGCACGCGGGACAAGGCCTCGTCGACCCGGGCGGCCGGGAGCTCGCCGGACGCGAGCGCTTGCTCCAACGTGGTCAGCACCGCGCCGACGTTGCCGCCGGAGGACCACAACGCCTGATCCGCCCCCGCCTGCAAGGCCTTGAGTACGGCCGTTGGCAGCGGGTACTGCGACGTGATCGCCTTCATCGCCCCGAGATCGTCCGTGATCACCGGGCCGTCGAACGCGTAGTCCTTCCGCAGCAACCGGTACGCCGACGCCGACAGCGTCGACGGTGTACCGCCGGTCAGATCGGGCACGTCCAGATGTCCGACCATGACGCCGATCTCGCCGTACTCGCCGATGTCGCGATACGGAACCAGGTCGACCTTCCGCAACGAGGCCAGCGGCGGTGTCCGCACCAGTCCCTTGTGGGAATCGCCGGTGGCGTGCCCGTGCCCGGGGAAGTGCTTCAGCACCGGCTGCACTCCGGCGTCCCGCAAGCCCTGGGCGAACGCCAGGACGTACTTGCGCGCGGCTTCGGGGTTCGCTCCGAACGACCGGTCGCCGACGATGTCACGGTCCGGCTGATCGGTGATGTCGGCGTCGGGCGCGTAATCGACGGTGACGCCACGGGCCAGCATCTGCCGCCCTCGCTCGGCGGCCTTCACTCGCACCTGTGCCGGCGTCAGGGTCGAGGCCATCTTCCGTGCGCTCGGCATGTCACCGTCGAGGGCGTCGATCCGCTGAACGCGACCGCCTTCCTCGTCGATCGCCACCGATACCGGGACCTTCGCCGCACGCTGGACCTCGTCCAGCGCGCGGTTCCGCAGGAGGGCCGTCTCGTTGCCGCCGAGGAAGATCCCGCCGACCTGCTGATCGCGGACCAGCTTCACCGCCGCCTGCGGGTCGCCGGCGTTGACGCCGACCACCACCAGCTGGGCCAGCCGCTGCCGGGGGCTCATCCCGGCGATGACGGCTTCGCAACCTGGAGCGGGCGCCTGCTCGACCCTCGGTGACGGCGAGGGCGCGGGCCTGCTGGAGCTGGGCGGGGCCGGAGCGACGCTGCTGCTCGGCGGAGGAACCGTCCCCGCCGGCTGCGCGGACCCGGCTTCGTCGTTCGCCGTACCGCACTGCACGCTGGTGAGCAGAACGGTCGCGGCTCCCAGGATGACGGTCGCCCATCGCTTCGTCGTCTTCGGTCGCCCGGAGTTCATCGGCTCGTTTCGTTCGTCGTCCATGCCGGTATCGACGGTAACCCCACTTGCCCTTTCGTACGCGCTTGCATGCCCTTTGGTCCCTGAGCGCGCCTGTCGGATCTCCGGCCTCACCTCCTTCCTATTCCGTGTTCGCCCTCGTCAAACGGATGTCCGGACTTGACAACTCGATCTGCTCCGCCGTAGATTACCACATGGTTATGGAACCGCAAGGTTATCCACCGAAGCAGTAGGCGCCGAGGGCAGCCGCTCGTGAGAACTCGAACATGTGAAACGAAAGGCGGGCGACCGTGACACAGGATCTGCTCGATGTCACCTTCGCGGCGCTCGCCGATCCCACCCGCCGTGCGATCCTCGCGCGGCTGGCGCGCGGTGAGGCCACGGTGACGGAGCTGGCCGAGCCGTTCGCGATGAGCCAGCCCGCCATCTCCAAGCATCTGAAGGTGCTGGAGCGGGCGGGGCTGGTGGCAAGGGGGCGTGATGCCCAGCGCCGCCCGTGCCGGCTGGTGGCCCAGCCGTTGAAGAACGCGAACGAATGGCTCGGTGGCTACCGCCGCTACTGGGACGAGGCCTTCACGGAGCTGGATCTCGTCCTCGAAGGGGAGATCCGGCACCAGGAACGCCAGGGCGAGACCGACTGATCACCCGCACGAGCGGAAAGGAACAGCACGATGGGACGAACTCTCAGCGTGACGAAATCCGGCGATCTCGAGATCGTCATGACGAGGTCCTTCGACGCACCGAGGGCGTTGGTGTTCGACGCGTGGACCAAACCCGAGCTGGTACGCCGGTGGTTCGGGCCACGCGACTGCGAGGTCGTCGAATGCGAGATCGACCTCCGGGTCGGCGGCAGATGGCGCTACCGGCTGAGCCACGGCGGCGGGATGGAGATGCTGCTGCAGGGCGTCTACCAGGAGATCGACCGGCCGGGAAGGCTCGTTTCCCTCGAGACGAACGAGGACTGTGAAGCATCGGAAGGTCAGGCTCTGGCGACTCTGACGTTGGTCGAACACGACGGGGTCACCACGCTGACCCAGGTGGTGCGGTACGACTCGAAGCGGATCCGGGACGCCGTGCTCGAATCCGGGATGGAGCGGGGCGTCGGTGAAGGCTTCGACAAGCTGGCCGAGGTCGTGGCCGCTCCGGCGGGGGCGGGCACACGATGAACGCCATCGCCGATCGTTATCGCGTCCGGGCCGACGCCTTCGAGAGCAAGGTCGCCGCTGTCGAGGCCGGGCAGTGGGAGAGCAAGTCGCCTTGTGCGGACTGGAACGCCAGGGATGTCGTCGGGCACATCGTCGACATGCACGGCGTGATCCTGCGCCCCTTCGGACGTGACCTCGGGCCGGCGCCATCGCTCCTGGACGATCCGCTGGGCACTTTCAGGGCGGCTCGCGCCGATGTCGAAGCGATCCTCGGCGATCCCGTTCTCGCGGCCACGGAGCACGAGACGCCGTCGGGGAAGATGACCGCCGAACAGCACATCGATCAGGTCGTCAGCGCCGACATGGTGATCCACGGCTGGGATCTGGCCAGGGCCACCGGTCAGGACGACACGATCGATCCGGACGAGGTCGCGCGGATGTGGCCGGCGGCGCAGGCGATCCCCGACCAGATGAGGATCCCGGGTGCCTTCGGGCCCGGCATCGTCGTCTTCGGCCCCGAAGTGGAGGTGCCCGAAGACGCGCCCTTGCAGGACAGGCTGCTCGGACTGATGGGCCGCGACCCGAACGCGTGACACGGAGCAGACATGACCCCTCGGCCGCGGCCAGGACACGTTCCAGAACCGACAAGAAAGGTGGTGAGCAAAGAGATCCGGTTCTGGATGCGGGTTTTGGCGATCTCCGGTCATCTCCGGAGAGGGCTGCCGGTCCGATTCGCTCTTCACGCCCCGCTCGACGAGGCGGATCACGACGTCCGCTACGGCGCCCGGCTCGACGGCTGCACCGATTTCCCGGCGCTCGAACCGGCCTCGGCGAAGTTCGCCTGTTCGGCGCGCAGCTGATCTTCGCCGCCCGTTCTACAGTGCGGGGATGGTCAAGACGGCAGTGGAAATCGCGGCGGCTGTGCGTGCCAAGGAACTCGACCCGGTCGAGGTGACACGTGAGGCGCTGGCCCGGATCGAGGCGGCGGACGGGGTGGTCGGCGCGTTTCGCCGCGTCAGGGTGGAGGAGGCGCTCGCCGAGGCCGCCGCTGTCGCCGAACGCGCCGACCTGGCCGATCTGCCCTTGGCTGGAGTGCCGGTCGCCGTCAAGGACGTCGCGCCGATCGAGGGCGAATTCGCCTCGTGGGGGTCACGCGCAGGTTCGTCGACGCAGTCCACAGAGGACGGTGAGATAGCGCGGCGGCTGCGCGCCGCCGGTGCGGTGATCGTCGGCCTGACCCGGGTGCCGGAGCTGTGCATCTGGCCGTCGAGCGACGATCCGGACGGGACAGCGCGTAATCCGCGCAACCCGTCGTACGCCGCCGGCGGTTCGTCGGGTGGGAGCGCCGCGGCCGTCGCGGCCGGACTGGTGCCCATCGCGCACGGCACCGACGGTTTGGGCTCGATCCGGCTGCCGTCCGCGATGTGCGGGATCGTCGGTCTCAAACCGGGTAAGGGCGTGGTCCGTGTACCGGGGGAGAACGGCTGGTTCGGTCTGTCCACGCACGGTCCGATGACGACCACGGTCGCGGATGCCGCCGTGCTGATGTCGGTCCTCGCCGAACAGCCCGGCTTGGCGGACCTCGGCGACCCGAAGCGGTCCCGCATCGCCCTGTCGACCCAGGTCCCGTTGACGAGGGCGCCGCTGCCGCGCGCGTTCAGCCGGGCCGTCGCACGGGCCGGAGAGCTGTTCCGCGGGGCCGGGCACACAGTTGCGCCCGGAACACCCCGGTACAGCGCCGGAGCGATCGGTGGCCTCCTCGCGCGCTGGGTCGCGGGTCCGGCCGAACAAGCGGCCGAGTTCGATCTCGGCGCGCTCCAGCCCCGGACCCGTACACACGTCCGGCTCGGGCGGCTGATGGCCAAGCGTGTCCGGGAAACCACCCGGGAGCGCTGGCTGGAGCGTGCCGAAGAGTTCTTCGCCGACCACGATGTCCTGGTCACGCCCATGATCGCGACTCTCCCGCTCAAGGCGCGCCCGTGGCACGACAGCCGATGGATCGCGAACGTGCTGCCGTCCCTGCGGGTGGCGGGTTTCGCCGGCCTGTGGAATCTCGCGGGGTATCCGGCGATGTCGGTGCCGGTCGGCGTGCATCCTTCGGGCATCCCGGCCTGCGTTCAGCTCGTCGCCGCGCCCGGCGGGGAAGCGCTCCTGCTGGGCCTCGCCGCCCAGCTCGAAGCGGCCAATCCCTGGCCACGCACCACCGCCTCCTGACAACGGCCGAAAGAGAGCAAGGGACCTTTGCTATCACTCTCCAAAAGAGAGCGATAGCAAAGGTCCCTTGCTACTTCGCGCTGGTCAGGAGCCTGCTTTGGCCGGTGACGGCTTCTGGCCGTTCGACTTCGGGCCGCCGTTCTGCTCGCTCTGTCCGTTCTTCGGCGCAGCGGCGGCAGGCGCCGAAGGAGCGGGCTTGGCGGGAGCGGGTTTGGCGGCGGCCGGAGCGGCGGCCTTCGACGCGGGCGGCTCGGCCGGTTTCCCCGACGGCTTCGCCTCCTCGGCCTTGCTGTCGCCGCCGACGAGCTTCGAAGCGTGCGGGATCACCGACTCCTCGGGCAGCGCGGCGAGCATCGCCTCACTGCCCTTCAGGACCTCGTCGGCCTGCAGGAGGCTCTTGCGGGCCTGTTCGCGGATCTCCGCCAGCCGCTCGACCTTCCGCTGGGCGGCCGTCGTGCGCTGGGCGGCGGTCGTCGTGGCCTCGTCGAGCCGGCGCTTGGCCTCGGTCGTCGCCTCGTCGATGCGGCGCTTGGCCTCCGCGGTGGCCTCCGCGATCCGGCGTTCGGCCTGGTTCTTGCTGGCCGTCTGCTGATCGGTGATGTGCTTCTCGTGCGACGCGCGCTGAGCCGCGATCGTCTGCTCGAACTCGCGCTCGATCTTCCGGCGCTTGCGCTCGGCCTCGTTGTCCAGCAGTTCCCGGCGCTGGGCGGCCTCGACGGTCAGCCGCTGGACCTCGGCTCGGGTCTCGGCAAGTGCGGATTCGTGCTCGGAGTGCAGCGCGTCCGCCTGCTTGTCCAGCTCGGCGACGAGCCGCGTGTAGCGCTCGCGGAGCTTCTTCGAGGCTTCACTCGAAGAAGCCCAGTGCTTCTCGGCGGCGACTTCGGCACGCTTCGTGATCTCATCCGCGCGCGCCTGCGCGAGCGTGACGGTGCGCTGCATCCGCTCGTCGAGGTCTTCGAGCCGCTCCGGCGGCTTCTTCAGTTCCTCGATCCTGGCGTTCAGCTTCGCCACCTCGTGGCGCACGGTTTCGAGTTCGCGCGTGGCCGAGGTCGCCTGCGCGATCGCGGCGTCGCGGTCGCTGATCACGCGATGCAGCTGGGCTTCGAGATGATCCAGATACTGGCGCACTTCGTTCCGGTCGAAGCCGTGCCAGGCCTGGGTGTACTCGCGCCGCAGGGGCAACAGGCCATTGTCTCGCTCGGGAACCATGGCCACGACGGTACCTGCGTACCCGGGGTCGCCGTTGTCAGGCTTGGTGATTCACCGACGTGTGTCGGCTCTCAGCTGCGTTCCCTCACCTGAACGGCCGCTACCCGTGTGCGCAGTGTCACCAATGGAAGCCGCGGCTGAGCCGAGCGAGCGCCATCGCCGCGCGGGACAGATGCTGCTCGCCCTTCCCGATCTTGAGCCCGCCCTCGCCGCCCGCGGCCGCGGAGTCCGGGAACACGCGGAATCCTTGGTAAGCCACGGCATCCGTGAGACCCGGCGTGAGCGTGTACGCGAGCCCGATCGCCTGCCCGGCGGGAGTGCCGATGTGCTTCGGGCGCTCCCGCAGCGCCTTCATCACCATGTCCGCGGCCTGATCCGGGGATTTGGTCGGAAACGCGTCGTAGATCTTCGTCGGCCGGATCATCGGTGTGCGCACGAGTGGCATGTGGATGGTCGTGAAGGTGATTCCGTCGCCGTGGGTCTCGGTCGCGGCGATCCGCGAGAAATAGTCCAAAGCGGCCTTCGACGCCGCGTACGCCGAAAAGCGCGGCGCGATTCCCTGCACGCCGATCGACGAGACGTTGACGATATGCCCGAATTTTCGCTCGGACATATGCGGCAGCACCGCGAGGATCAGCCGCACCGCGCCGAAGTAGTTGATCGCCATCGCGCGTTCGTAATCGTGGAACCGGTCGTACGACAGTTTGATCGACCGCCGGATCGAGCGGCCGGCGTTGTTCACGAGCATGTCGATCCGGCCGTGCTCGGCGAGCATCGCGTCGACGGCCTTGTGCACCGATTCCTCGTCGGTGAGGTCGGCCGGGTACACCGACGCCGTGCCGCCCGCGGCGATGATCTCGTCCCGCACTTCTTCGAGTTCGTGACGGCGCCGCGCGACGAGCAGCGGCACCCCGCCCGCGGCCGCGACCTTGATCGCGGTCGCGCGGCCGATCCCCGAGGACGCGCCGGTGATGATCACGCGACGGCCGTCCAGTTCGCCGCGGGGGCCGTGCTTGCGCGCGCGGAACGGGTCCAGGTGCTCACGCCAGTAGCGCCACAGGGTGGGCGCGTACTCCTCGATCCGGGGCACCTCGACACCCGAACCGATGAGCGCCTTGCGCGTCGACGCCGACGAGAACACCGACGGGAACGCCATGGTCTCCAGCAGCACCGGCGGGATGCCGAGCCGCTCCATCACGGCGTCGCGCGCGATGGTGAAGCCAGGGATGTGCTCGCTCAGCTTCACGAGGTTGACGATGCCCTTGGACACGCGTTCGTTGAGCTGCACGGAGATGGTCGGCGCGCCGGCGGCCTTCGCGAAGGCGTTGTAGACCGAGACGACCGGCTGGGGCTCCGGGTTGACCAGGTGGAACGCGCGCCCGTCGAGCCCCTTCGTGGTGATCAGCGCGTTCAGCGATTCGGCCACGTAGTCGACCGGGACGACGTTGGTGTCGCCGAGGTCGGGGCCGACGATCGGCACGTCGGGCAGCCCGGCGAGCCTGCTGATCGCGGGGAACAGGTAGTACGGGCCGTCGATCTTGTCCATCTCGCCGGTCTCGGAGTTCCCGACGACGACCGCGGGCCGGTACACCCGCCACGGCACGTCCTGCTGTTCGCGCACGAGGCGCTCCGCCTCGAACTTCGTGCGGTGGTACGGCGTCACGAGCCGCTGGCCGACGTCGAACATCTCCTCGGTGAACATGCCCTCGTGGTCACCGGCGACGGCGACCGAGGACACGTGGTGCAGGCAGCCCGCGTTCAGTTCGGCGGCGAGTGCGATCACCTGCGCGGTGCCTTCGACGTTGGCCTTGATGCTGGCTTCGTCGTCGGCGGTGAGGTCGTAAAGGGCGGCGAGGTGCACGACGTGATCGACGCCGCGAAGCTTCTCTCGATCCTCTTCGGCGACGCCGAGCAGCGGCTCGCCGAGATCACCGGTGACGAGGGTGACGCGTTCGGGATGCGGCCAGGCGTTCACGAGTTTCGCGAGTTTGTCCCGTGAGGACGCTCGGACGACGAGCGCGACCTTGTCGACGTCGTCCCTGGTGAGCAGTAGCCGGGTGAACTGGCGCCCGATCAGTCCGGTCGCCCCGGTCACCAGAAAAGTCGCCATCTGCCTCACCCTTCACCGTGCTCGCCCGCGTCCCCCGGCATTCTGCTGCATTAGGACGGCGAGGACCACCACGGCGCCGGTGAAGTTACTCACGGGTAACTAGACCGGGTCGGCGATGACGACCCGGTTCTCGGCGTAGCCGGTCTCCCCGCCGACCCAGCGGCCGCCGCAGGTGACGAGGACTATCCGATGTGGACCGGACTGGCCGAACAGCTCGTCCGCCCGCTGCGGCAGCTCGTTCTTCTTCAACGTGATCAGCTGGGAGACCTTGTACTGCCAGGACTTCCCGGCCTTGTCGACCACGGTGACGGCGCCGCCGATCCGCTCGGTCCACAGTTCCGCGAAGGGGCCCGTCGCGCCCTTCCAGTTCACGTGCCCGGCGAACACGCTCGCCCCGGTGGCCGAGCTCAGCTCGGCGCCCCACCAGGTCACCTCGCCGAGATTCTCCGGCACCGGAAGCTCGGCGCCCGGCCCTAGTTCCTTGCGCACGAGTTTCGCCGCGCCGCCCGCGGGCAACCGGATCGTCCCCGGGCCTTGCGGTTTCGGGGCTTCAGGCTCCTTCGACGCCGGCGGGGCGGCCGTCGGCGTCGTCGGGACGACGTCCGGTGGGGGAGGGACCTCTTGCTGCGCGGGCGCGGCGGGCGCGCCGCCCGCGACGGAGACGGAGACGGGCTGAGCCGTCCCCGTCACCACTGTCGTCGGCGGCCAGACGATCAAGGCCGCGACGAGGTCCGCGCACAGGACCGTGACGGCTCCCAGCGCGAACCCGCGTCGTACTGACATTCCAGAACCTCTTAGCGTCGCGAAGACCGCCGCGCGGCCACGCCCACCATCACCGAACCGAGCAGCGCGAGCGCGCCGACACCGAGGATGCCGGCGGTCGACGCCGAGTTCTCGACGGTGCCCTGCATCATCGCCACCGGCCGGTCGCCGGCGGGGATGGTGCGCGGAACCTCGTTGGGCGTGTTGGCGA
This sequence comes from Amycolatopsis sp. NPDC102389, assembly GCF_044765885.1. Taxonomy (NCBI): domain Bacteria; kingdom Bacillati; phylum Actinomycetota; class Actinomycetes; order Pseudonocardiales; family Pseudonocardiaceae; genus Amycolatopsis; species Amycolatopsis sp. NPDC102389. The sequence goes on from NZ_JBIWKX010000004.1 coordinate 168,013, forward strand.
CCTTGAGCGCCAGCGTCTCACCCGGCTTGAGCTCGCCGCAGGCGGACGGCGGATTCTTCGGGTCGAACGCGTTGGTGTACCCCGGCGGCGCGCTGACCTCGACCACGCAGATCTCCTGCGGGGTCCGCAGGTTCTCCACGGTGACCGTGCCGTTCTCGCCTTCGGTGGTGACGACGGCGGGTTTGCCGTCGGCGCCGTTGAGCGGCTTGCCGTCGTGGCCGACGGCGGCGGTGGACTTGTCCTTGGCGGTGATCCGCAGCGCGGCGCCCGCGATGCCCTTGCCGGTCTTCGCGTCGACCTTGGTCACCTGGACCTTGCCCGGCTTCGAAACGACGGCGACCCCTTGGGCCTTCAGTTCCTTCTCGCCACCGGTCGACACGACCTTCTGCACGCCGGTCTCGACGGGGAACTGCACGTACGGCCGGTCCGCGGGGGCGGAAAGCGAGCTGGCCAGCTTCGGCTGGTCACCGGTGGGCGTCACCTTGACCGTGACGGTGCCGTCTTCGCCGGTCTTCACGGTGGTGGCCTTCTCGGACTTGGCGTTCGACGTCGACGCGGGCTTGGTGCTCTCGCCGTTGTCGACGGTCGCGTTCGACGGCGTGAGCTGCACGGGCACGCCGGAGACGCCCTTGCCCTTGGCGTTCTTGACGCTGATCGTCCACTCGCCTGCGGTGCCGATGTGCTGGTCTTCCTTCGGCGGCGCGATCGCGGTGGTCCACGGACCGCGGTTGGCCTCGGCGTCCTTGGTCAGCTTCTCGACGGCCGCGGCGGCGTCGGGCTTCTGAGCCTTCAACTTGTCGAGGTGACTCTGGACGTCGTAGCCGACCTTCTCCGGGGGGAGGCTCGGCTTGAGGTCGTCGGCGGAACGCGGTTTCGACGTCCACGAGTGCAGCAGGTGCGCCAGCGCGGCGGCCTCGGCGTTGTCCTTGGTGCCGCCGTAGCGGAGCAGCAGGTAAGAGATGTTGGCGGCGGTGTCCTCGGGGAGCTTCGCGCCCCACTTGTCGAGGAGTTCGTCACCGGGCTTGTACTTCTCGTTCGTGTCCGGAGCCTTCAGCTGGAAGGAGACGCAGAACACGTGCTTCCCGTTGACGACGTACGAGCCGAGCCAGTCGCGTTCTCTGGGCTTGCTGTCGACCGTCTGGCCGGGCGTGACCTGGTAGCCGACGCCCTCCTCCTTGGCGGCCGAAGCCGGTGTCGCCGCGACGGTGGCGGACAAAGCGCCTAGCAGGCACGTCGCGATCAGGCTGGTCAAGGCGCGCGAACGCACGCTCGGGCGTGTGGTCCACCCCATGGTGTGTTGACTCCTTTGGCCGTGCTCTGCCCCGGCGCATTTACGTCGGCGCAGGCCACACGATCGATAGGTTCCCCGACACGCCTTCGGTGATTATCCGAACACGCACCGTGGAGGGTGGCCTGTGATCAGCGGTTTTGGCAAGAGGTCATCAGGTGGGGTATCGGTGAACGGTCGGTGATCTCCGCCGCATACGGTGTGGGGGATGGGCGTCGCGCCGATTATGAGTAAAGTCGTCTTTACTTCGACGGGAACCGGGCGGCCCACGCGGTCGTTGAACCCGATGCAGGTGCCAGTAGATCCAGGAGGATCAGGTGCGATCCAGTAGCAACCCGGCGTTCCGGAACCTGCCGCGTGGCGCGGCGCAGTACGGACCCAACGTAGGCTTCAACCAACCCCAGGGCGGCGTGCCCGGCTACGGCCCTCCGCAGACCTCCGCCGGCGCCGCCGACCGTCCGATGACCGTCGACGACGTCGTCATCAAGACGGCGCTGAGCCTCGGCACCGCGCTGGTGACCGGTGTGCTCACCGCGATCTGGGCGATCAGCCAGCTGCCCGTGGACGCCGCGGGCCGGGTCACCGGTATCAGCGGCGGCGTGATCGGCGCTCTCGTCGGCGGCATGATCGTCGGCCTCGTGATCTCGCTCGTCATCATCTTCAAGCAGAAGCCGAGCGGCCCGCTCACGCTGGCGTACTCGGCCGCCGAGGGTGTCTTCCTCGGTGCGATCAGCGGTCTTTTCGAAGCGCTGTACCCCGGTATCGCGCTGCAGGCGATCATCGGCACCGCGGGTGTGTTCATCGCGATGCTGGTCGTCTACAAGACCGGCGCGGTCAAGGTCACCCCGAAGCTGACGAAGTGGATCATCGGCGCCGTCGTCGGTGTCGCGATCCTGATGCTGGTCAACCTCATCACCAGCTTCTTCGGCTTCAACCCGCTGCGCGACGGCGGGCCGATCGCGATCATCTTCAGCCTCGTGGTGATCGGTGTCGCGGCGTTCAGCTTCCTGCTCGACTTCGACCAGGCCGACCGGATGATCCGCGAAGGCATGCCGTCGAAGTGGGCGTGGTTCGCCGCCTTCGGTCTGATGACCACGCTGGTCTGGCTGTACCTCGAGATCCTGCGGCTGCTGTCGTACTTCCAAAACGACTGACGCCGATTCTCCGCGAAAGGGCGCTCCGAGCGATCGGGGCGCCCTTTTCCGTGGTGACGAATACCCTGCTGGCATGACCGGACACAGGCGTTCCAAGTGGTTCTGGCTGGGCATCCTGCTGCCGGTCGCGATCGTGGTGCTCAGCGCGTCTTCGTGGGTCATCGGGTATCTCTCCAACACGGACGACATCCGGGTGGGCGACTGCTACGCGGTCACCACCTTCGGCGACGTCGACGAGGATCCGGCCAAGGCGGACTGCGGCTCTGTCGAGGCCAACGCGAAGGCCGGCGCGAAGACCGACGCCGGCGGCGCGTGCCCGGCGGGGGAGTACGACCAGCTCACCGTCGACAAGACGTTCGCCTCGTACCGGCTCTGCATGATGATCAACGCGAAGCAGGGCGACTGCCTCGAGAACTTCCTCGCCGACAGCGTGGCTTATCAGAAGGTGCCCTGCTCGGACCGCGCGAAGGACGCCGAGGTCCTGAAAGTGGTCGACGGTGTCGTGACCTGTGACGACACGGGAGCGACCGATCTCAAGAGCTACTCGACGCCGCCCTCGACGGTCTGCGTGAAGAGCCTCAAATAGGGCCCTCGACCAGGAGCTTTCACCCGTTCGGGGTCCCGGTTTATCCGGTTGATCACGGTACGTGTTTGATACCGAGGTTCTTATTCCTCTTCACACCTGTGAGGTTTCTCGGTGACCACTTCCCAGCCGGCCCCTGGGGGCCAAATGCCGGTGGGACAGCCCGACGTTTTCGGTCAGCCGTCTGCACCCAAGAAGTCCAAGCTCACTTGGCTGAGATTCGCCATCCCGGTGCTCGTCGTCGTGATCGGCGGCGGCCTGTTCCTCTTCAATTACGTCACCGGGACGGGCAGCGCCCAAGCCGGCGACTGCCTGAGCGTGACCGAGTTCTCCCGGAAGGCCGACGATCCGAAGAAGGCCGATTGCGGCGCGCAGGAGGCGAACGTCAAGATCGCCGCTCGCGTGGGCGGCGGCGAATCCTGCCCGGAGGGCGACTACGACAGCATCTCGATGTCCGGCCGGATCTCGTACAAGCTGTGCCTCATGCCCAACGCCGGACAGGGTGACTGTCTCAAGGGCTACATGTCGAAGACCGACGGCTACCAGAAGGTGTCCTGCACCGACCCCGCCAAGGACGCGGAACTGGTGAAGATCGCCAACGTCGCGGACGAGGCGTCCTGCGAGGGCACCGAAGCCAAGCGGGTGGCGACGTATTCGACGCCGCCGACCACGATCTGCATCAAGACGGCGGAGTAAACCGAAGCGCGTGAAGGCCCCCTTCCCTCGGCTCAGCTGCGGGAAGGGGGCCTTCACGCGATTCCGGGGGAGCAAGGGACCTTTGCTACCACCCGCCATCCGGCCGCGTCGGAGCCGCCGTTCGTCGCACAGTGTGGGACGGGCTGCGATCGGGTGGTCACCGGTCCTAACGTTGCTCGTCCCCCACCCCGCCGATCGATCTGGAGTCCAGGTGGCGACGACGGAAACCCAAGCCGGTGAGAAGAAGCTCCTCGACTTCCCGACCTCCTGTGCCGCCCCGGTCCCGCGACCGGAAGAGCCGGTCAAGGTCGTGCCGCTGGCGGTCGCGGGTGCCCTCGCGGTCGGACTGACGTGGTACGTCTGGGCCGCGCACGGGGCGAAGTTCGGGGTCCTGCTCATCCTCGGCCTGCTGCTCGGCCTTGCGCTCTTCCACTCCCGGTTCGGCTTCACTTCGGCCTGGCGCCAGCTGATCGCGGTCGGGAACGGCCAGGGACTGCGGGCGCACACGCTGCTGCTCGGCACGGCCGCGACGTTGATCGCGCTGATCGTGGGCACCGGCTCCGGTCTCTTCGGCAGCACACCGAAGCCGACCGCGGGCGGGCTGGGGCTCGCGCTGTTCGTCGGCGCGACGATCTTCGCCATCGGCATGCAGCTGGGCGGCGCTTGCGCGTCGGGAACGCTGTTCGCCGTCGGTTCCGGGCAGTCGACGATCGTGCTGACCCTCGGCGGCTTCATCACAGGATCGGTCCTCTACACGTGGGCCTATCCGCTGCTGTCGGGCTGGCCCGAGTTCAAGGGCGTCCTGCTCGCCGACCACGTCGGCTGGTTCGGTTCGTGGGTGATCACCGTCGCCGTCCTCGCCGCGATCGTGCTGGGGACGCGGTTCGTGCAGAAGCGCCGCAACCCGCCGCCGGTCGACGTCGTCCCGACCGCGCGCGGGTTCGCCCGGATCTACCGCGGTTCCTGGCCGGTCCTCGTCGGTGCCGTCGTCCTCGGGGTGCTGGCGGGCGCGGTCTTCCTGGTCTCCGGCGGGATCTGGGGCGTCACGAGCGCGTTCAGCCTGTGGGGCGCCAAGATCCTGCAGGTGTTCGGCCTGCACCCCGAGACGTGGGAGTTCTGGCGGCTCAAGGCGAACGCGGCTTCGCTGGCCGGGCCGATCTGGAAGGACAAGAACAGCCTCACCGACATCGGCATCATGATCGGCGCGGGAGTGGCGGCCGCGGCGGCGGGAGCGTGGAAAATCCACAGCTCGATCCCGTGGCGGACCGCCGTCGCCGCGGTGCTCGGCGGGATCCTGATGGGCGTCGGCGCGCGGATGGCGGGCGGCTGCAACATCGGTGCCTACCTCGGCGGTATCTCGGTCGGCAGCCTGCACGGCTGGCTGTGGGGCGTCTTCGCGCTCGGTGGCACCTGGATCGGGCTCAAGCTGCGGCCGCTGTTCGGTCTCGGCAATCCGGCCCCGACGGACAGCGTCTGCTGATCACTCTTCGTGACACCTTGTACGCGGGTCTGCCCTTTCGGCCCGCATACAGGGAAAAAGTTGGCAGGTAAAACCCGTGTTCGGCTACCCTCGGCTACATACCCGAGCTTGCGCCTTGACGCACAAGCTCGGTTGGGGAAGGCCCGGCGCTGTGCCGGGCGTCGATTCCGTAGCCGCGACCACGGGGGTCGTCGCGTCCACTCAGTAACAGGGACGGACTTTTCATGTCAACGCAAAGCCCGGCCGCACCGGGCGGCGACAAACTCGACGCGGGCGTGCTCAAGGTCGCCGGCGTCGTCATCCTCGGCGCGATCATGGCGATCCTCGACACGACGGTCGTCAACGTCGCGCTCCAGAAACTGACCATCGAGTTCCAGACCTCGTTCGACACCATCCAGTGGATCGCGACCGGTTACATGCTCGCCCTGGCGACGGTCATCCCGATCACCGGCTGGGCTTCGGACCGGTTCGGCACCAAGCGGCTCTACATGACCGCGATCGGGCTGTTCCTGATCGGCTCGATGCTCGCCGGGATGGCCTGGGACGTCGAATCGCTGATCGTCTTCCGGATCCTGCAGGGCTTCGGCGGCGGCATGCTGATGCCCGCCGGAATGACGATCCTGACCAGGGCCGCCGGCCCGCACCGGATCGGGCGGGTGATGGGCGTGCTCGGCGTGCCGATGCTGCTCGGCCCGATCGGCGGCCCGATCCTCGGCGGCTGGCTGGTCGACGCGGTGAGCTGGCGCTGGATCTTCTACATCAACGTGCCGATCGGCCTGATCACCATGGCGATGGCCTGGCGCCTGCTGCCGAAGGACCGGCCGGAACCCAGTGAGCGGTTCGACTTCGTCGGCATGCTGATGGTCTCGCCGGGTCTGGCGGCGCTGATCTTCGGGGTTTCGAACATCCCGTCGGCGGGCGGTGTCGGCGCGGTGGACGTCTGGCTGCCCGCGCTGGCCGGGATCGCGTTGCTGGTGGCGTTCGTGTTCCGGGCGAACCGGGTCACGAACCCGCTGCTCGACCTGAAGCTGTTCAAGAACCGGTCGTTCTCGGTCGCCATGGTGACGATGACGTTCTTCTGTGTCGCGTTCTTCGGCGCGATGCTGCTCCTGCCGACGTACTTCGTGCTGGCACGCGGCGAATCGGCGATGAACGCCGGCCTGCTGCTCGCCCCGCAGGGCGTCGGCGCGATGCTGACCATGCCGATCGCGGGCCGTTTCGCGGACAAGATCGGCGCGCGGAAGATCGTGCTGCCCGGTCTCGTGCTGATGCTCGCCGGGTTGATCGCCTTCACCCAGATCACCGCGGCGACGCCGTACTGGCTGCTGCTTTCGGCGCTGTTCGTGATGGGGCTCGGCATGGGCGCGACGATGATGCCGATCACTTCGGCCGCGTTGCAGACGCTCAAGCCGCAGGACATGGCGAAGGCGTCGACGGCGACGAACATCCTGCAGCAGACCGCCGGGGCGATCGGTTCGGCGGTGCTGTCGATCATCCTGGCGGCGTTGCTGGCCGGGAAGTTCGGCGTCCCGACCGCGCAGGGCCAGCTGGCCGCGACGGCGGCGGTGATGAACCCGGCGACGCGCGAAGCGGCTTCGGGACTGACCGCGGACGCGTTCTCGACGACGTTCCTGTGGTCGATGATCCTGCTCGCGCTGTGCCTGATCCCGGCGGCGTTCCTGCCGAAGACCAGGCCCGCGCTGCCGGAGGGCACGGCCGACGGTGAGGTCGCGGCGGCACCGCCGATCATGACTCACTAGGCACGGAAAAGAGAGCAAGGGACCTTTGCTATCACTCGCTTAGCGTGGCTAAGCAATCGATAGCAAAGGTCCCTTGCTCTCTTTCCGCAGGTCAGAGGGTCAGGAGAGGCGCTCCAGTACCATCGCCATGCCCTGGCCGCCACCGACGCACATCGTCTCGAGGCCGAACTGCTTGTCGTGGTGCTGCAGCGAGTTGATCAGCGTCGAGGTGATCCGCGCGCCGGTCATGCCGAACGGGTGGCCGACGGCGATCGCGCCGCCGTTGACGTTCAGCTTGTCGAGGTCGATCCCGAGGTCCTTGTACGACGGGATGACCTGCGCGGCGAACGCCTCGTTGATCTCGACGAGGTCGATGTCGCCGATGGACATCCCGGCGCGCGCGAGCGCCTGCTTCGACGCCTCGACCGGGCCGTAGCCCATGATCTCCGGCGACAGACCGGAAACGCCGGTGGAGACGACGCGGGCGAGCGGCGTCAGCCCCAGCTCGCGAGCCTTGGTGTCGGACATGATGATCACCGCGGCGGCGCCGTCGTTGAGCGGGCAGCAGTTGCCCGCGGTGATACGGCCGTCGGGGCGGAAGACCGGCTTGAGACCGGACACGCCTTCGAGGGTGACGCCGGCGCGCGGGCCGTCGTCCTTCGAGACCACCGTGCCGTCGGGCAGGGTGACCGGGGTGATGTCCTTGGCCCAGAAGCCGTCGGCGATGGCCTTCTCGGCGAGGTTCTGCGAACGGACGCCGAACTCGTCCATCTCCTCACGCGACACGTTCTTCAGCCGCGCCAGGTTTTCGGCGGTCTGGCCCATCGCGATGTAGACGTCCGGCAGGGCGCCGTTCTCGCGCGGGTCGGTCCAGCCGTCGGCGCCTTCGGCCGCGACCTGCGCGGTGCGGGCCTCGGCGTCGGCGAACAGCGGGTTGTGCGTGTTCGGCCAGGAGTCCGAGCTTCCATTGGCGAAGCGGGACACGGTCTCGACACCGGCGGAGATGAACACATCGCCTTCGCCTGCCTTGATCGCGTGCAGCGCCATGCGGGTGGTCTGGAGGCTGGAGGAGCAGTACCGCGTGATCGTGCAGCCGGGAAGGTGGTCGTAGCCGAGTTCGACGGCGACGGCGCGGCCCATGTTGAAGCCCTGCTCGCCGCCGGGGAGACCACAGCCCAGCATGAGGTCTTCGATCTGGGCCGGGTCGAGTTCGGGGACCTTGTCGAGCGCGGCGCGGACCATCTGCACGGTGAGGTCGTCCGGGCGGATGCTCACCAGCGATCCCTTGCCGGCGCGGCCGATCGGGGATCGGGCGGTGGAGACGATGACGGCTTCGGGCATGGAACGACACTCCCTTGTTTTCGATCCAGACGCGCTAAGCGGTTGCTCACCTCGCATCCTCCACCGGAGGGACGTGCGGGTCAAAGGCGAACGCGACCCACGCCACTCTCCGAAAGTGCGGTTTTCCCGCCGCCCGGTTGAGTGGACACAGCACGACCTGCGGCGTTTAGGCTGTGGGAGTGGAATACGTCGAGCACATCGTGGACCTCGTGGGCAACACCCCTCTGGTCAAGCTGAACGCACTGGCCGAGGGGCTGCAGCCGCTCATCCTGGCCAAGGTCGAGTACGTCAACCCCGGCGGCAGCGTCAAGGACCGCATCGCGCTGCGGATGATCGAAGCCGCGGAGCGTTCCGGCGAACTGAAGCCCGGCGGCACCATCGTCGAGCCGACGTCCGGCAACACCGGCGTCGGGCTGGCCATGGTGGCGCAGCGCAAGGGCTACAAGTGCGTGTTCGTCTGCCCGGACAAGGTCAGCGAGGACAAGCGCAACGTGCTCAAGGCCTACGGCGCCCGCGTCGTGGTTTGCCCGACGGCGGTGGCGCCGGAGCACCCGGACTCGTACTACAACGTCTCCGACCGCCTCGTGCGTGAGATCGAGGGCGCCTGGAAGCCGAACCAGTACGCCAACCCCGAGAACCCCGCCAGTCACTACCACTCGACCGGCCCGGAGCTCTGGAGCCAGACCGAGGGCAAGATCACGCACTTCGTCGCGGGCGTCGGCACGGGCGGCACGATCTCGGGCACCGGCAAGTACCTCAAGGAGGTCAGCGACGGCCGCGTCCAGGTCATCGGCGCCGACCCCGAAGGCTCGGTGTACTCCGGCGGGACCGGGCGGCCGTACCTGGTCGAGGGCGTCGGCGAGGACTTCTGGCCGGACACCTACGACCGTGACATCGCCGACCGCATCATCGCGGTGTCGGACGCGGACTCCTTCGACATCACCCGCCGCCTCGCGCTCGAAGAGGGGCTGCTCGTCGGCGGTTCGTGCGGGATGGCCGTCGCCGCCGCGCTCAAGCTCGCCGAGGGCCTCGGCCCGGACGACGTCGTCGTCGTGCTCCTGCCCGACGGCGGCCGCGGCTACCTCACCAAGGTGTTCAACGACAGCTGGATGTCCTCCTACGGCTTCCTGCCTCCGGACTCCAGCGGCGCGACCGTCGGCGACGTCCTGATGAAGAAGAGCGGCTCGCTGCCCAACCTCGTGCACAGTCACCCGAACGAGACCGTCGCCGAAGCGGTGGCGATCCTTTCGGAGTTCGGTGTCAGCCAGATGCCCGTGGTCAGCGCGGAGCCGCCGGTCATGGCGGCCGAGGTCGTGGGCGCGGTCAACGAACGCGACCTGCTCGAGGCGCTCTTCACCGGCAAAGCCCAGCTCGCCGACCGGCTCGAGCAGCACATGTCGCCCCCGCTTCCGACCATCGGCGCCGGTGAACAGGTCGGCGCGGCGATGAACGCGCTCTCGGGCGCCGACGGCGCGCTGGTGCTGGTCGACGGCAAACCGGCGGGCGTCGTCACCCGGCACGACCTGCTCGCGTTTCTCGCGGGACGGTAAAGAGGCATTTCATCGGATGGTCGGGCCGGGGCGTTACGAGCGGCCCACCCGGCTATCCGATAGCGTGTCCGGTGAGTTGAACTTTTATGTCCTCGTCAAGGGGGTTCAAGACCCAAATGAGTGCTCCGCAGCCACCGAATCAGCCTTGGGGTGGCGCCCAGCCACCGCAGGGACCCCCGAGTGGCCCTCAGCCGCAGCAAGACAACCCGTTCGGTTCCCCGGAACCGACCCAGGTGGTGCAGCCCGGCCAGCCGGCCCAGCCCGACTACGGGCAGCCGCAGTACGGCCAGCAGCCCTCCTATGAGCAACAGCAGCCCCAGGGCGGCGGGTTCGGCGACACGCCGGAGCCCACGCAGGTCGTGCAGCCGGTCCAGCCGGGTTCGAGCGACGCGAACGCGACCCAGGTTGTGCAGCCGGTGAGCGGTGGCGGGGAAAGCCCCACCGCCGAGTCCACCCAGCTCGTGCCGCCGGGTTCGCAGCCGCCCGCCATCCCGTACGCCCCGCCGCCGAGCGCGGCCGACAACCCGGCCGCCGGTTCCTACGGCGCCCAGGGTGGCGGCTTCGGTCAGCAGCAGGGCTTCGGCGGTTCCCAGCAAGGCGGGTTCGACCCGTCGCAGGGCCAGCAGCAGCCTGGTTTCGGTCAGCCGCAGCAGGGCTTCGGCGGGCCGCCGCAGGGCGGCTTCGGCCAGCAGCCCGGTTTCGGCGGGCCGCCGCAGGGCTACAGCCCCGCGAGCGCCGGCGGGGGCGGCGGGAACCCGATGTTCGGGTTCATCGCCGGCGGTGTCGTGGCGTTGCTCGGCCTGATCGCCTTGATCGTGTCGTTCGTCTACTTCGGTGACGCCAGCGACTACTCGAAGATCTTCGACAGCGCCCCGAACCAGGAACAGATCGACAAGTTCCTCGACGAGGCCGGGGTGGCCGGTCCGGGCGCGACCTGGTTCTACGTGATCATGCTTCTGGTCGGATCGCTCGTTTCGATCGCCGGCGGTGTGGGGCTCGCCCTCGCGGGCAAGCTCCCAGGCACGGTGAAGAAGATCGCGCCGATCGTCGTCGCCGCGGGTGGCGCGCTGCTGGTGCTGTTCGGCGTGCTCCTGCTCAGCGGTTCGACCCCGTCGTCGGACTTCCTGGACAAGCTGCCGCCGTCCGCCAGGGAAGGCGCCGGTATCGGCGGTGGCCTGCTGCACCTGCTCCTCGGCATCGTGATCCTGATCGTCGGTGTGCTGGGCCTGATCCCGGCGACCGCGCAGTTCGTCGGCCTCGGTGGCGGCGGTTCGGTGCTGGGTGCCCCGCAGAGCGGCCAGCCCGGTGGTTTCGGCGGTCCGCCGCAGGGCGGCGGCTTCGGCCAGCCGGGCCAGCAGCCCGGTCAGCCGGGTCAGCAGCCCGGTCAGCCGGGTCAGTACGGCCAGCCGCAGGGCGGTTTCGGTCAGCCCGGGCAGCCCGGCCCGTCTTCGGGTGGTTTCCCGCAGCAGGGTCAGCCCGGTGGTTTCGGCCAGCAGCCTGGCCAGCAGGGTCCGCCCAGCGGCGGGTTCGCCCAGCCGGGTCAGCCGCAGCAGCAGGGTGGCTTCGGCCAGCCGCCGCAGCAGGGTCAGCCCGGCGGTTTCGGGCAGCAGCCCGGCCAGCAGGGTCCGCCCAGCGGCGGTTTCGGCCAGCCGGGCCAGCAGCCCGGTCAGCCCCCGCAGCAGTGGTGATTCGCCGCCACTGAACGGTTTCGTTCGGAACACCCCCGGCCCGCGGCCGGGGGTGTTCCGTTTCTCCGGGGTATGCCGATTCGCCTGCCACGGCCTGGGCCCGCGGGCTAGGGTGAGCGCCGTTGACCGCCCAACCTGGCTCGACGGGAGCGACGTGACCGGTCCGTACGGATATCCCGCCCACCAGCCCGGACCGCCAGGTTTCGGGTATCCCGCACCGCAGGCCAAGCCGTCCGGGGCGACGGCGATCATCGCCGCGGTGCTCGGACTCGTCGGGGCCCTCGCGTCCGGTTACCTCCCGATCCGCTACTTCATCGAGCTCCCGTCGGGGTTCAGCCTCTCGAACCTGCCCGGATTCGCGCTCGTCGAGCTGGTGCTGTACCTGGTCGCCGCGCTGTTCCTGCTGATGGGCGCGTTGACGACGTTCTTCCGTTCGCTGATCGGCGCCATCCTGCTGATCCTCGGCTCGCTGCTCGCCATCCTGTCCGTCGTGCTGGAGCCGATCGCGTTCCGCGTGCCGTACCGGATCCACCTCGACATCCTGTTCCGGTTCGCGACCTTCGACGGCGTTCTCCGGCTGGTCATGGTCGTGTTCGGCCTGGTGGCGCTGCTGCTGGCGGTGCTCCCGCCGACGTTCAGGTACCTGCGCTGGCGGCCTGCCCCGGTGCAGCCGTATCGGCCGCGGAATCAGGTTCCCCCACAGGGCGGATGGTGAGATCCTGAGCCGTCCGGCTCGGCTTGGGGGAGTTCGATGAGTCAGAACCAGTCTTCGGGGACCGCGATCGGCGCGGCCGTCCTCGCCTTCCTGTGCGGCATGCGGTACTTGTCCGAGGCGGGCGCCTTCGTCGTGCAGCTCGTCTTTCTCGAGCCGGCTCCCCAGTACCTCGTCGGAACGGCGTGGAACGGGGCACTGACGGCGACCCTGTTCGTCGGCGGCATCCTGTTGCTGCTGCGCAGGACGCTCGGCCGCGCTCTCGTCGCCGCCGGGGCGGCGCTCGCGCTGGCGGCGACGTTGTTCGCGAACGGTGCGGTCGGCGCCTACTTCTTCGCCGAGGTGGACGGAGAGGCGCTGGTGGCGGCGGACGAGGTCGCGTTCGTCCTGTTCGTGATGACCCTCTCCTCTCTGGTGCTGTCGGTGATCCGGCCGACTTCGGACTGGCTGGAGGGAAAGCGGAGTGACGACGAAGAGCCGTCGAAGCAGGATCGGCTTCCCGGCTGGTAGCCGGGGCGGCAGAATGAGCCAAGGATTTCGGCAGGGGGAGAAATGACTTACCAGCACTACCCGCCGCAGGGCGGATACCCGGCACCCGGTGCCTACCCGCCGCCGGGAATGGCGCGGCAACCGAGCGGCGCGACCGGGATCATCGCCGGGATCTTCGCGATCCTCGGCGGGCTCTGGTTCCTCGCCGGAACCGTCACCCACGTCATCGAGCTCTCCCATTTCGTCATGTCGTTCCTCGTGGTCGGCGCGGCGCTGGACCTCGTCAGCGCGGCTCTGCTCTTGGGCGGCGGGATCCTGCTGCTCCTGCGCAAGCGCGCCGGGCGAGTGCTCACCGTGATCGGAGCCGCGTCCGCGATCGGGTTCGTGGCGCTGACCTTCCTGCTCCGCGCGATCGGCTCGCATTTCTACTTCTCGTACGGCGGGGTGACCCTGTACTTCGGCTTCGGCTGGCTGCTCTTCGTGGTCCTGATCCCGGCGATCGTGACCCTCGTGCTGGCGCTGATCCCGCCGACGGCGCGCTGGCTGGCGGCCAAGAACACGGCCGCGGGCGCCGGGCAGCCGCCGAACTTCGGCTACCCGCCGCCGCAGCCCGGATACCCGTCCGCTCCCGGTGCCCAGCAGCAGGGACAGCCACCCGGGCAGTGGTGAATTCAATCCCAGACGATGGGATCTCGAGCGGGTGGCCGTACCCTTGAAGGTATGGCCGACGATTACTCTCTGCTGGGCTTCGAGACGCGCGCGATCCACGCCGGGCAGACCCCTGATCCCCGGACCGGCGCGGTCATCGTGCCGATCTACCAGACCTCGACCTACGCGCAGGACGGCGTCGGCGGCACGCGCGAAGGCGACTACGAGTACTCCCGCACCGCGAACCCCACGCGCACCGCGCTGGAGGTCGCGCTCGCGGCGCTCGAAGGCGCGCGGCACGGTCTGGCGTACGCGTCGGGGATGGCGGCCAGCGACGTCCTGCTCCGGGCGACCCTGCGGCCCGGAGACCACCTCGTGCTCGGCAACGACGCGTACGGCGGCACGTTCCGGCTGATCGACAAGGTGCTCAGCCTGTGGGGCGTCGAGCACACGGTCGCCGACCTGGGGAACATCGCCGAGGTCCGGGCGGCGATCCGGCCCGAGACGAAGCTGATCTGGTGCGAGTCGCCGACGAACCCGATGCTGGGGATCGCCGACATCGCCGCGCTGGCCGAGGTCGCGCACGGCGCCGGGGCCCGCCTGGTCGTCGACAACACCTTCGCCACCCCGTACCTGCAGAACCCGCTTTCGCTGGGTGCCGACGTCGTCCTGCACTCGACGACCAAGTACCTCGGCGGGCACTCCGACGTCGTCGGCGGCGCGATCCTGACGAACGAGGACGAGCTGCGCGAGCAGCTGTTCTACCTGCGCAACGCCGCGGGCGCGGTGCCCGGACCGTTCGACGCGTGGCTGACCCTGCGCGGGATCAAGACGCTCGCGCTGCGGATGGAGCGGCACAGCGACAACGCCGAACTGATCGCCCGGATGCTGCTGAAGCACCCGAAGGTCGAGCGCGTCTACTACCCGGGCCTGCCGGAGCACCCCGGCCACGAGGTCGCCTCGAAGCAGATGCGGCGCTTCGGCGGGATGATCTCGTTCACCCACGTCGACGGCGAGCAGGCCGCTCTCGAAGCCGCGTCGAAGACGAAGCTGTTCATCCTCGCGGAGTCGCTGGGCGGGATCGAGTCGCTCATCGAGCACCCGGGCCGGATGACTCACGCGAGCACCGCCGGGTCGACCCTGGAGGTGCCGGACAACCTGCTGCGCCTGTCCGTCGGCATCGAGGACGGCAGCGACCTGGTCGACGATCTGGTCAAGGCCCTGGGCTGACCGCCGCCGAGCCCAGAGCGTGAGCAAGGGACCTTTGCTGTCGTTCGCGTAGCCATGCTAAGCAAATGACAGCAAAGGTCCCTTGCTCTCTTCGCGCTGGTCAGCGCGGTGTGGTGGGAGGAAGCGCCCGGTTACGGGCGGAAGTTGCTGGGGGTCGCGCCGGTCTTCGCGTCCGCCTCGTGCGAAGTCCCCTGCGGCGCGGCGGGCAGCTCCGAGCCGTCGACGCAGCCGCCGACGAGCTCGATGTGGTTGTCGTGCCGGATGTACTGGCCCGGATCCACGCAGCCGGCGCGGTCGACCGTGTACACGGCGGCGCCGGTCAGCAGCGCGGCCGAGGTGAGCGCCAGCACGACCGGGAGCATCCCGGCGGAACGGGTCGCCCGGACCCTGCCGATGTTCCCCCGTGCCATATGCGCTCCCTGGTCGCCTACGCCGCCGCCGTCAAGAGTACCCGGACCGCGAACCTGTCCTGTGACGTATCCGTCAGGTGGCATCATCCGGCCGCGAATCGGCCCGCGAATCACCGGGTCCTAAGTGGACGGTTGTCCGGTGATCGCGGCGACCGCGAGTTCGCGTTCGGGCTCTCCGACCTCGGGCAGGGTGAACCGCAGGGCCCGGATGTGACCGAGCAGCTCGGGATCGGGCGCCACGTCGTGCTCACGCAGGTAGTAGGCGACCGCGCCCGGCCAGTACCACCGGCCGTCCGTGCGGAAGTTCAACGGCACCAACGGTTCCCTGTCGGGATCGAAGGCGTCGGCGTCGTAGGTTCGCGACGCGAGCACGACCGGCGCGCCGTCGAGGTACTCCAGTACGCGGTCCCGCTCGGCGGGGGACAGCGGCTCACGGTTCACCACCGGGCGCCCCGACTCGTCGAGGCCGTCGTAGACCCGCGGCGATTTCAAGGCTTCCGGCGCTTCCGCGGGCGGGGTGGCCGCCGGTGCGGGCTCCATGCCTGCCCGTTGCCGCAACCACGGCGGGATGCTCTCCTCGGCGCGCGGGAAGAACCGCAGTTCGTCCTGGAAGCCGATCGGAGGCGGCGCCTGACGCCACGGCGGCTCCACATCCGCGAGGAAATCCGTGCTGAGCACGGTCGCCGAGCCGTAGACCAGGATCGCGCTCAGCCAGGTCCCGCGGCCGGGCTGGTACATCCCCGCCCGCAGGTTCCCGAGCAGCTGCACGGCTTCCGGACTCGGCTGCGCCGGGCGCGGCAGACCGTCCTGACCGGTGACGAGCAGGTCGACCTCGACATGCCTGCCCGCCGCCCGGTACTCGACGCGCATCTGCTGCCAGCCGGGCGGCAACGGCGTCGCGAGGGCATGGCCGATCTGCCAGACGAGCTGCTGTTGCTGCTGCTGGTTCAACGGCGCCGGCGGCTGGGTCATCGTTCTTCCTCAGTCGGTCTTGGCGCCGGAGGCGGCCAATCCACGCTTGAACCAGTCCGGCATGAACGCCTCGCCGCGGGGAAAGCGTTCCTGCTCCAGTGCGAACTCGTCCGGGGACGGGTACGGCTGGAAGTCGGGCTCGTTCTGCCAGTTGTACTGCACGCGGAACCGGGACGGAGGTTCGATGACGAGCCTGGCCGAGAACCAGGTTCCTTCGCCTTCTTGGTACATGCCGCCGCGCAGGCGCTGGAACATGCGCCACGTCTCGACGGACGGTTCCCACACCTGGTAGGTGCCGTTCGGGTCGAGCACGCCGACCGCGACGTCGATGTTCTTGCCGACCACCCGGTAGTCCAGCACCACCTCACGCCAGCCCGGCGGCAAAGCGCCGACCACCGACAAGGTGATCTCGCCGAGAAGCTCGTTCTGCGCGATGGGGTCGAGCTGAGGCCATTGAGCCATCCGGTAAATCCTCCTCGTGGTCACCGCTGGAGTAGCGATGACCCATCATGGCACGGGCGCCGGTTCAGGCCGGTGCGTCCCGTTCCTGCTCCAGTCGCGCGCCTTGGGCGACCACGTTCCGCAACCACGCCGGGACGTGTTCCTCTTCGCGAGGGAACGCTTCCAGGTCGCGGGTGAAGGTGGTCGGATGCAACGGCGGCCACCAGTTCGGGTCTTCGTCGAAGTTGAACGTGAACTCGGGTGCCGCACCGGACGTCAGCACGAGCTTCGCCGAGAACCACGTTCCGCGACCTGGTTCGTACATCCGGGTCCGCAGTTCGCGGAATCCGCCGCGCACCGCGGCGGGCAGGTCGATGTCCCCGCTCCGCCCGTCGGCCAGCCGGATTTCCGTCGCGTAGTCGTAGGCCAGCACGGTCGCGGACACGGTGAGGCTGATCTTCGCCCAGCCCTCCGGCGCGGCCTCCGCCAGCGCGGACGCGATACCGGTGGTCAGCTCGTCCGTCATGGGGTCGCTCCGTAGTGGGTGTCCGGGCCGTAATTGACCTTGGAGGGATCATTCGGGAAGTCGCGTTGCCTGGTCACTCGTGACACCTCGACCGGTCCGGGGAGAAGATTCCCCTGACCGTCGACCGCGTACACGACCTCCTGCCAGCGCATGACCACGTTCTCCGGAATGCCGTTGCTGTCGCCTTCCATCCTGACCTGATAGTTCTCGACCTTCTGGCCGGGCACGGCGTCGAACTTGCCCAGCTCCGCCTCTTGAGCCCGCCAGGACGCGTCATGGATCCAGCTGTCCTTGTAATGACCGCTGTTGGAGGCGGCCATCTGGGGATGCATGTTGACGTATTCGCCGGGGCCACCCATCTCATGCGCGGAGAAGTGCCCGCCCGCCCATTCGACGTGTGCGTACGTGTTCCCGTACTCCGGGTGATTCTGGTAGGCCGCCTTACCTTCTTTGCCCGACCTGCCTTGCGACGTGTCGTCGCGGAAGTCGTCGTTCTTCCCCTTGAAGACCGGGTCGCCGGTCATCGCGCTCGGCTTCCCGTTCGCACCGACTTCGAAGGTCCAGTGCTTGCTCGGGTCATGGAAGTTGGGCACGCGATACTGCGTGTTGGGCTGCAGGGGGTAGCGCAGGTCGGGGTTGTGGAAGGGCTTCGAGGTCGGCAGCGTCGTCTCGACGTGCGTCACCTTGCCGGCGTCGTCGGTGAAGAACCGGCTGGTGGCACCGTTCTTGTACTCCACCTTGTACTCGGCGTTCATCGCCAGCGGCTTTTCACCGCGCAGAGCCTGCGGAACCCCTTCGGGATCCGGCTGGCTGTTCCGGGTGCGAGGCTTGACGTCTTCGAGGGTCTTGGGCGAGTCGATCGGGGCGTGCGGGTCCGGCCGGTTCCGCGGCCCGTCGAACTCCGAGTCGGCCCCTCGGTTCCAGGTGGCGAACCGTTCGTTGAACTCCGGCGAGTCTGGGCGGATCGTCCGGGGCTTGGGCACGTCGTCGTACGGCGGATGACCGGCGTTGTCGCCGTCGCCGCGGCTCTGGGCGCTGTCGGCGTCCACGTCCTGCTTGTCCGTGTGCGAGGTGTCCGGCGTGAAGCCGTCGTCGCTCGCCCGGCGGGCGGTGCCGTCGGGGCTGTGGACGTCCCATTCGCCGTTCGGCGGGATCCGGGGCCGGGTGCGGCCGTCTGGGCCGATCTCGTAGTCGGACGAGAAGACGCGCCCGTTCGAGTCGGTCCACGCCGGCTTGCTCGGCGCCATGACCTCGGTGTCGAGCTCCCGCGACAGACGCCGCGCGAAATCGTTCGAGCCCGCGTCGCAGCCGATCAGCCGGATCGGGCGGCCGTCGTAATCCCCGTTGCGCCGCAGGATGTCCGCGAACTCTTCCGGGGTGTAGGTGCGGTTGCCGATACGGGCGTGCCCGTCCGGCGTGACATGCACGTCGACGGTGTAGCGGCCGTCCGGATCCGGCTGGACCCGGTGCGGCAGGTCGCCCATGTCCGAGTCGCCGCGGTGGTACGAGCTACCCGCGGGGGTGCTCTCCGAATGCCGTTGGTTGACCTCGTCCGGCGTCAGCGGACGATCCGGCTCGCCGTCGGGACCGCGGTCGTGCGGCGTGCCGTCGGGGTGGCCGTTCGGGTCCTGGCGCGGTCCGTGCCCGTCGGGGCCGTGACCGTCCGGCGAACGCGGCGGCCCGGAGTGGCCGCCGGGGCCGCGTCCGCCCGGTCCGGTGTTGCCGGGACCGGTGCCGCCGGGCCGGTTACCGGGGCCGTGCGTGCCCGGCGTGCCGGTGTGCGGCTGGGCGCCGGGGCCGAAGTCGTTGCCCCGCGCGACCGGCTGCGGCTGATGCGGCTGGTTCGGCCTGCCGCCGGGGCCGGTCTGACCGGGACCACGGCTGGGGCCCGTGTGGGTGTCGGGCGTGCGCGGGGCGTGCGTGTCCGGGGTGCGCGGCGAACCGGGCGTGCCCGTCCAGCCGCCACCCTGCGGCCTGCCGCCGGGCGTGCCCGGGGTGCCGCCGGGGGTGCCACCCGGAGCGCCTTGTGGCGGCATGCCGCCGGCGACCGGCTGACCCTGCGGCGGGACACCGGGCGAACCGTCGCCGCCGGTACCGCCGCGCTGCGAAGGCAGGTGTGACGGGCCGGCGTCGCCGAGGCGCGGTGCGGTGGGCGCCGTGCCACTGGTCGTCGTGCCACTGTCGGTCGGCCTCGTGGGGCTGCCGCCGTCGTTGCCGCCGTGGTGGCCGGGCGACGGGTCGGACCGAGGTGTGGGTGAGCCGCCGCCGTCACCGCCGTGCGTCCGGGGCGAACCACCGCCGCCGTCGCCGGTGTGGCTGGGGGAACCGCCGCTGTCCGCGCGAGTGTGCGGTGCGGGGGAGCCGGTGTCGGGTGCGCGGCTCGGCGAGCCGCTGTCGGTACGGGTGTGCGGCGCGGGCGAGCCCGCGTCCGGTGTGTGGCTCGGGGAGCCGCCGCTGTCCGTACGGGTGTGCGGAGCGTCCGGTGTGTGGCTCGGCGAGCCGCCGGTGTCGGTGCGGGTGTGCGGGGCGGGAGAGCTGTCGGGCGTGTGGCTCGGGGAGCCGCCGCTGTCCGCGCGAGTGTGCGGGGCGGGCGAGCCGCCGTCGGGTGTGTGACTGGGTGAACCGCCGGTGTCCGCGTGGTTCGGGGTCGGCGAGCCACCGTCGGACGCGCGGTTCGGGGTGCCGGAATCGCCGGGAGAGCCACCGTCGGACCGGGTGTGCGGAGCCGACGTGTCGGAGCGGGCGGCGCTGGGCGAACCGTTGCCGCCGTCCGGTGTGCCGCCGGAGTTTCCGTCCGAAGTGGACGGTCCGTCGCCGGCGCGGTCGGGAGAGCCGCCGTCGGAGCGGGAAGACGAGCCGCCACCGTCCCTGGTGGACGATGAGCCGCCGCCGTCGCCGCGAGTGGTGCTCGACGGACTGTCGCCGGAGTTGCCGGTCGAGCCGGAATCACCGGAGCTGCCGGAGCTGCCCGAGCCGCCGTTAGAGCCGTTCGAACCGTTGGAGCCGTTCGAACCGTCGCCCGAGCCGCTGCCGGAGTCCCCCGAGCCGGAGCCGGAGTCCCCCGAACCG
This sequence comes from Amycolatopsis sp. NPDC102389, assembly GCF_044765885.1. Taxonomy (NCBI): domain Bacteria; kingdom Bacillati; phylum Actinomycetota; class Actinomycetes; order Pseudonocardiales; family Pseudonocardiaceae; genus Amycolatopsis; species Amycolatopsis sp. NPDC102389. Next base: position 188,029 of record NZ_JBIWKX010000004.1, read on the forward strand.
CTACCGGAGCCGTCGCCGGACCCGGAACCGTCGCCGGAGCCGCTGCCACTACCAGAACCGTCGCCGTCCGGGCCGTCCCCGGAACCCGAGCCCGAGCCACCGCCGGACCCACCGGATCCGCCGCCGCTGCCGCCGCGCTGGATGAAGCCGCCCGGCTTGATGTTCTTGGTGTTGATCACGTCCAGGCCGGTGACCTTGCCCGCGATCTTGCCGAAGATCTTGATGATCTTCTCGAAGACGTCGGCCAGCTTGCCGAGCAGCGGCGAGACCCGCCGCATCGCGTCGCACAGTTCCTTGAGCTTGTCGGCGATCTTCGCGGCCCACTTGGCGATCGCGGTGACGGCCTGCGCGACCACCACGGGCGTGCCGAAGCCGAGGGAGAACACCGTCTCCATGACCCACGCGATGAGCTTGCCGACCGCGTCCGCGATCAGCTGGCGGATGAATTCGCGGACGAACGCGACGATCTCGCCGAAGATCATCACGACGGTGCTGATCGCGCCCGCGACCGTCGCCGCGCCGCTGATCGCCTCGGCCTGTTCCGCGGCCTGCTTGCGGTACTGGTCGGCCGCGTCACCCGTCCAGCCGGATGTGCCGTTCTTGACCGCGTTCGAGAACTCGACCTGGGTGTCTTCGAGCTTCTTGGCTACGTTGCCCCAGGTTTCGGAGTACGACTGGATGACCGGCGGATCGCCGGCGACCGCGTCCAGCATGTCCTTCAGCGGCTGCATGTGTTCCATCAGGAACGAAGCCACCGACGACATCAGGTAACCGAACGGGTCGATCGCGGCGCTGGCGAGCTCGCCGGCGAGGCTCAGCACACCGAGCCCGCCGCCGATCCAGTCGCCGTTCGAGATGCCGTTGAAGGCGTCCATGGCCGACTCGGCGACACCGACGCCCGCCCCGTAGCCGTATTCGCTGTTCCCGGCCGTCAGCGGTCCCGGGCCGTCGCCATCCGTCGGCGCGTTCGCGACGAGCGGGTTCCCCTCGGGCATCAGTCAGGTACCTGCGCCTTCTTGAATTCGGCGGCGAAGTTCTCGTCCTGCGTCTGGTAGGCGTTCGACGCGGACCGCACGTTGTTCGCCACCGTCGTCGCGGCCTCGACGGCCTTGTTCAGCGCGTTGATGCCGAACTCCTCGACCGGGTCGAGCATCATCCGGAACGGCTGGCAGATGATGCCGTACGCGTCGGTCGGCATGCTCACCTGCTGCGCGGCGTCGACCGCCGTGCGCAGGCCGTCGGCGATGCCGTCGATCTGCTTCGCGTGCGCGTCGAGGTCGGCGCCGAGCTCATAACCCTTGCCTGCCATGGTTTCTCCCCTCTACCAGGCCGGATGAACGTCTACGAAAGGATGCTGCCGCCGAAATCGTCGTCATCGTCGTCCTGCGTGCGGCGGCGGCGCGGGATCGGCTTCGGCTGAGGTGGATTCTGGGGCGGACTCGCCTGCGCGGGCGGCGGCGAGGGCTCGTCCTCCTCCGGGCCGAAGCGGTGGTGTCGATCGGGTTCCGGCGGCGCGAGGTTCTCTTCCGGCGGCGCTTCCGGGAAGGTGCTCTGCGCTTCCGCGATCACCCTGTTCGCCGTCTCGTCGGTGGTGCCGACGGTCTCGGCCATCGCCGCCTGCAGCAGTTCTGGGATCCGCGACTGCGCGAGCTGGACGAGGCGCATGACCTGCGACGAGACCTCCGCCATCCGTTTGCCGCTCGCGGCTTCGGAGATGACGAGGTTGGTGAGGAGGCCCTTCGAATCGATCGTGACCTCGATGGTGTTGTCCTTCGACCGCTCGGTCACGGTCTGGCCCTGCATGCGGGCGGCCATCGCCTGATAGCGCGCGGCGGTCTCCTGGATCTGCTTCGTCCAGTTGTCCACCATTCGTTCGCTGGCGTCGACGTTGTCCGGCATCGGGACCCTTCCACGAGCTGCATGCTGGCGTCTTCACACTGACGGTCCGAAGACGCCACCGGTTCCGGTGTTCTCGAAGTTTCGTCGAACAGCCTAGTGCTCGTCCGGTGTACCACCTCGGGACGACAAAGTCGGCCCCATCACGCAGTGAAAGGGCCCCTCACCACACGAAGTGCGATGAAGAGCCCTTTCACGCCTTGCGAACTGCCGGGGTCAGAGATTGCCTCGGCGCTCCTGCTCACGCTCGATGGCTTCGAACAGGGCCTTGAAGTTGCCCTTGCCGAAGCCGAGCGAACCGTGCCGCTCGATGAGCTCGTAGAACACCGTCGGGCGGTCGCCGATCGGCTTGGTGAAGATCTGCAGCAGGTAGCCGTCCTCGTCGCGGTCGACCAGGATGCGGTTCTCCTTGAGCTTCTCGATCGGCACCCGGACCTCGCCGATCCGCGCACGCAGTTCCGGGTCCTCGTAGTAGGAGTCCGGGGTGTCGAGGAACTCGATGCCCGCCGCGCGCATCGCCTTCACCGTCGTGACGATGTCGTTGGTGGCCAGCGCGATGTGCTGGCAGCCCGCGCCGCCGTAGAACTCGAGGTACTCGTCGATCTGCGACTTCTTCTTCGCGACCGCCGGCTCGTTGAGCGGGAACTTGACGCGGTGGTTGCCGTTGGAGACCACCTTGCTCATCAGCGCCGAGTACTCGGTCGCGATGTCGTCGCCGACGAACTCCGCCATGTTCACGAAGCCCATGACACGGCGGTACCAGTCGACCCAGTAGTCCATCTTGCCGAGTTCGACGTTGCCGACGCAGTGGTCGATGGCCTGGAACAGCCGCTTCGGCGCGCCTTCGGGGCGGACGATGGCGCTCTCGCGCGGCACGTAGCCGGGCAGGTAGACGCCGGTGTACTTCGACCGGTCGATCAGCGTGTGGCGGGTCTCGCCGTAGGTCGCGATCGCGGCGATGCGCACGGTGCCGTGCTCGTCGGAGACGTCGTGCGGCTCCTCGAGGACGGTGGCGCCCTGCGAGCGGGCGTGCTCGATGCACCGATCGACGTCGGCCACTTCGAGGGCGAGGTCGATCACGCCGTCGCCGTGACGGCGGTGGTGGTCGAGCAGCGGCGAGTCGAGCTGGACGCCGCCGGTGATCACGAAGCGGGCCGAGCCGGACTTCAGCACGAACGACTTGCGCTCGAAGTTCCCGGTCTCGGGGCCGGAGTACGCGACGAGCTGCATGCCGAACGCGACCTGGTAGAACCACGCGGTCTGCGTGGCGTTGCCCGCGATGAACACCACCGCGTCCATCGACTTCACCGGGAAGGGGTCGGTCGAAGTGTCGTGGTCGACGAGGCCGACGAGCTGACGCAGCTGGTCGTAGCTCACGTCGTCAAGAGCACCCTGGGGTTCCACTGTGTGCGTCATGCCAAGAAGCATCGGAGCACATGACAAAATGCGCAACGGTCAAAGATTTCACTGCGCACTATGACCAGTCGATAGGCGGGATGCGCGGTCAAAGCGGACAACCTGTTCAGGAGGTAGGCCCGATGTCGGAAGCGCTCGACGCACTGGACGCGCGGCTGCTGCTGTTGCTCACCGACTCGCCCCGGCTCGGCGTGCTCGAATGCGCCCGCCGTCTCGGCGTCGCGCGAGGGACCGTGCAGGCGAGGCTGGACCGGTTGACCGAACGCGGGATCCTCGGCGGGTTCCCGCCCGAGCTCGATCTCGCGGCGATGGGATACGGCCTCACCGCGTTCGCCGTCCTGGAGATCGCGCAGGGCCGCCGGGCCGAGGTCGCGGAGGCGCTGTCCGCCATCGACGAGGTCTGTGAGGTCCACGCGACGACCGGGCAGGGCGACCTCTTCGTGCGGATGGTGGCGCGCAACAACGACGACCTGCAGCGGGTGGTGGACGAGGTGGTCGGCGCGCCGTACGTGCGGCGGACGTCGACGTCGATCGCGTTGTCGACGCCGGTTCCGCCGCGCGTACGGCCGCTGCTGGAACGGCTGGCGCGGAGCTAGCCGACCTGGCTCAGGTACCGCTTCGCCGACCGCTGGACCGCCTCGTGCCCGTCGGTGCGGATGATCGCGTCCCACCAGGCGCCGTAGATCGCCTCGAACTCGTACGGTTCGAGCAGCTCGGCCGCGCGCCGGACGACCTCGGGGCGCTCCGGGATCAGGTTCGGGTAGCTGTACATCATGCCGACGAAGCGACGGTCCGGGATGACCTGCAGGATGTCACCCGAGAGCACCGCGCCGCGGCCGTTCTCCCCGCCCGGCCAATGCAGCACCGTGCCGCCGGCGAAATGCACGCCGAGGTTGATGAGCCGCAGGTCGGGGGCGACGTCGAGGGTCGCTCCGCTCCACAGCTTGATCGCCGGATCCGGCCTGCCGATCCACTGCCGGTCGCCCTCGTGCAGGTAGATGGGGGCGTCGAAGGCGTGGGCCCACTCGACCATGGTGGTGTAGTAGTGCGGGTGGCTGATCGCGATGCCGGTGAGCCCGCCGAGGTCACGGACCTCGGCGACCAGGTCGTCGTCGATGAAACCCGCGCAGTCCCACAGGAAGTTGCCGGATTCGGCCTTGATCAGCAGGGCGCGCTCGCCGATGGCGAAGTTGGGAGTGGACCCGACTCCGATGAGGCCGGGTCCCTGCTCCTCGATCCGCGCTTGGTACGTCCCGCTCGCGCGAATGGTGTTCAGATCGGTCCACCGCTGTCCGGCCTGCGGGACGTACTGACGTTCGTCCTCGCAGATCGGACAGTCGGACCGGGGTTCCGCGTACTGCATGCCACAGGCGACGCAGATGGGTAGCTCGCTCATCGTTTCCCTCCAGAATTTCTCCGGAGATCACGCTAATGGCTCGCCTTTGCGCCCGGCCACGGGCCGGACACGGGAAAACTCACTTGCCGGTGTACGGCACGGCCTTGACGAGCGTCACCTTCTGGATGCTGCCGTTGGGCAGCTCGTACTCGCGGGTCTCGCCCTCTTTGGCGCCGAGCAGCGCCTTGCCGAGCGGCGACTCCGGAGAGTAGACATCCAGGTCACCCTCGGTGCCCTCTTCGCGGGTCGCCAAGAGGAAGTTCTCGTCTTCGTCGTCACCGTCGTAACGCACGGTGAGGACCTTGCCCGGTCCGGCGCTGCCGTCGTTGGCGGGCGGCTCGCCCACCTTGGCCGAGCGGAGGAGCTCCTGGAGGTGGCGGATGCGGGCCTCGTGCTGGCCCTGCTCTTCGCGGGCGGCGTGGTAACCGCCGTTCTCCTTGAGGTCGCCCTCTTCCCGGCTGTCGTTGATCTTCGCAGCGATGACCGGGCGGAGCTCGATGTAGTGGTCGAGTTCCTGCTTGAGCCTGTCGTAGGCATCCTGGGTCAGCCAGGTCACCTTTGTGTCGCTCACGGTCACCATCTCCTAGTAGGGCCTGCCAGGCTTGGGTGTACAAGCCGGCCACCGGACCGGCATGGCGCGCCGGCCTGGCTGAGATAAAGGAAAAACACGGCCCGTCTTGGGCCGTGCCGGTAGATCAGAGTAACACGGCGCGAGGCATCGCCGCCGGTGGAATTCGGTCGCGCCTCGGCGTTGGGCGCCCGTTTCACCCCGTTGGCCGCTATGGCCTTGACAGGTACCGTGGTACGTCGTATGAGCATCCGAAGATATCAGCCGTGACCGGCTTTCCGATGCTCTTGATGGTGGTGGTCACCCTGCTGTTCTTCGAACCAGGCTGAACGAGGACCTCTTTACGGCCGCTTTCCGCACCGGCCTTGTCGCGGACCCGGACGACGCACACGCCAGGACGGTTCACATCGTCCCTGGTCACGTTGATGGTGATCTCCATCGCGTCGCCGGGCTTCTCGTCGAACGAGACGCGTTCGCCCTCGATGGGCGCGCTGCCGAAATTCGTGTACGCGACATAGGCGATCCCGCCGCTGACCAGCAGTGCGATCACCACGAACACCAGCCGACGCCAGCGGGCGGGCTTCGCGGCACGGGTCTTGCCGTACCGGCCTTCGGGCACGTCCGTCCGGGTGCTTTCCGCGCTGGGAGCGTCCTGTCCCGTGCTCAACCCGGGCCTCCCGGTGGTGTCGTCGTGCTCGCAGGGACAATGGAGTCGTATGCGAGTGGTTCCCCTCGAGTATCCGCGCCCGGCCGGGCGGGCCGTCAGGCAGGGTCGCAGGGGAATAGGGAACGAGAAGGGGACGTTCGGAGCATGGTGTCTGCCAATGAACCGCCGAAGTCACGCCTCCGCCTGATGGCGGTGCACGCGCACCCCGACGACGAGTCGAGCAAGGGTGCGGCCACCATGGCCAAGTACGCCGCCGAAGGACACGAGGTCATGGTCGTGACCTGCACCGGCGGCGAGGCCGGCAGTGTGCTGAATCCGGCCATGGACCGTCCCGAAGTCGTGGCCAACATGACCGAGATCCGCCGCGAGGAGATGGCCCGCGCGGCCAAGATCCTCGGCGTGAGCCACACGTGGCTCGGGTTCGTCGACTCGGGCCTGCCCGAGGGCGACCCGCTGCCCCCGGTCCCGGAGGGCTCGTTCGCGGTCATCCCGCTCGAAGAGTCCACCGGTGCCCTGGTGAAGGTCATCCGCGAGTTCCGCCCGCACGTGATCGTCACCTACGACGAGAACGGCGGGTACCCGCACCCCGACCACATCCGCACGCACGAGATCTCGGTCGCGGCCTTCGACGCCGCGGGCGAGGCGGAGCGGTACCCGGACGCGGGCGAGCCGTGGCAGCCGATGAAGCTGTATTACGTGCACGGGTTCTCGCGCGCCAGGATGACCGTGTTCCACGAGGGCCTGCTCGCGCGCGGCCTGGAGTCGCCGTACGAGGAGTGGCTCAAGTCGTGGGACCCGGAGAAGGCCGACGTCATGGAGCGGGTGACCACCCGCGTCGAATGCGGCGAGTACTTCGAGCAGCGTGACGAGGCGCTCAAGGCGCATGCCACCCAGATCGACCCGGACAGCCGCTGGTTCGCCGTCCCGCGCGATCTGCAGCGCGAGGTCTGGCCGACCGAGGAGTACGAGCTGGTCCGCTCATTGGTGGACAGCACCCTGCCGGAGGACGATCTGTTCGCCGGCTTGAAGGAGGGCTGATGAGTTTCGTGGTGCCGGCGTTCGCCGTCGTTCCGGTGACGGTGTCGTCGCAGTTCCTGGCGCAGCAGCCCGGCAACGGCGACAACGGCGGCCAAGGTGAGGACTTCGGCAAGTCGTCGCCGGTGGGTTTCCTGATCCTGATCCTGTTCCTGATCGCCGTCGCGTTGCTGGTGCGGTCGATGACCAAGCACCTGAAGCGGCTGCCGGAGAGCTTCGACGAGCCTGCTTCCTCGGAGGCTCCCGCCGCCTCGGAAGCCGCTGAAGCTCCCGAAGCCCCGAAGGCCGACACCGAGCCGGTCGCGAAGACGGAGAAGCCGACCGCCAAGTCCGACTGAGCCCTCGTGAGTGGTAAGTGTCGTTCTAACGACACTTACCACTCACGAGGGAAGCGCGTCAGAGGCGCGGGTCGACCGGATCCGACTCCAGCGCCAGCACGGCGAACACGCATTCGTGCACCCGCCACAGCGGTTCCCCGCGCGCCAGCCGCTCCAGCGCCTCCAATCCCAGCGCGTATTCGCGCAACGCCAGCGCCCGCTTCCGGTTCAGCCCGCGTTTGCGGAGCCGCGCCAGGTTCTCCGGCAGCGTGTAGTCCGGCCCGTAGATGATCCGCAGGTACTCCCGCCCGCGCACCTTCACTCCCGGCTGCACCAGCCCGCGTGCGCCGCGGGTCAGGTTGGCAGCCGGTTTGACGACCATGCCCTCGCCGCCCGCGCCGGTCAGCTCCAGCCACCAGTCGACGCCACGCGCGACCGACGCCGGGTCGGTGGTGTCGACGGCCAAAGTCCGCGTGCGCGTGAACAGGTCGCCGGTGAGCCGGTCCAGCAGCGCGAGGTGTCCCTCGTGCGGCCGGTCGTGGTACGTGCGGCCTTCGGACGCCAGGATCTGGAACGGCGCCAGCCGGATACCGTCGAGGCCGTCGGTCGGCCAGCAGTAACGCCGGTAGGCCTCCCGATAGGCGTCCACAGTGGACTCGCGGATCCGTGTCCGGTCAAGGAGTCCCGACACGTCCACCCCGCGAGCGGCGGCCGCGTCCAGTGAGGCGACGGCGGCGGGCAGCACGGACTGCGCCGCCGCGCCCACGGCCGCGTACTGGCCCGAGATCAGCGACCCGGCCTTCGCGCTCCACGGCAGCAACTCCGTGTCGAGCAGCAGCCAGCCGGTGTCCAGCTCCTCGAACAGCTCCGACGCCGCCTCCCGCACACCGGCGAGCAGCCGCGCGTTCTGGTCCGGCGTGAAGAACGGACGGCCGGTGCGGGTGTAGACCGCGCCGGGCCCGTGGATCCCGAATCGCGCGGGAGCCACGTCGTCGTCACGGCACACGAGCACGACGGCCCGCGAGCCCATGTGCTTCTCCTCGCACAGGACGTGATCGACACCCGCCGAGCGGAACTCGGCGAAAGCCTCCTCGGGGTGTTCGAGGTAGTCGTCCCTGGCGGACGTCGAACACGGCGCCATGGTCGGTGGCAGGTACGGCAGCCAGCGCGGGTCGACGGCGAAGCGGCTCATCACCTCGAGCGCCGCCGCCGACTGCTCGGCGGAAACCCCGACCCGGCCGTGATGCCGTGTCTCGATGATCCGCTTCCCGGTGACGTCGCCCAGTTCCAGCACCGCGGGCTCGCGTCCGCCCAACGGCCGCGCCGGTTCGAGCGGACGCGACGGCTCGTACCAGACCTTTTTCGCCTTCACCGAGACGACTTCCCGCTCCGGGTAACGCAAAGCGGTCAGCTTGCCGCCGAAGACGCAGCCCGTGTCGAGACACATGGTCCCGTTGATCCACTCCGGTTCCAACGTCGGCGTGTGTCCATAAAGGACCATCGCGGTGCCGCGGTAGTCGCGAGCCCACGGCAGCCGCACCGGCAGGCCGTACTCGTCGGTCTCTCCGGTGGTGTCGCCGTAGAGCGCGGTGCTCCGCACCCGGCCGGACGCGCGCCCGTGGAACTTCTCGGGCAGGCCCGCGTGCGCGACGACGAGCTTGCCGCCGTCGAGGACGTAGTGCGCGATGAGTCCTTCGCAGAAGGCGTGCGCCTTCGCGCGGAAGTTCTCGTCCTGCGCGGAAAGCTGCTCCAGTGACTCCGCGAGGCCGTGCGTGGTCTTGACGTTGCGCCCGTTCAGCGCGCGGACCAGTTTCTGTTCGTGGTTCCCGCAGACGACCAGCGCGCTGCCCGCCTCGGTCATCGCCATCACCCGGCGCAGCACGCCCGGGGTGTCGGGTCCGCGGTCGACGAGGTCGCCGACGAACACGGCGGTCCGCCCTTCCGGGTGCGCACCGTCGACGTAACCCAGTTCGGTGAGCAGTTCGTCCAGTTCCTCGCGGCAGCCGTGGACGTCGCCGATGACGTCGAACGGTCCGGTCAGCTCGCGGCGGTCGTTGCGCAGCGGCTCGACGACGATCTCCGCTTCGGCGACCTCGGCTTCGCTCCGAAACACGTGCACGCGACGGAAACCCTCGCGCTCCAACGACTTCAGCGAGCGGTGCAGCTCGCCGCGCTGACGTCGGACGACGTGCTCGCCGAAGTCGCGGTCGGGCCGGGACTCGTTGCGTGCCTGGCAGACCTTCACGGGCAGGTCCAGCACGATCGCCGTCGGCAGGACGTCGTACTCCTTCGCCAGCTTCAGCAGGCTCGCCCGGGACGCGCGTTGGACGTTCGTCGCGTCGATGACGGTGATCCGGCCCGCTTCGAGCCGCTTCGCCGCGACGTAGTGGAGCACGTCGAACGCGGCGGCCGAGGCGCTCTGGTCGTTCTCGTCGTCGGCCACCAGGCCGCGGAAGTAGTCGCTGGACAACACTTGGGTGGGCGCGAAATGCGTCCGCGCGAAGGTCGACTTGCCGGAGCCGGAGGCGCCGACGAGCACGACGAGGGACATGTCGGGGATGGTCAGTTTCATGCCACGGCCTCCTTTCGAGACGTGAAGACCGCCATTTGGGTCGGCGGTCCTGATTCCTGGGACTCATGTCCCACCGGCAGGTGGCGGACGTCGTAGCCGCGCCGGGAAGCGACGCCCTCGGCCCACGTGCGGAACTGCTGGCGTGTCCATTCGAAACGGTGGTCGGCGTGCCGGAACCGGCCCTCTCCGAGGAATTCGAAGTGGCGGTTGTACTCGGCGTTCGGCGTCGTGACGAGTACGGTCCGCGGCGCGGCGACCCCGAACACGGCGTGCTCCAGCGCGGGCAGGCGCTCTTCGTCGACGTGCTCGATCACCTCCATCAGCACGGCCGCGTCGTACCCGGCCAGCGACGGATCGGCGTAGGTCAGCGCGGACTGCTTCAACGTGATCCGTGACTTGTCCTTCAGTCGCTTGTCGGCGATGTCGAGCGCGCTCGCGGACACGTCGACACCGACGATTTCCGTGAAAGACGGCTCCTTCTGCAGCACTCGCAGCAACGCGCCACCGCCACAGCCGAGGTCGAGCACGCGCCGCGCGCCCGCCGCCCGGAGCGCCGCGAGCACACTGCCCTGACGCTGCACGGCCAGCGGTTCGGGCCGGTCCGGCAGCTCGGTGACGCGCGCTTCGGCCTCGGCCGGCACGTCGTCCGCTTCCGCCAGCCGGGCGAGCGCGTACGAGACGATCGGGCGACGTCGTTCGAGGTACCGGTTGGTGATCAGCTCTCGTTCCGGATGCTCGGCGAGCCAGCCTTCGCCGACGCGCAACAGCTTGTCGGCTTCGTCCTGGCCGATCCAGTAGTGCTTGTCGCCGTCGAGGGCGGGCAACAGGACGTACAGGTGCCGCAAGGCGTCGACGACGCGCTGAGTGCCGGTCAGCCGGAGATCGACGTAGCGGGAATCGCCCCATTGCGGGAACTCGGGGTCGAGCGGGATGGCCTTCGCCTCGACCTGCCAGCCGAGGGGCTCGAACAGCTTGTGGACGACCTCGGCGCCGCCGCGCGCGGTCAGCGACGGGACGCGGATCTCCAGCGGGAAGCGCTCGTCGACCAGCTCCGGCCGGTTCGCGCACCGGCCCGCGAGCGCCGTGGTGAAGACGGCCCGCAGCGCCACCGCCAGATACGAGCCGCCCGCGTACGGCCGGTCGTTGACGTACTGGGTCAGCGACGTGCCGCCACCGCGCACGAGCTCGACCGGGTCGATCTCGACCAGCAGCGCGACGGTGCAGCGTTCGTCGGCCGCCTCGGGGTAGAAGACGTGCGCCGTCCCGGCCGAGAGCGCGGACGACTGTGCCTTCTCCGGATGCTTGTGCAGGAGAAAGCCCAGGTCGGTGGCGGGGTTCCGGGTGGTCGTCATGGTCAAGAGCACCCGATGAGTGTCGCGCAGACGGCCGTTCTGCGCGCCCGCTTTTCCGCGTGCGACCCTGGTGGCATGTCGAACCGCCTGAAGGCCGCGACCAGTCCGTACCTGCTGCAGCACGCCGAGAACCCGGTGGACTGGTGGCCGTGGGGTGAAGAAGCGCTGGCCGAGGCGAAACGGCGGAACGTGCCGATCCTGCTCTCGGTCGGCTACGCCGCTTGCCACTGGTGCCACGTCATGGCGCACGAGTCCTTCGAGGACGAAGCCACCGCGACACTGATGAACGCGAACTTCGTCAACATCAAGGTGGACCGCGAGGAGCGCCCGGACATCGACTCGGTGTACATGGCGGCCACCCAGGCGATGACCGGTCAGGGCGGCTGGCCGATGACGTGCTTCCTGACCCCGGAGGGCGAGCCGTTCCATTGCGGCACTTACTATCCGCCGTCACCGCGGCCGGGGATGCCGTCGTTCTCGCAGCTGCTCGTCGCGGTCGCCGAAGCCTGGGGCGAGCGCCCCGACGAGCTGCGTTCCGGCGCCCGGCAGATCATCGCCCACCTCACGGAGAAGAGCGGGCCGCTGCCCGAGTCCGTTGTGGACGGTGCGGCGCTGGAAGCCGCGGTCGCCACGCTGCGCAAGGAGTACGACGAGGAAAGCGGCGGATTCGGGGGAGCGCCGAAGTTCCCGCCGACGATGGCGTTGAACTTCCTGCTCCGCCACCACGAGCGCACCGGCTCCGACCTGTCCATGGTCGAGTACTCGGCGGAGGCCATGGCGCTGGGCGGGCTGAACGATCAGCTCGCGGGCGGTTTCGCGCGCTACTCGGTCGACGCCCGCTGGGAAGTGCCGCATTTCGAGAAGATGTTGTACGACAACGGTTTGCTCCTGCGTTTCTACGCGCAGTTCCACGGCGTGACCGGACACGAGTACGCGCGGCGGACGGTCGAGGAGACCGCGGAATTCCTGCTGCGCGACCTAGGGACGGCCGAAGGCGGGTTCGCCGCGTCCCTTGACGCGGACACCGATGGCGTCGAGGGGCTGACCTATGTCTGGACTCCCGCGCAACTCGCCGACGTGCTCGGCGAGGAGGACGGTGCGTGGGCGGCTGAGCTGTTCCAGGTGACCGAGCGGGGCAATTTCGAGCACGGCGCGTCGACCCTCCGGCTGCGTGAGCCGCATCCAGAGGACGAAACGCGTTATGCGCGGGTCCGGCGCGCGCTGCTGGCCGCGCGCGACGAACGTCCTCAGCCCGCCCGCGACGACAAGGTGATCGCCGCGTGGAACGGGCTCGCGATCGGCGCGCTCGCCAAAGCGGGCTCGCGGCTGGATCGTCCACAGTGGATCGAGGCGGCGGCCCGTGCGGCGGCTTTCCTGATGGACACTCATTTCGTGGCCGGACGCTTGCGCCGGACTTCCCGCGACGGCGTCGTCGGCACGACGGCGGGGGTGCTGGAGGACTACGCGTGCCTCGCCGAGGGGCTGCTCGAACTCCACCAGGCGACCGGCGAACCGCGGTGGCTCGCCGACGCCGTCACCCTGCTGGACCTCGCCTTGGCCCATTTCGGCGTCCCGGACTCGACGGGTGCCTACTACGACACGGCCGACGACGCGGAAGTCCTGGTGCAGCGGCCTTCCGACCCGACCGACAACGCGAGCCCGTCGGGAGCCTCGGCGTTGGCGAACGCCTTGCTGACCGCGTCCGTGCTGGCGGGGCACGACCAGGTCGGCCGCTACCGCGAGGCCGCCGAGCAGGCGCTGGCCCGCGCGGGACGGCTCGCCGCCCACGCGCCGCGGTTCGCCGGGCACTGGCTCACCGTCGCCGAGGCGGCCGCCGCCGGTCCGGTGCAGGTCGCGGTCGTCGGGCCGGACGCCGCTTCACGTAAGGACTTGCTGGCCGCGGCCGTCGCGTCGGCACCGGACGGCGCCGTCGTCGTGGGCGGGACCCCGGACGCCGACGGCGTGCCGCTGCTGGCCGAACGCCCGCTGGTCGACGGCGGCGCCGCCGCGTACGTGTGCCGCGGGTACGTGTGCGAGCGCCCGGTCACCACCGCGGAGGAACTGCGGTCTCAGCTCACCAGTCCCACGCCATAGGGGCGAAAGCGCCGCCGCCGGTCTGCGGTGCCCCGACCGGCTTCACCGCGACCTGCGGCTTCGGCTTCGGTTTGGCCGGCGTGGTTTTCGGCGGCTTCGATGGCTTAGTTGTAGTGGTGGTCGGCGGCGTTCCGATGATGGTGAAGGAGCGGGAGGTCTTCGTGCCGTTCGAGCAGGTGAAAGTCGCCGTGTACTTGCCCGGCGTCTTGCCGGCCTTGCCGTAGCCGGCGACCTTCCCCCAGTTGCCCCCGATCGTCCACTGAAGCGGCGCCGCGAATCCCGGCGATGTCACCGGGGTCGCCGGTCCGCAGCCGCCCATCGCGGCCTTCGTCTCGGCGTAGATCTCCCCGCCGGGTTCGACTTCGGTCGGAGCCAAGAACCAGGAAACGTCCTTGGCCTCCGCCGCGGCCGGACCGATCACCGCCAGCTGGGCGGCTCCGAGCACGAGAGCGCCGACCATGACCTTCTTGAGCATGAGGTTCCCCTTCCTCGCCGACTGCTGGTGGGTACACGTCCGCGCAGGTCATCAGGTTGCCCTGGGTTTTCGCCGGGGGAGAACACGCGTGAGTATCGGCCGTTGCGCGCGTAGCGTCGGTAGCGTTGTAATCATGTAATCGCGGAGGCGAGCATGCACACCTACTTCAGGACGGCGAGGCACATGGGACGCGGAGGCTGGAAAGGCCGGGGCGGCTGGCAGCAGGCGGACATCCCGTCGGCGGACGACGCGGCCGCGTGGTTCGGCGGCAGGCTCCCGGAGGGCTGGTTCACCGGCGATCCCGAGGTCACGGTGGATCGCGAAGAGATCGTCATCGTCGGCGAGCTCCAGCCGCTGACCGGCGAGTACGCCGACGACGCCGCCCGTGCGGCGGCCGAGGACGGCCGGATCAGCCGGTTCCGCGAGGAGACCCGCGACGAACGGATCGAGATCGCGCGCCAGGCCGAGCACCGGTATCAGCGCAAGGTCGCCTGGGGCGCGAGCCTCGGCGGCACACGGCACCTGTTCACCACGCATTCCGCGCCGGTCATGACCAGGCTGCGTCAGCCGGAACGCCTGGTCCTCGACACCCTCGTCGACGCCGGTGTCGCGCGGTCGCGGTCGGAGGCGCTCGCGTGGGCGGTCCGGCTGGTCGGGGAACACGCGGACGCCTGGCTCGCCGAACTGCGGGAGGCGATGACCAAGGTCGACGATCTCCGCTCACAGGGACCGGACCTTTCCTGAGGCCGGGGTCCGCCCGTAGAGTCGGGATTCCGCCGTCTTCACCGAAGTCCTCTTGCGAAAGAAGGCGTCATGGACGGCGGATTCTCCCGGCGTTGGCTGATCAAGGGCGGTCTCGTGGTGGCCGCGAGCCCACTGCTCGCGCCCACCGCCCCGGCACTTCCCTGGCCCGAGGCCGAAGACATCGTCGCGCGGACGAAACGTCCGGTGTTCCCGGACCGGACGTTCTCCATGCTCGATTTCGGCGCCAAGGGTGACGGGAAGACCGACGACACCGCCGCCATCAGGAGGGCGATCGACACGGCCAGCGCGCGCGGCGGCGGACACGTCGTCGTGCCGAAAGGCACCTTCGTCACCGGTGCGGTGTACCTCAAGAGCAACGTCGACCTGCATCTCGTTGCGGGCGCGGTGCTCGCTTTCGGTTCCGACGCCTCGAAGTTCCCGAACGTGCTCACCCGCTACGAGGGCATCGAGTGCGTGAACCGGTCGCCGATGATCTACGCCTACAAGGAATCCAACATCGCCGTGACCGGGAAGGGCACCCTCGACGCGGCGGGCACGGCGTCCTGGAACAAGGGCAAGGACCGCGAATACCTGGAATCGCTGGTGGCCAAGGGAATCCCGGCGGAGAAGCGGATCATTCCCGGTTCCGGGCACGCCATGCGCTCCACGTTCGTCGAGCCGTACTCGTGCGACACCGTGCTCATCGAAGGGATCACGCTGAAGAACCCGATGTTCTGGCAGCTGCACCCCACGCTCTGCCGGAACGTCACGATCGACGGAGTCCGCACGGACGCGAGCACCGCGCACTCCAACACCGACGCCTGCGATCCCGAGTCCTGCGACCACGTCGTGATCGTGAACTCCCGCCTCGGCGCGCACGACGACAACATCGCGCTCAAAGCGGGCAGGGACGCCGACGGGCGCAGGATCGGCGTGCCGTGCCAGAACATCGTGGTCGCGAACTGCGTGATGGACGGGAACTGGGGCGCGATCACCTGCGGCAGCGAACAGACCGGCGGCATCCGGAACGTCTACGCGCACAAGCTCACCGTCACCGGTGAGACGAAGTACGGGCTGTACGTCAAGTCGAACACCTTGCGCGGCGGGTTCACCGAGAACGTCAACCTGCACGGCGTCTCCGGCACGTTCGCGCGCTCGGTCGTGTACGTCCTGCCGGACTACAACGGACAGACCGGCGCGTACGTCCCCCGGTTCGGGCCCTTCACCGTCAGCGATTCGGTGAGCACGGAATGCGGGCAGGCGGCGTTCGACGTCCGTGGGTTGCCCGGCTCACACGTTCGGGGGCTGCGGGTGAGCGATTGCCGCTTCGATGGCGTCGCGAACACGGAGAACACCCTGAAACACGTCGACGACCTGCGGTTCGAGAACACGACGATCAACGGGGACCCGGTCTGATTCGTCCTGCGCTTCCCGATGCGGTGCGGCAGGCTTGGCGAAGTGGACACACCAGGACTTCCCGCGAAGATCGACCCGGACGCGCTGACCACCGTCCTCGATGGACGGTGGTCAGAACTCCGCCGCGCGGTGCGCGCGCAGATGGCCGCGGAGGACTTCAAGGACCCGGTCGACATCGACACCGAAGCGCATCGCGCCCAGGTGCTCGAATGGCTGCGCCTGCTCGCCCGCACCGACCGGCCGGGGCTCGGCTTCGACCCGGCGTACGGCGGCGGTGGCGACGTCGGCGGCGCGCTGACGTCGTTCGAGATGCTGGGCTTCGGCGACCTCTCGCTGATGGTGAAGGCCGGTGTCCAATGGGGCCTGTTCGGTGGCGCGGTGCAGCTGCTCGGCACCGAGCGCCACCACGAGCGCCACCTGCGCGCGATCAAGGACCTGGAGCTGCTGGGCTGTTTCGCGATGACCGAGCACGGCCACGGTTCGGACGTCCAGCATCTGCGCACCACCGCGACCTACGACCCGGCGGCGCGCGAATTCGTCGTGCACACGCCGGACCGGGACGCGATGAAGGAGTACATCGGCAACGCCGCCCGCGACGGCGAACTGGCGGTGGTATTCGCGCAGCTGATCACCGGTGGCGAGTCACGCGGCGTGCACGCGTTCCTGGTACCGATCCGCGGCGAGGACGTGCGCGGCGTCGACATCGAGGACTGCGGCCGCAAGGCGGGCCTCAACGGCGTCGACAACGGGCGGCTCACGTTCGACCAGGTGCGGATCCCGCGCGAGGCGCTGCTCAACCGGTTCGGTGACGTCGCCGAGGACGGGACGTACACGAGCCCGATCGAAAGCGACGGCCGCCGGTTCTTCACGATGCTCGGCACGCTCATCCGCGGCCGGGTCAGCGTCGCCGGCAGTGCCGGCAGCGCGACGAAGCGCGCGCTGGCGCTGGCCGTCCGCTACGGCGAGCGGCGGCGGCAGTTCGCGCGGCCGGACGGCGAGGAGGTCGTCATCCTCGACTACCGCGCCCACCAGCGGAAACTGCTGCCCGCGCTGGCGACGTCGTACGCGTTGCACTTCGCACAGGAAGGGCTCGTCGCGAAGCTGAACGACCTCGCCGAGGACGCGCCGGAAGAAGAGCAGCGAGAGCTGGAATCGCGCGCCGCCGGGATCAAGGCCGTCTCGACCTGGCACGCGACGGCGACCATCCAGGCGGCCCGAGAGGCCTGTGGCGGCTCCGGATATCTCTCGGAGAACCTGCTCGCCGGGCTGAAGGCCGACACGGACGTCTTCACCACCTTCGAGGGTGACAACACCGTGCTGCTGCAGCTGGTCGCGAAGGGCTTGCTGACCAGCTACAAGGACCACTTCGAGGATCTCAGCCCGCTCGCGACCGCGCGGTTCGTGGCGGAGCAGCTCGTCGAGGCCGTGATCGAACGGACGTCCGCGCGCAAGGTCGTCGAACGGCTCACCGAAGCCGACGACGGCGACGTGCTCTACTCGCGCGAATGGCACCTGAAGCTGTTCGAAGACCGCGAAGAGCACGTACTCGGCGGCGTCGCGCAGCGCCTGCGTAAGGCGGGCTCAGACCCCTTCGGTGTCTTCAACGACGCGCAGGACCACGTGCTGCGTGCCGGACGCGCACACGTCGACCGGGTGGTGCTGGAGGCGTTCGTCGACGCCATCGAGCGTTGCGCCGACGCGGAGGCCCGCGAACTGCTGGAGCGGGTCTGCGATCTCTACGCCCTCGCGAACATCGAGGCGGACCGTGGCTGGTTCATGGAACACGGACGCCTGACCTCCGGGCGTTCGAAGGCCGTCACCGCCGCGGTGAACGCGCTGTGCGCCGACCTGCGCCCGCACGCGCGGACCCTCGTCGACGCCTTCGCTATCCCCGAGCGGTACCTAGCGGCTCCGATGCTGCGGGACTGATCTCGGCACGCTGCTCGGCGAGCTCGGCCCGCAACGCCTTGACCTCGCGGGTCAGCTCGTCGAGATGCTCGCGGGTCACGGCCTGCGCGCTCTCGTCGGCCTCGGTCACCCGGCGGATCAGCCACGACGCGAGCGTCGCGGTGACCACACCGAGCAGGGCGATCCCGGCCACCATGAGCCCGACGGCGACGACCCGGCCGGTGCCGCTGACGGGATAGCGGTCGCCGTAGCCGACCGTGGTGATCGTCGTGATCGACCACCACACCGCGTCCGGGAAGTCGGTGATCGGCGCGTCGGGCTGGGTGCGTTCGGCGTCGAGCACGGCGAGCGCCGAACAGAACACGATGAGCGCCGTCGCACCGACCGTGTAGACCACGACGCGGCCGCGCAGCGACAGGCCGGCGTTGCGGTTGAGGACGTTGAGCACCGTGACCAGCCGGAGCAGCCGAAGCTGGCGGATCAGCGGGAGCACGATGATCAGCAGGTCGAAGAGGTTGTCCTTCAGGAAGGCCCGTTTGTCCTCGGCGTGCTTGAGGCGGACGCCGTAGTCCAGGGCGAAGACCGCCCACGCGACCCACGTGACGACCTCGCACCAGACGCGCCCGGTGTGCCCGAGCGAGGGCTGGAGGATCGGCCAGGCGTACGCGGCCAGGAACAGTACGGCGGCGGCGTTGAGCGGCCACTCCATCCGCTTTTCCCACATCGAACGTCTCCTCACCTGGCCTTTCCCAGGTGCGTACGTTAAGCGATGTCGAGGGCCGTTCCATAGAGTTTGTCGGTTTTGAGGGTGATGTAGAGCCTCCGCTCGCCTTCGGGTGTTCGCGTGACTTCGGAGAGTTCCGCTTTCCCTTCCGCGACAGCGAAACTCCAGTGGTCGGCGCTGGAGACGTAGAGAGAGGCGGTCGGGTTGTTGCGCAGCTGCTTGACCTTGAGGCGGTCTTCGGTCGTGCTGATCCGGATCTCGCGCGTCTCGGGGTCCCACGTGTAGACGACGGTGGAGAGGTGCGGGCGTCCGTCGCGTTTGAGGGTCGCGAGGGCGCCGAAGGTGTGCTCGGCGAGGAAGTCGCTGAGGGCCGCGTCGTCGAGGCGGCGGGGCGGTGCGTTCTTGGCCATGGGGCGATCATGGCTCCCCGGCCGGGGAGCCGGAAGAAGGCACTTTCTTGTGCCAGAGGGAACACGCTTGTGTCCGACCTGGTCACCTTGGTGGGGGGGGGGGGGGGGGGGGGGGGGGGGGGGGGGGCCCCAGCCCCCCCCCCCCCCCCCCCCCCCCACCCCCCACCCCCCCCCCCCCCCCCCCCCCCCCCCCCCCCCCCCCCCCCCCCCCCCCCCGCCGCCCGCCCCGCCCCCCCCCCCCCCCCCCCCCCCCCCCCCCCCCACCAACGCGCCTCAAAGCCCAGCTAGGCGTACATCGCCAACCAGATCGCGATGTAGTGCGAGACCGCCGCAAGAACCGTGCAGGCGTGGAAGTACTCGTGGTAGCCGAAGGTGTCCGGGAAGTGGTTCGGCCACTTCACCGCGTAGAACACCGCGCCCAGCGTGTAGAACAGCCCGCCGACGCAGAGCAGGACGAGCGCCGCGACGCCGGCGTGCGTGGCCAGTTCGGGCAGGACGAAGACGGCGACCCAGCCCAGCGCGATGTAGATCGGCACGCCCAGCCAGCGTGGCGCGTTCGGCCACAGCATCTTCAGGGTGACGCCGCCGATCGCGCCGCCCCACACGATCGCCAGCACGATGTACCCGGTCGGCTGGGACATGGCCAGAAGGGTGAACGGCGTGTAGGTGCCGGCGATGAACAGGAAGATCATCGAATGGTCGGCACGCTTCATCCATTCGTATGCTCGTGGGCTCCACAAGCGACGGTGGTACAGCGCGCTGACGCCGAAGACGCCGAGCACGGTCAGGCCGTAGACCGAAGTGGACAAAGCGGCGATACCTGACACAGTGGACGCCGCGAGGCTGATGAGGGCCGCTGCTCCGGCGACAGCGCCGAAGAAGGACCAGAAGTGGATGTGCCCACGCAACCGAGGACGCGTGTCCACCACGGGCGTGGGGCCGGACGGTTGGGGTTCGGTCACTACGCTCACCCACCCAGGTTACGGCACCGTAGGTTTTTCGCCAGTGTCCGTGGCGCGTCCCACTGAGGCTTGCGAGGTGACTAGTCTCCACTGGCGTGAGTCTTCGGTCCTTCTTGTCAGACGTCGTGTACAGCGCCTACGGCAGGCGCCTGATCCAGCAGGCCAAGGGGCGCCATCCACGCCACATCGCCATCATGCTGGACGGCAACCGCCGCTGGGCGCGCGAAGCGGGCTTCACGGACGTCGCCGACGGCCACCGGGCCGGCGCCAAGAAGATCGCCGACTTCCTGAGCTGGTGCAACGAGGCCGACGTCGAGGTCGTCACCATGTGGCTGCTTTCGACGGACAACCTCGGGCGCGCGGCCGAGGAGCTCAGCCCGCTGCTGAAGATCATCACCGACGTCACCGACGAGCTCGCCGCGCCGCACACGCCCTGGCGGCTCCGCATCGTGGGAGCTCTCGACCTGCTGCCTCCCGAGGTCGCGAAGGCCCTCAGCGCGGCCGCGGAGCGCACCGAGGGGCGCTCCGGGATGGAGGTCAACGTCGCGGTCGGTTACGGAGGGCGTCAGGAGATCGCCGACGCCGTCCGCAAACTCCTGCTCCAGCACGCCGACGAGGGCACCTCGATCCGCGAGCTCGCGAAGATCCTGGACGTCGACCATATTTCCGAACACATGTACACCTCGGGCCAGCCGGATCCGGATCTGATTATCCGCACCTCGGGTGAGCAGCGGCTTTCCGGATTTCTGCTCTGGCAATCGGCGCATTCGGAATTCTGGTTCACCGAAGCTTATTGGCCCGCGTTCCGCCGGGTCGATTTCCTGCGCGCGATGCGTGATTACGCGTGGCGGCATCGGCGCTTCGGTTCCTGACCTCGGACATGACGAAGGCCCCGGAGTGCACTTCCGGGGCCTTCGGCAACCACACCTGAGATCAGTGGCCGTGGTGCTCCATCGAGTGGGCGATCAGCGCCGGGGTGAGCGCGATGCCCGTGTAGGCACCGGCGACCAGCGAAGCGGCGCCGTAGCCCAGCGCGCCGCCACCCTCGATGAAGGTGTTGTAGGCGTCGCCGAACGTGGGGTCCGGGGTGCCCGAGGTGTCACCGGTGGCGGCGAACGCGGTCCCGCCGACCATCATGATGCCCGCGGCGACGGCGGAAACGAAACCAGCCTTCTTCAGCACTTCGCACTCCTTGGTAGAGATGTTCAGGGATCGGGGGCACCGAATCCGGTGGGGGTGTCCCGCAGTGAGAAAATTACTCGCTATTCAGGATTTGTGACCGTCTCGTAAGCCCATTGTGTGAGGCGAAAAAGGTGCGTTTCACTCGGTCCGGTTCTCTGTCTCGGCCACAAAATGCGGTCTGCCACCACGCGTGGTAGAACCCTCGATCCCATCAGGTGAACGCCCTCTGTCGCGTTAATCCATCCGGGTCGCATCGACGAGCGTCCCTGAATGGAGATCATCACTACACACTGTGACGGTGACCAGGTGTTGATGTCACGCGACCGACAGTGAGATGACGGTTTGGCGAATCACCGTGGTGGCTGCCTGCGCGATCGGCCGGACGCAGGTACCTTCCGGAAGTGAGGGTTCGCGTCCCATGCGGACTCTCACGGGAGGCCCTGGTCGTGGCGGTAGTCGACAGGGCGGCACAGCCGCCCAGTGGATGCACGAGGGGGCCGGCACCCGGCCCTCGTGGCCGTGCCGACTGACGCGGTGAGCGTCAGAAGGAGCGGTTAGCCAGGGAAGTGCCCGGCCCAGCGAGTGCGGGCGTGGTGCCACGCCCACGAGGGAGATGCCGTCGTGACTGCGCAGCGTTCACCCCGCAAGGCCTCTGGCCGTTCTTCGACCGGTGCCTCTGGCCCGGAGAAAGCCTCGATCTCGCCCGAATCCCAGCGGTCCACTTACGTGCTCGACACGTCGGTCCTGCTCTCTGATCCCTGGTCGGTGACCCGTTTCGCCGAACACGCGGTCGTGCTCCCGCTGGTCGTCATCAGTGAACTGGAGGCGAAACGTCACCATCCCGAACTGGGGTGGTTCGCGCGCGAAGCGCTCCGCATGCTCGACGACCTGCGTCGTCAGCACGGCAGGCTCGACGCACCGATCCCGATCGGTGACCATGGCGGCACCCTGCAGGTGGAGTTGAACCACTCCGATCCCACGGTGCTCCCGGTCGGCTTCCGCACCGACTCCAACGACCACCGCATCCTCGCCTGCGCGCTCAATCTGGCGGCGGAACGCGCGTCGGTCACGCTGGTGACCAAGGACATCCCCCTGCGCGTCAAAGCGGGCGCCGTCGGCCTCGAAGCCGACGAGTACCGCGCGCAGGAGGTGACGCCCTCGGGCTGGACGGGGATGGCGGACGTGGACGTCCCGCAGACCCTCATCGACGCGCTGTTCAGCGGCTCTTCGGTGGATCCGGCGGAGTTCGGGATGCCCGAGGTCGGTGAGCTGCCCTGCCACACCGGGTTGAGGCTGCTCGCGGGCAGTTCGAGCGCGCTCGGCCGGGTCACCGCGGACAAGCGGATCCGGCTCGTGCGGGGCGACAAGGAGGCGTTCGGTCTGCACGGCCGGTCGGCCGAGCAGCGGGTGGCGCTGGATCTCCTGCTGGACTCCGACGTCGGCATCGTCTCGCTGGGCGGACGAGCCGGGACGGGTAAGTCGGCGCTCGCGCTCTGCGCGGGGCTGGAATCGGTGATGGAACGCCGCCAGCACCGCAAGGTCGTCGTGTTCCGGCCGGTGTACGCGGTCGGCGGCCAGGATCTGGGCTACCTGCCCGGTTCCGAGAGCGAGAAGATGCAGCCATGGGCGCAGGCGGTGTTCGACACCCTCGGCGGGCTGGTCAGCCAGGACGTCCTCGACGAGGTCTTCGACCGCGGCATGCTCGAGGTGCTCCCGCTGACCCATATCCGCGGGCGGTCGCTGCACGACACGTTCGTCATCGTCGACGAGGCGCAGTCCCTGGAGCGCAACGTGCTCCTGACCGTGCTTTCGCGGCTGGGCACGGCCTCGCGGGTCGTGCTCACGCATGACGTCGCGCAGCGCGACAACCTGCGGGTCGGGCGGCACGACGGCGTTTCGGCGGTGATCGAGAAACTCAAGGGTCACCCGCTGTTCGCGCATGTCACGCTGACCCGGTCCGAGCGGTCGCCGATCGCGGCGCTCGTCACCGAGATGCTGGAGGACCACGGCTAGTCACCTGCCATGAACGGGCCGTTCCTTGCGAATTTCGCAAGGAACGCCCCGTTCGTAGCGGCTAGCTGACCGGTTTCGCCCAGGGGAGTGGCCGTCCGTCCACGTCGTCGGTGAGTTCGACGCCGAGCATGGCCGAAAGGGTCGAGCCCAGATCGACGACGTCCAGGTCCGGCAGCTTCGCGCCCGGCTCGAAACCGGGACCACTGGCGAGAAGAAGCCCGTCCGGGCGGTGGTCCCCGGTGCGCCAGTGCTCGTCCGGGCCGTAGACGACGCCGGTCTTGGGCGACCAGACCGTCTCGATCGGCCCGGTGCGGGCCCAGTCGATCAGCAGATCCGGCAGCGTGTCGTCGGCCTCGCGGTCGTAGTGGTCGCTCGTGCGGGAAACCTCACGTACCACCGGTTTCCCCGACGCGACGTTCACCAGCGAGAGCAGGTCTTCGGTCAGCTGCTCGCATACGGCCTCGTACTCGGCGCCGGGCTGGACGACGCCGTTCGGTTCGCGACCCGCCAGGTTGATCCGCACCCCGCCGAAGACGAAGTTGTTGGGAGACAGATAGAACCGCTGCTTCGACCGCTGTTCGGCGGTGGCCCAGTTCGGCACGGCCGGTAGCGGAGCCGCCGCCAGCCGCTTGCGCAGCAAGGGCATCGCGGCCGACGCGAGCTTTGTCCTCAATGGACTGGGGAGCGCGGAGTAGGCGCGCTTGACCGCCGTCATCGCGCCGCCGCCCCGCATTCCTTCGGTCTCCACGGTGTCGAGGAGCCGTAGGATCTCGTGCAGCAGATGGCTTCCTTCGTATCGCGATCCCATGCCGTGGCTCAGCAGCACGAAGACCGTGGTGTCCGGTCCGGCGAGCGCGAGATGCTCGCCGATCGCCTCGTCGAGGCCGCGGTAGACCGAGCGGATCGGGTCCAGTTCGGCGGCGAGCGTGACGTCGTGGTCGCGGTGCCCAGGGTCGTGCAGATGCCACTGCTGGTGGCCGATGCTGTGGGATTCCCCGTACACCGAAAGGAAAAGATCCCAATCGCCCTCGGCGAGCAGCTTGGTCGACACCTGGGTCTTCTGCCCGATCCCGGCGACGAGCCCGTGGGTCAGCGCGCGTTCCTCGTCGGGTGTCCGATGTGGACCTTCGCGGTGGAGGTAGTCGTCCGGTGCCCAGTCGCGGACCAGATCGGGTTCGGCGGTGAGGATGGGAGTGAGCCCGAAGTCGGCCTCGATCTCCTTCGCCAGCTCCGGCGGTGAAGTGTGGAAGCCGAAATGCCGGTCGTGGCAGGCGTATTCGCTTACCATGACCCCGTTGAGCGGTTTGTCCGCACGGGAATGCGGGACGTCGAGCACGGCGACCCGTTTGCCGGCGTCGGAAAGTGTCTCCCAGAACGGCGTTCCCCGGATCTCCAGCGGGCTGGTCAGCCGCCGTTCGTAGGTCTTGGTGTCGACCTCTTCCCAGCAGTGGAATCCGGTCCGCGCCGCCGTGCGCGCGGTGAAGAAGCTGCTCCACAGCGAGCCGACGAACAGGCCATAGGGATTGTGCGTGGTCGCCGAAGCGCTGGTTTCGAGCAGGCGCGCCAACGTCGGTACCTCACCCGCGGCGGCGAGATCGCGGATCGTGGCGGGATCGCACGCGTCGAGTGCGACCACGAGGATCTTGGCGGGCTCGGTCATACTCGGTGCTCCGGTCCTGAATGCTTGCGGCGGATGGCCGCGAAGTCGTCGTCGTAGGTCGGCCCGTGGGAAAGCCGGTCCCCGGAAGTCGTCGTGTAGAAGCAGGAGATCGCCGGGACGACCAGGGGCGCGCGGTCCGCGGTCAGCGCGAGGAGTAGGTCCCAATCGCCCATCTCGACCAGCGATTCGTCGAATCGGGCTTCGGGAAGTCCTGCCCGGTGCGCGACGGCGCCGATGTCGGCGAGGTTCTCCTGTAACAGGGTTTCCCGGTCGTAGCGCCGGAGGAACAATGTCGGCAGCCCGCCGATGTCGTCGATGACGAAACCGCCGTAGGCCGCCGTGATCTCCGGATGCCCGCCGAACGCCCAGCCCAAGGCCTTGAGCCACAAGGGATGCATCGTGTTGTCGTCGTCGAGGTAGGCGACCACGTCGCCGGTGACCTCGGCCAGCCCGGCGTTGCGGGCGGCACAGACGCCGCCGTGCTCGACCCGGATCGAACGGATCCGCGGGTCTTCGAAGCCGGCGATCACCTTCGGCGTGGAATCCGAACTGGCGTCGTCGACGATCACCAGTTCCCAGTTCTCGTAACGCTGCGCCAGCACCGAAGCGACGGCGCGCGGCAGCAGCGTGGCCCGGTCGTGCGTGGGCAGGACGATCGAGATCTTCGGTGCGGCAAGGAGTTCGTGCTGATCGAGCCAGTGCGTGAAGGTGCGGACGTCACGCGCGGCTTCGAGATCTTCGGTCCGGAGATGCAGGCCTTCGAACGCGGTGTCGTGGCCGCCGAGCCAGCCGTCGAGCGCTTCCTGTCGCGCGTCGAGCGCGGCCTGCCTCGCCTCGACGGTGGTGGTGCGCGCGTCGCCGTCGCGCAAGGCCCGGCCGTGGTCCTCGAGCCAGGCGGTGTGCTGGTCCAGCGCCGCGCGCAACCGCTTGATCTCCGCGGCCTGTTCCGCGACAGCGGACCGCAGTGCGGCGATTTCCCCGTTTTCCGTGTGGCGGCGGTCGTCCATCGCCGCCGCCACCATCTGTCTCAGGCGTCTCACCCGGTGCACCTTAGTGCTTCGGGCGCCGCGGATCACCAGCCTGACGGCAACGGACGTCCTTCCGCGAAGCCGGCGGCGGACTGGATCCCGAGCAGCGCGCGCTCGTGGAACTCCTCCAGTGTCCGGGCGCCCGCGTACGTGCAGGCCGAACGGACACCGGAGCCGATGGAGTCGAGCAGGTCCTCGACGCCGGGGCGAGCCGGGTCCAAGGCCATCCGCGACGCGGAGATGCCCTCTTCGAACAGGCCCTTCTTGGCGCGCTCGAAGACGTTGTCCGTACGCGTGCGGGCGCCGACGGCACGTTTCGACGCCATGCCGAACGATTCCTTGTACGGCTTGCCCTGCTCGTCGTAGCGCAGGTCGCCGGGGGATTCGTGGGTGCCCGCGAACCACGAGCCGACCATCGCGGCGGACGCGCCCGCGGCCAGCGCGAGCGCGACGTCGCGCGGATGCCGCACGCCACCGTCGGCCCAGACGTGTTTGCCCAGTTCCCGTGCCGCGGCGGCGCATTCGGCGACGGCGGAGAACTGCGGGCGCCCGACACCGGTCATCATCCGGGTCGTGCACATGGCGCCGGGACCGACGCCGACCTTGACGACGTCCGCTCCCGCGTGGATCAGGTCGCGCGTGCCCTCCGCGGTGACCACGTTCCCGGCGACCACCGGCACCCGAGGGTTCACCGACCGGACGGCCTTGAGTGCGGAGATCATCTTCTCCTGGTGGCCGTGTGCGGTGTCGACCACGAGCACGTCGACGCCCGCCGCGAGGACGGCCTCGGCCTTCGCCGCGACATCGCCGTTCACGCCGATCGCGGCGGCGACGCGCAGGCTTCCACTGTCGTCGACGGCCGGGGTGTAGATCTCCGCGCGCAGCGCCGCGATCTCGGTCAGGACGCCCGCGAGACGGCCGTTCTCGTCGATGCCGAGCGCGAGACGGCCACCGTGGTCGTGCAGACGCTCGAACACCTCACGCGGCGGAGTGTTCAGGGGCACCGTGACGACCGCGGGCTCCGCGACGTCGGCGAGCCGCGCGAAGCGGTCTACGCCGGCGCAGGCCGCTTCGTCCACGACGCCGACGGGCTTGCCGTCCTCGTCCACCACGACGACGGCGCCGTGGGCGCGTTTGCCGACCAGGTTCAGCGCGTCGGCCACCGCGTCGCCGCCGGTCAGCACGAGCGGGGTGTCCCACACGGTGTGACGGCTCTTGACCCAGGAGACGATGTCGGCGACCGCGGCCGTGTCGACATCCTGGGGCAGGACGACGAGCCCGCCGCGTCGGGCGACCGTCTCGGCCATCCGGCGGCCGGCGACGGCCGTCATGTTGGCGACCACGATCGGGATCGTCGCGCCGGTGCCGTCCACAGTGGACAGGTCGACGTCGAAGCGGGACTCCACGTCCGACCGGTTCGGCAGGAGGAACACGTCGTCGTAGGTCAGGTCGTGAGCGGGCCGGTGCCCGTCGAGAAAGCGCACGAGGCCCCAGGATACCCGCGTGGGACAATGCCGGCATGACCGACCGGGACCGTGACGAAGCCGGACGAGCCCGTAACGCGCGCCCGCGGGACGGCCTCGGCAGGCCGCTCCCGTACGGCGCCGACGGTGTCGAACGGCAGCCCGAGGGCATCGAACGGAGCCCTGAGGACACCGTCTCCGAGGCCCAGCGCCTGCTCGACGCGGGCCGCCCGTTTCACGCGCACGAGGTGTTCGAGGACGCGTGGAAATCCACCGACGGGCCGGAGCGGGAGCTGTGGCGTGGTCTCGCGCAGCTCGCGGTGGGCCTGACCCACGTGGCCAGGGGGAACGGCAACGGCGCGGCGTCGCTGCTGGAGCGCGGCGCGGAGAACATCGAGCCGTTCCGCGAGGCCCGGCCGCACGGGATCGACATCCCGGGGTTGCAGGCGTGGGCGCGAGAGATGGCCGAAGAGGTGAAGGTGCGGGCTCGAGTGGAGCCGGTCGCGCCGCGCCTACTGGGCCAGTAACGCCGAGCCCGAGCGGTACAGCTCGATCAGCAGCGGCCGCAGGGCCAGTCCCGCCGGGGTGAGCCGGTAGCTGGTCCGGGTGGGGAAGCCCGGCAGTTCCTCGCGGACGGCGAGGCGTCGCGCGGTCAGGTCGCCGAGGCGTTCTGTCAGCACCTTCGCGGACACGTCGGGCAACGCCGCGCGTAGGTCGCTGAAGGACCGGGCGCCGCCCATCAGTTCTCGCAGCACCAACGTCGTCCAGCGGCCCGAGATCGCGGCGAGCGCGACCTCGACGGGGCACTCCGGCTCCGGCCGCCGGGTGCGGCCGCGGGTGTCCGGGACGAGTTCGCCGTCGAAGGTTTCCGTTTGGTGACCTGCTTCGCGGTCGGTTTCGCTGTCCGCATGACGCATTCGTCCAGTGTGCCTTTGACCACCGACCCCGCCGAACATCCCTTCGTCTTCCAGGCCGCCTTCAACACCGGATCCGCCGAAATCCTCGACACGGTCTACGAGCCGGACGCCGTGTTCGTCCGCCGGGACGGCGTGCGGGTGAGCGGCGCGGAACGCCGGGCCGCGAACGGCGGGATTCTCGCGCTCGGGCGGCCGATCGAGGTGACGCCGCGCCAGGTGCGCGTGGCCGGTGACCTGGCCCTGCTGATCGTCGACTGGAGCATCGAAGGGCACTTGGCGGCGACGGCGACAGACGTCGCGAGGCGCGGCGAGGACGGGCTCTGGCGCTACGTGATCGACAACCCCTTCGGCATCGCCGCACCTTGAGTACTCGACATACCGCGAGTATGTTACTTCGAGTAGGAATACTGCCCAGTAGGTAACGGCGTGAGGAAACGCGGATGAGCGAGCCCGAGGAACTGCTGGCCGAGCCGCTGAAGCTGCGGTGCGGCGCGATCCTGCCGAACCGGCTGGCCAAGGCCGCGCTGAGCGAGCAGCTGGGCGACCGCCGCAACCGGCCGACCGCCGAACTGGCCGAGCTGTACCGGACGTGGTCGCGCGGCGGCGCCGGGACGCTGATCACCGGCAACGTCATGGTCGATCCCACCGCGCTCGGCGAACCGCGCAACGTCGCGGTGCCCCGCGAACCGGACGCGACCGAGTTCAAGCCGTGGGCACGGTCGGCGGACGGGACCGAGACGCGGTTGTGGGTCCAGCTCAACCATCCCGGCAGGCAGAGCCCGCGCTTCCTCTCCCGGCAGCCGGTCGCGCCGTCGGCGGTGCCGTTCGGCGACCGCGGCATCCGCTCCGTGTTCGCGACGCCGCGCGCGCTGACCGCCGACGAGATCGAGGCGATCATCGACCGGTTCGGCGTGGCCGCGCGGACCGTCGTCGACGCCGGGTTCGCCGGTGCCCAGATCCACGGCGCGCACGGCTACCTCGTGTCGCAGTTCCTTTCCCCGCTGACCAACCAGCGCACCGACGGCTGGGGCGGCGACGCGCTCCGACGGCGTCGGTTCCTGCTCGAAGTCGTCGCCCGGGTACGCGCCGAGGTCGGCGACGCCGTGCCGATCGCGGTCAAGCTCAACAGCGCGGACTTCCAGCGCGGAGGTTTCAGCGAGGAGGACTCGCTCGAAGTCGTCCGCGAATTGGGGGAAGCGGGCATCGACCTGCTGGAAGTCTCCGGCGGCACCTACGAGAAGGCCGCCATGATGGGCTCGGCCAAGGCGAGCACTGCCAGTCGTGAGGCGTACTTCCTCGACTACGCCGCGAAGGCGCGACAGGTCACCGACGTTGCTCTGATGGTCACCGGCGGCTTCACGAGCCCGGAGGGCATGGCGGACGCGCTGCGTTCCGGGGCCCTGGACGTCATCGGCCTCGGCAGGCCGCTGATCGTCGACCCTGCGCTGCCCGCACGGCTGCTCGGCGGCGAGGACGTCCGCGCCCGGCGCACCGCGCCGAAGACCGGGATCCGGCTGGCCGACAGCCTGCTCGAGATCCAGTGGCACACCCAGCAGATGCACCGGGTGGCCGCCGGGAAACCGGTGGACCGGCGGCTCGGCGCGGTGCGGACGCTAGTACGTGCCGGCGTCGCGGATCCGCTCAACGCTTTCCGGCGGGTCCGGGGCTAAGTAGTCGTCCACGTCGTCCTTGCGGCTGAAGGTGCGGTCGAAACCGACCGCGGCCGCCGCGAGGCCGATGAACAGCACGCCGATCAGGACACAGTTGAACGCGACACCGCCGTAGCCGTTGATGCCCGGGTCGACGAACGGGTACGGGTAGAACCCGATCATCGCGCCGCGCGCCAGCGTGACCGCGAGCCAGGCCAGCGGGTACAGCAGCGACCACCACAGGATCCGCCACGACAGCTGGCCGCGCGGCCCGAACAGCAGCCAGCCCGCGACGCACATCAACGGCGACACCTTGTGCAGCATCGTGTCGGCGAACACCGCCCAGCCGTGCAGTTCGTAGAGGTCGGCGAGCGCGACCTGGAAGACGACGCCGGTCACCGTGATGCCGACGAGCCCGGTGAGCCGCAGTACGCCGAACAAGGTCGACCGGCCCGCGACGCCGAGCGCGAGCAGCAGGCTGCCGGCGCCGACCAGGATGTTCGAGTCGATGGTGAAGAACGCGAGCAGGTTGGCCACGCGTCCGGCCGGGGTGTGGAAGGTGCCGCCGGTGGTGCCCGCGGAGACCGGGATCTGCGCGGCGAGCCCGGCGATCACCACCAGCGCCGTCGCGCCGAACCAGGCACGCGCGATCTTGGAAGCCTGCATTCCCCCTACTTTATGGGTGATCGAGTGGGGACGTCCCGTCACCACCGCACGTCGCCACTCGATCGGGGGCGGGACGCCGCCGGGTCTTCCCGCCCAGCGGGTCATATCGTGGGAAGCGATGGACGTCGAGCGCAGGCCCGGACGCCGCGGCCGGGTCGCGCGGGGTCCGGCGGAGGACAGCGGACCCGTCGCCGAGTTCGCGCGGCGGCTGTGGGAGCTGAAACGGGCCGCCGGTGACCCTTCCTACGACCGGATGCGTGACGAGTACGGCGCGCTCGCGTCGAAGTCGGCGCTGTCGGCCGCGGCCCGCGGACAGCGGCTGCCCAGCTGGGAAACATCCTGGGAGTTCGTCCGTGTGCTGGCCGCCGGAGTGCTCGGCGGTGACGAGGACGAGGTCCGCCACGAATGGCGCGGCGAATGGGAACGCGCGCGGGACGCGCTGACCGCCGGGCCCGAACCTGCCCCCGTCCGCGCTCCGGAGCGTTCGCGTCGGACGGCCTTCGTCCTCGCCGGGGCCGTGGCGCTCGTGCTCGTCGCGGCGCTGGTGTTCGTCTTCACCGCTCCGTTCGATTCCGAACCCGCCGCGCCGGTCGGCGACGCGTCGGAATTCATCGCCGACGTGACTGTGCTCGACGGCAGCGAGGTCGCGGCCGGGTCGACCTTCGTGAAGACCTGGGAGTTCCGCAACGCGGGAACGGTCGGATGGGTCGGCCGCTATCTGGTCCGCGCCGGTTCGTTCGGGAATCCCGGCGAATGCGGCACGCCCGAACGCGTACCCGTCCCGCAGACCGCGCCCGGCGAGCACGTGCGCGTCTCCGTCGAGGTACACGCGCCCGACCGTCCCGGGCATTGCCAGGTGTACTGGAAGATGGCCGACGAACAGGGCCACATCCTGCTGCCGAACACCCGCGCCGTGTTCTTCTCGGTCCGCGTCATTTGACTTTCCGGGCCGATGGCCAAAGCGCTGACCTGCACGGACAATGATTCTTCGGCCACGGCCATTTCGCGGCCGTGAATCGCTTCCGCGGCGACTTCCGGCGCCCTTAACGTCATCGGCGTCCGGGAATTCCGGACGGGGATTTTCCGAAACACTCTCACATTATTTGCGGAAAGGGAATCCATGCGTCCGTACGTCAAGGTCGCCGCACTGGCCGGGGCCACGCTCACCGTGGCGCTCCTGCCGGTCACCGCCGCACAGGCGGCTCCGGCGCCCGCTTCGGGCAGTGATCCGATCATCACCTGCGAATCCGGCTACCACGGCTGGATGCGCCGGGCCGGGAAGGACGCGATCTGCCTCAAGCCGGGCACGCGCACTTGGGACGTCAAGGTCTTCGAATGCGCGGGGGATCTGACCGTGCATTTCAAGAACGGCGAGAAGGCCTATTGCGGGGGAAACATGAAGATCGGCCTCGACCTGGCCGTCCAGTCCAATGTCGTCAAGACCGTTGTGGGGAACCGATGAAGAAGAAGCTGTTCGCCGTCGTCCCGGTCGCGCTGGCCGGCACCCTGCTGATGGCACCGTCCGCTTCGGCGGCGTCGAAGGTCTGTGAAGGCGGGCCGTTGATGGGCGGGAAGACGAAGGTCGTCGAGGTGAGCGCGGGGCAGAGCATCGACATCACCGTGCACAACCACGACTACCGGGGAATGCTCGTCCAGATCATCGACGACGTCTTCGACAAGGGGCTCTGGAGCGGGGCCATCGCGCCGGGCAAGGAGCGCACGGTCAAGCACGGCGTGCTCGGGGAGCCGCCGGTGTATCACAAGATCCGGTTCGAGGTGACCTCCGACCTGTCGAACAACTACACGTACAAGATCTCTTCGGACCGCTGCTACTGACGCGTTTAGTCCTCTGAATGCGGTAGTTGCGGGGGTTTCAGGGCTTGAGGAGGCCGCGCACGGTGTCGATGGTGTCGGCGTCCGCGGCCTCCTTGTCCGGCCGGTAGCGCACGACCCGCGCGAAGCGCAGCGCCAGCCCGCCCGGATACCGCGTGCTCACCTGCGCCCCGTCGAGTTCGATTTCGACGACGAGCTCCGGCCGCACGTGGACCGCCCAGTCCGTGCGGTGGGTCTCGATCTCCTGGAACGTCTTCGTCTGCCAGGCCAGCAGCTCGTCGGTCATGCCCTTGAACGTCTTGCCGACCATGATCGGCGGGCCGCCGTCGGGGTCGCGGGCGCCGAGATGCAGGTTCGACAGCGTGCCGGTGCGCCTGCCGTGACCCCATTCCGCGGCGAGGACGATCAGGTCGATCGTGTGCACCGGCTTCACCTTCAGCCACGCGCGCCCGCGGCGCCCCGCCGCGTAAGGCGACGCGAGGTCCTTGACCATCACGCCTTCGTGCCCGGCGGCCATCGCCGCTTCCAGCACTCCCTCGGCCGAGGCGGGCCTGATCTCGCCGGGGATGACGTGTTCGCCCGCGACCCGGCGCAGGGCGGCGTTGCGTTCGGACAGCGACGCGTCCAGCAGGTCGGTGCCGTCGAGGTGCAGGCAGTCGAAGAAGTACGGCCGCAGCAGCAGCGCCTTGACCTGCTCCTCGCGGCTGCTGCCGAACCGGCTCATCGTCTGCTGGAACGGCCTGGGCCTGCCGTCGTCGGTCAGGGCCAGCGTCTCGCCGTCGAGCACCACCGACGTGCACGGCAGGGAACGCACCAGCTCCACCAGCTCGCCGACGCTGCCGGTGATCTCCCGCAGCGTCCGCGTGTAGATGTGCACCTCGTCGCCTTCGCGGTGGACCTGGATCCGCGCACCGTCCATTTTGTACTCGACGATCGCCTCGGCGTGCTCGGTGATCGCCTCGTCCAGGGACTCCGCCGGGGAGGCTAGCATCGGCCGGATCGGCCTGCCCAAGGCCAGCTTGAACTCCGCCAGCCGCTCCTGGCCGCCGGTCATGGCCGCCAGGCCCGTCACCGGGAGCTGCCCGGACAGCATGAACGCCCGCCGGACGTCGTCGGCCGGGATCTCGGCCGCCGCCGCGATGGCGTCCACCATGATCCCTTCGAGCGCGCCCTGCCGGAGCTCGCCGGTGAGCAGCCGGAACAGGAACTCCTGCTCGTCCTTCGTCATCTTGGTGAGCAACGCCCGCAACGTCTCCGCGCGCAGCTTCACCGAGCCCGAACCGGACGCCGCCCCCACCGTGTCGAAGGCGGTGTCCACCTCGGCCACGGTCAACGACGGCTCGGCGGCCGGCGCCGCGTCCAGTGCGGCCAGCGTCCGCCAGCCGGTGCCGATGCGGCCCTGCGTCAGCTGTCCGGTGAGGAACGCGATGACAGCGGGCAGCTCCAGCTCGCCCGCGGCGCGCAGCACCGCGGCCAGGGTGGCGATCTTCGCCTTCCTGGACCTCGTGGCGGCCAGCTCGGCCGACGCGGTCACCACCGCGGTGAGCAACATGGGTCCATCATGGACCCGGGCACCGACAGTTTCGCGTTCAGGCGTGCGCGGGATCGGCGACCCAGCTGGCGAGCAGGCGGAGCGCGCGTTCGCTGTCGGAGCCGGGCTCGGCGGTGTAGATCACCAGGGCCTGGTCGGGATCGTCGGGCAGCCGCAGCGTCTCGTAGCGCAGCCGGAGTTCACCGACGATCGGGTTGATCATGACCTTCCGCGCGTGCGCCTTCTCCCGCACGGTGTGCCTCGCCCACAGCTTCCGGAAGTCCTCGCTGCCGAGGGAGAGCTCGCCGACCAGCTGGGCGAGGTACGGGTCGTCCGGATACTTCCCGCTTTCGGAGCGCAGGTTCGCGACGATCTCCTTCGCCACGGTTTCCCACTCGGGATGCATCTCGCGGGCGCTCTCGTCGAGGAAGAACAACTTCGGGATGTTGCGCTCGCCCGCCGGGAGCGCGGCGAAGTCGAGGGAAAGGGCGGTCCCGAGGGAATTCCAGGCCAGCACGTCGCCGTAGCGGCCGAGGACGAGCGCGGGGGACTGGATGGCGTTCAGCATCATCTGCAGCTCCGGCCGGACCCGCTGCGCCCGTGGCCGCGCGACGCGTTTGCGTTTCGGGGCGGCCAGATTGCGCAGGTAGGTGTCCTCGTCGCGATGCAGCCGCAGCGCCCGGCTCAGCGAATCGAGGACGGAGTCGGACACGTTGCGCGCCCGGCCCTGCTCCAGCCGCGTGTAGTAGTCGACGCTGATCCCGGCCAGCTGCGCCAGCTCCTCGCGGCGCAGCCCCGCGACCCGCCGCTGGTTGAACCCCGTCGGCAGGCCGAGGTCCGCCGGGTCCAGCGCGGCCCTGCGTGTCTTGAGGAATTCGCCCAGTCCGGCCGTCTCGGTCATGTCGACAAGTATCCCGGAACTGGCGGCGCGCGTGCCTGGCCCTGACAGACCCAGGCTGGTGGGGATTTTTGGTCCAGTGAGACCACTCTGATTTGGCTCTGTAGTTCGGGCCAAAAGGCCGCCATCGTGAAGGGCATGGACAACGAAAGAAGAGCCGTGACGATCGGCATACTGGGAGTGCTGATCGTCGGCGCGTCCGTGCCGGTCACGGGAATGCTCGACGGCTACCCCGTGATCACCGGACAGGCGCTGCGGTACGCGCTGGCGGGCGTGCTCCTGCTGGCGTGGGCGCGGCTGAGCGGGCGCCCGTTGCCGTTGCCGGGCGCGCGTGACCTGCCGTCGCTGATCGCCCTCGCGGCGACCGGGATGATCGGGTTCCAGGCGTGCCTGCTGTTCGCGCAGCGCTACGCCGAACCCGGTCTCGTCGCCGCTTTCCTCGGCGGCACACCGCTCGTGCTCGCGCTCGCCGGCCCGCTGGCGAAGGGAAAACGGCCGACGTGGGCGCCGGTGACGGGGGCGGTGCTCGCGGGACTCGGGATCGCCGTGCTGTCCGGCGGCGGCGCGGCGCGCTGGCAAGGGCTGGTGCTCGCCGCGCTGGCCATGGTCTGCGAAGCGCTGTTCACGCTGCTCGCCGTCGGCGTGCTCGAAAGGCTCGGACCGTTGGCGACCGCGACCTGGGGGTGTTTCGCCGCGGGTGCCGGCGGGGCGGTCGTCGGGACGATCGCCGACCCGTCCGGCGCCTGGGCGTGGCCGGACGGGCGTGAACTGATCGCGCTCGGCTACCTGACGGTCGTCGTCACGGCGATCGCGTTTCTTCTTTGGTACTCGGCGGTTTCGGCGCTGGGCGCGGACCGGGCCGGGGTGCTGGTCGGGCTGATGCCGGTCTCCGGCCTCGCCGTCTCGCTCCTGCTGGGCATGCAGGATTTCCGCTTCTCCCAAGTGATCGGGGTGGCGCTCGTGTCTTCAGGCGTCGTGATCGGCCTGCGCCGCCGCGAGCTCGGTGAGCCTGGCGCATTTGACGTCGAAGTGCTTGACGACGTCGCCGCCGATGATCGCGACCATGACCGCGCGCAGCGGCCCGGTGAGCGTGATCTCCTGGACGAACTCCGTGCCCTCCCCGACGGCGGTCAGCCGCAGCACGAGATCCATGGCGCCGAAGGGGATCGGCTGGCGGAAGGCGATTTCGCGGTCCTGGGCCAGGGACGTGATCGTGAACGGCTCGGCGACCCGTGAGTGCACGCGGCCGCGAAAACCGGTCGGTACGAGGAAACCGGTCGAGCCTGCTTCGGCGGGACCGTGCAGTTCGACGCCGGCGAGATCGGGATCCCAGTCGGGCCAACGGGTGAAGTCGGCCAGCGGCGCCCAGAGCGCGGACGGCGGGCAAGGAAGGATTTCGCGGGAGGTTCTCGTCCAAGTCATACCCGGACGATATACGGAACTATGAGTCTCGTAAACTGGGGTCATGGCGAGAGGCAGGCCGAGGGAAGAAGGAATCGACGACGCGGTCCGCGCGGCCGTGCGGGCGTTGCTGACCGAAACCGGTTACCAGCGCTGCACGATCGACGCGGTCGCGGCGCGGGCGGGCGTCGGCAAGGCCGCGGTGTACCGGCGATGGCGGTCGAAGGCGGAACTCGTGTTCGCCGCGGTGATCCATCCCGTCGAGCTCGAACCGCCGTCGGACACCGGCTCGCTGCGGGGCGACGTGGCGGCGGTCCTCGAAGTGATCCAGTCCTCTTTGGACAGTGCGGAACTGCGGCAGGCGCTGCCGTCGCTGCTCGCCGACGTCCGGGCGGATCCGGTGCTGGAAGCCCGGTTCGGCGAGGTCTTCCTCGGCCGTGAACGCGGAT
Source organism: Amycolatopsis sp. NPDC102389 (assembly GCF_044765885.1). Taxonomy (NCBI): domain Bacteria; kingdom Bacillati; phylum Actinomycetota; class Actinomycetes; order Pseudonocardiales; family Pseudonocardiaceae; genus Amycolatopsis; species Amycolatopsis sp. NPDC102389. Next base: position 224,671 of record NZ_JBIWKX010000004.1, read on the forward strand.
ACCTGGTCCAGATGCTGGATCGGGCCGTCGCGAGAGGGGAACTCTCACGACGGCCCGATCCGGCTCTCGTCCACGCGATCCTGCTCGGCCCGGTGCTGACGTGGCTGCACCTGTTCACCGAGACACCGCCTTCGGATGGGCTCGCGGCTTCGCTCGCCTCACCGCTTCATGCGGCTGTGGTCGCTCTCGGCGCTTAGCGGCCTCCGCGTGCCATGCGGAGGACGTCGAGAGCCTCGTCCAGCTGGGCTTCGGTGAGCTTGCCGTTCGCGACGTGACCGCGTTCGATCACGACCTCGCGGATCGTCTTCAGCTCCTTGAGCGCCTGCTTCGCGATGGCCGCGGCCTCTTCGTAGCCGATGTACTTGTTCAGCGGCGTCACGATGGACGGCGAACCCTCGGCGTACTCGCGCGCGCGGCCGGCGTTCACCGTCACGCCCGCGAACACCTTGTCCGCCAGCAGCCGCGAGACCGCCGCGAGCAGCCGCGCCGATTCGAGCACGTTGCGCGCGATCACCGGCAGGTTCACGTTGAGCTGGAAGTTGCCCGCCGCGCCCGCGAAGGCCACCGCCGCGTCGTTCCCGATCACCTGGGCGACCACCTGCAGCGTCGCCTCCGGGATCACCGGGTTCACCTTGCCCGGCATGATCGACGAACCCGGCTGCAGATCCGGCAGCGCCAGTTCGGCGAGCCCGGTGCGCGGACCGGAACCCAGCCAGCGCAAGTCGTTCGCGATCTTGTTCAGCGACACCGCGACCGTGCGCAGATGCCCGGACGTCTCGACGACGCTGTCCTGCGTCGCCTGCGCCTCGAAGTGGTCGCGCGCCTCGGTCAGCGGAAGTCCGGTCACCGAAGCCAGTTCCTGCGAGACCGCCGAGCCGAAGCCTTCGGGCGCGTTCAGCCCGGACCCGACGGCGGTCCCGCCGATCGGCAGTTCACCGAGCCGCGGCAGGCCCGACTTCAGCCGTTCGACCCCGAACCGGACCTGCGAGGCCCACGCGCCCGCCTCCTGGCCGAAGGTGATCGGAACGGCGTCCATCAGATGCGTGCGGCCGGACTTCACGATGTCCGCCCATTCGCCCGCGCGCGTCTCGATGGCGGCCGCCAGGTATTCCAGAGCGGGGATCACATCGGAGAGCACTGCTTCCGTCGCGGCGACGTGGATCGTCGTCGGGAAGGTGTCGTTCGAGGACTGCGAAGCGTTGACGTGGTCGTTCGGGTGCACGTCGCGGCCGAGCGCCTTCGACGCGAGCGTCGCGATGACCTCGTTGGCGTTCATGTTCGACGACGTCCCGGAACCGGTCTGGAACACGTCGATCGGGAAGTGCGCGTCGTGCTTGCCTTCGGCGACCTCGTCCGCGGCCTTCGCGATGGCCTCGGCGACGTCGGCGTCGAGCACGCCGAGCCGCGCGTTGACCCGCGCCGCGGCGGCCTTCAGCAGGCCGAGCGCGCGGATCTGGGCGCGCTCCAGGCCCCGGCCGGAGATCGGGAAGTTCTCGACGGCGCGCTGCGTCTGCGCGCGGTAGAGGGCGTCGACGGGGACGCGCACCTCGCCCATGGTGTCGTGTTCGATCCGGTATTCCTGTTCAGCCATACCCCAAGTCTCGCGCAGCGTCTCCCGGCGCGCTCCGTGTCTTTCGGCACGCGAGGGCTAGGATCGATTGTGTTCTCGATCACGCCGCCCACCACCGGCCGGGAGAGTGCCGAATGAGCGAGTCCACTGGGGAAACGTCGTACGACCTCGTCATCATCGGGGCAGGTCCGACGGGTCTTTTCGCCGCCTACTACGCGGGATTCCGCGGTCTTTCGATGGCCGTCGTGGATTCACTGCCGGAAGCGGGCGGCCAGGTCACCGCGATGTACCCCGAAAAGATGATCTACGACGTCGGCGGGTTCGCCGAGGTCCGCGGCCGCGATCTGGTGCGGGGCCTGCTCGACCAGGCGGCGCCGTTCAAGCCCGCGTATCTGCTGGGGCGCAAGGCCGAGAAACTCGAAACCGTCGAAGGCGGCGTCACCATCACGCTCGACGGCGGACAGGTCCTGCGGGCAGGCGCGGTGCTGATCACCGCCGGGATCGGCGAGTTCACCCCGCGGCCGTTGCCCGCCGGCGACGGCTGGCTCGGCCGCGGCATGGTCCATTTCGTGCCCTCGCTGAAGGCGCACGAAGGGCAGCACGTGGTCGTCGTCGGCGGCGGGGACTCGGCTTTCGACTGGGTGCTCGCCCTGCATCCGGTCGCGGCGAGCGTCACCCTCGTGCACCGGCGCGCGAAGTTCCGCGCGGCCGAGTCGATCGTGCGGCAGGCGCGGGAACTCGGCGTGCGGATCGTCACCGACGCCGAAGTCACCCGGTTCGTCGATCGCGATGGCGCGCTGGTCGAGGTCGAGGTCCAGGTGAAGGGTGCGGAGCCCGAGATGCTGCGCGCCGACACGGTGGTCGCCGCGCTCGGTTTCACCGCGGATCTCGGGCCGATCGAAAGCTGGGGACTCCAGATCGACCACCGCGCGATCGCCGTCGATTCGACCATGGCGACCCCGCGGGAACGGGTCTACGCGGCGGGCGATGTCGCGGCGTATCCGGGGAAGGTGAAGCTGATCGCGACCGGGTTCGGGGAAGCGGCGACGGCGGTGAACAACATCGCGGTCATGCTGGACCCGGAGGCGCATCTGTTCCCGGGGCATTCGAGCAACGCCGAGTAGCGCCTCAGGCCGTGGGCGTGATCTTCTCCGCGATCCACTGCGCGTACGCCACCACCGAAGTCGCGATCGACGGCGAGGTCGCGCACACCGGATCCGCGTTGCCCGGGCGGCTGATCGTGCCCAGCAGCACCCATTTCTCGTCGACCTTGGCGATCTCCGGCCCACCGGAATCGCCGTAGCACGAACCCGTGTTCCCGCCGGGGTTGTCGGTGCACAGCTCGACGGCGCCGTCGAACTTCGCGGTGCACCGCGCGCCTTCGACGATCTTCGTGTCCAGCTGCTGCAGTTTCGCCGGACCCTTGCCACAGCCCGAAGTCGGGCATGTCTGGCCCCAGCCGAGCAGCCGTGTCGGCGTCCCGGGCGCCACGACGGCGCCGATCGCGATCGGCGCCGCCTTCACCGGGGCGGCCAGCCGCACCAGCGCGAGATCGCCGCCCGCGTGCTCGGGTTCGGTGTTGAAGGACGGGTTCACGATGATCTCGGCGGGTTTCGCGAGCTCGCCGCCCTGGGTGTTGTCGTTGCTGCCGATCCGCGCGCCCAGGTTCGCCGGATTCTTGCCCTCGACACAGTGCCCCGCCGTCACGAGCCAGTCCGCCGCGATCAGCGTCCCCGCGCAGAAAGCCTTGCCGGAGGCGGAATGCAGCGAAACGACGAACGGATACGGCTCGTCGGCCTCTCTGCCGCCGACGAGGTCGCCCGCGCCCGTGGCCTGCCCGACCGGCGTGAAGACCATCGCCGCGAGCAGGACCACGAGCACGCGCTTGAGCACGGTTTCTCCTTACGGGAGCGGGGGAACTACGTCATCTTCCAGGGAATCGTCGAGGTGGCCGTCGAAGTTGACGGACGAGTACGAGCGGAGCTTGGTCAGCCGGTGGTAGCCGTCGATCATCCGGACCGTGCCGGACTTCGACCGCATCACGATCGACTGGGTCGTGGCGCCGCCCGCGCGGTAGTGCACGCCGCGCAGCAGGTCGCCGTCGGTGACGCCGGTGGCGCAGAAGAACACGTTGTCGCCGCGGACGAGGTCGTCGTTGCCGAGCACGCGGTCGAGGTCGTGACCCGCGGCCAGCGCCTTCTCGCGCTCCGCGTCGTCCTTCGGCCACAGCCGGCCCTGCAGTTCGCCGCCGAGGCACTTCATCGCGCAGGCCGCGATGATGCCTTCGGGGGTGCCGCCGATGCCGAGCAGCATGTCGACGCCGGTGCTGGGCCGGGCCGCGGCGATCGCGCCCGCGACGTCGCCGTCGGAGATGAACCGGATCCGGGCGCCCGCCTCGCGGACCTCCTTGATCAGCTGCTCGTGCCGCGGCCGGTCGAGGATGCACACGGTGACGTCGGAGACGCTGGAGTTCTTGGCCTTCGCGACCCGGCGGATGTTCTCCGAGATCGGGGCGGCCAGGTCGACCTTGCCCGCGGCGTCCGGGCCGACGGCGAGCTTCTCCATGTAGAACACCGCGGACGGGTCGAACATCGCGCCGCGTTCGGCGACCGCGAGCACGGCCAGCGCGTTCGGCATGCCCTTGGCCATCAGGGTCGTCCCGTCGACCGGGTCGACCGCGACATCGCAGTCCGGCCCGTCGCCGTTGCCGACCTCTTCCCCGTTGAACAGCATCGGGGCTTCGTCCTTCTCGCCTTCGCCGATGACGACGACGCCGCGCATCGACACGGTCGAGACCAGCTGGCGCATCGCGTCCACGGCGGCCCCGTCCCCGCCGATCTTGTCCCCGCGCCCCACCCAGCGGCCCGCGGCCATCGCGGCGGCTTCGGTCACGCGGACCAGTTCCATCGCGAGGTTGCGGTCGGGCGCTTCAGGACGTCGAGAAGAGCTGGCGGACGAGGTGGGGGTGGGCATGCGGCCTCCCGGGTCAGGAACTCGGCGGGGTCCCAGTCTCTCAGATACCCACGGTGGTTCGGTGGCGCGCGAGCATGGTGAACGTCACTGACCGTCGCCGGCCTCGTCCTCGACGGACGACAGCGCGGCCTCGATCCGCTCACGCGCGCCCTCGAGGTGGTGCTCGCAGACCTTCGCCAGCTGCTCGCCCTTCTCCCACAGGGCGAGCGACTGCTCCAGGGACAGCCCGCCCGCTTCGAGCTCGCGGACGACCTCCACCAGCCTGTCGCGGGCCTGCTCGTAGCCGAGTTCGGCGGTCTCGCCACCGGGTTTGCTCACGCTGTGCTTCCTTCTACCGGACGTCGGTGCTTGCCGATACCCGCGCACACTACCGCGCCGGCCATGGCGTTGTCGTAACCCACGAAGGCGAGAGCGAACTCCTGGCCGTCACCCTCAGCGATCGCGCTGACGAGGTTCTCCTGGGCCCGCGCCACCCGTTTGCGGTGCACGGAACCGTCCGCGAACCACCATCGGGTGCCGACGTGCTCGGCCGTCGCTTCGGAGAGTTTGCGCAGCTGGGAATCGAGACCCCGCTTTGTCGAAAACTCGCAGCCCGCCAGCAGCACGGTCCAGCATTCCCCGGCCGCGCGGTCGGTCAGCAGCGCGTTGCGCAGCACCTCCGGCGCGTCGGCACGTCTCGCGGCGTCGATGGTCAAAGGCAGGAAACTCGCCGTCAACGCCCCTCCTCCGGCTCTCCTGAGACGACGGCGCCGAGCGCGCCGTCGACCACGCGGACGCGCAGTTTCGCGCCGTCCACGACCTCGGAGACGGACCGGAGTACCTGGAGGTTGCCTTCGGAATCGGTGTACTGCACCACGGCGTAGCCGCGTTCGAGGGTCGCCGCCGGGCCGAGCGCGGTCAGCCGCGCGCGGGCGCTGGCGATCTCGGCCTGGTCCTTCGCTAGCAGCGTGAGCATCGCGCGGCGCCCGCGCTCGCGGTGGATCTCGACGTCGTCGGAGCGCCGCTGGATCGGGCCGAGCGGATCGGCGAGCACGGGACGGCTGCGCATCTGGTTCAGCAGCCTGACCTGCGTGTCCACCCAGCCGTGAAGGGCGCGGCGGCCGCGATCGCGCATCTGGTGGACGCGCTGGGTCTCCTCGCGCACGTCGGGCACGATCCGCTTGCTGGCGTCGGTCGGGGTCGAGCAGCGGAGATCGGCGACGTGATCGAGCAGCGGGGTGTCGGGCTCGTGCCCGATGGCGCTGACCACCGGTGTCCCGGCCGCGGACACGGCGCGGCACAGCGCTTCGTCGGAGAACGGCAGCAGGTCTTCCACGCTGCCGCCGCCGCGCGCGATCACGATGACGTCGACGTCCGGGTCACGGTCCAATTTGGACAGTGCCTGGAGGATCTGCGGGACGGCGAGCGAACCCTGCACGGCGGTGTTGATCACCTTGAACGCGACATGCGGCCAGCGGGCCTGCGCGTTCACCAGCACGTCGCGTTCGGCGGCGGACGCGCGTCCGGTGATCAACCCGATTCCCTTGGGCAGGAACGGGATCTTGCGTTTGCGCTCCGGCGCGAACAGGCCCTCGGCGGCCAGCAGCCGCCGCAGCCGCTCGATTCGCGCGAGCAGTTCGCCGATGCCGACCGCGCGGATCTCGTTGGCGCGCAGGCTCAGCGAACCGCGGTTCATGAAGAACGTCGGCTTCGCGTGCACCACGACGCTCGCGCCCTCGCGCAACGGCGGTTCGATCGTGCGCAGCAAGCCCATCGGGCAGGTCACCGACATCGAGACGTCCGCCGACGGGTCGCGCAGCGTCAGGAACGCGGTGTTGGTGCCTTGGCGGGCGGAGATCTGCGTGACCTGCCCCTCGACCCAGACGGCGCCGAGCCGGTTGATCCACTCGCCGACCTTGCGGGCCACCGTGCGGACCGGCCACGGGTTTTCGGCGGTGGTGGACGGACCCGCGGCTGAGGTGGGTTCGGCGCTCACGGGCCTTCCGTGCCGTCGCCGTCGGCCTTCTTCACGTTCCCGATACGCCGTGCGAGCATGCCGACGAACGACGCCCTGTCGGCGTTCGCCCGCTCGTAGGCCAGCAGCTCTTCCAGCTGCGCGAGGTCGAACCGGCGCAGGCGGGCGCGCAGCTGCGGCAGGGTGAGCGTGTCGTAGTCGTCCAGCCCGGCGGGTTTCGCATCGACGGGTGCCGCGGAACTGTCGAACTCGCCGTCGGCGTGCTCCTCGGCGAGCGCGCGCTCTTCTTCAGCCCACGGGTCCTCGGTGAGCGCTTCGAGGTCGTGAAGGTGCCCGTTCGTCTCCGCGCGCGGTTCGGGGACTTCAGGGTCTTCCCGCAGCGGGATTACACACGAGTCGCGTTCGTACCGGCGTTCGCCGAGGTCCGGCGGGAGATCTTCGTCGAAGGTCGCCCAGCTGGGCGTGTCCTCGACCGGGCGGAGGCCCGACAGCGCGTCGTCGCCCTTGATCGCGAGCTCGGTGACGTGCTGCTGGACGCGCATGGAGAACTGGAGCACCTGGCTGACCACCGTGACGGGGAGCCCGGTGAGCTGCTTGGGAAGTTCGCGAACCCGCTCGGCGGTGGTGACGGCGAGGCCCGCGGCGACCCGGAGGGGGAGCGGGAGAGGCTTCATGCGTCTAGCCTGCCGTATTTGGTCCATCCTGCCCAACCGAACGGGTGGGTCGGCTCACAGGACGTGACTCCACGCACATACTTTCGAGGGGTTCCCTGGTCACCTGAACGTGAGTGCGAGGAGCCCCCGGGGCAGCCCGTACCCTGGGGGCATGAGTTCTGCGAGTCCCGGAATCACGCCCGCCGGCAGTCCGACGATCAGCGAGTCCGGTGTGCCGGCAGGTGGCAAACGTGTCCTGCTGGCCAAGCCTCGCGGCTACTGCGCGGGGGTCGACCGCGCGGTCATCGCCGTCGAAAAGGCACTCGAGCTCTACGGCGCACCGGTGTACGTGCGCAAGGAGATCGTGCACAACCGGCACGTCGTGGAGACCCTGCGCGAGCGCGGGGTGATCTTCGTCGACGAGACCTCCGAGGTGCCCGAAGGCGAACTGGTGGTGTTCTCCGCGCACGGCGTCTCGCCCGCGGTGCACGCCGAAGCCGCCGAGCGCAACCTGCGGACCATCGACGCGACCTGCCCGCTCGTGACCAAGGTGCACAAGGAAGTCAACCGGTTCGCGAAGGACGACTACGACATCCTGCTGATCGGCCACGAAGGCCACGAAGAGGTCGAAGGCACCGCCGGCGAGGCTCCCGACAAGGTGCAGCTCGTCGACACCGCCGAGGACGTCGACAAGGTCGAGGTCCGCGACCCGTCGAAGGTCATCTGGCTTTCGCAGACCACCCTTTCGGTGGACGAGACCATGGAGCGCGTCGATCAGCTGCGGGACAAGTTCCCGGGCTTGGCCGACCCGCCCAGCGACGACATCTGCTACGCCACCACGAACCGCCAGGTCGCGGTCAAGGCCATGGCCGCCGAGTGCGACCTGGTGCTGGTGGTCGGCTCGACGAACTCGTCCAACTCGAAGCGGCTGGTCGAGGTCGCGCTGAAGGCGGGGGCGCGCGCGTCGCACCTGGTCGACTTCGCACACGAGGTCGACGAAGCCTGGCTCGAAGGTGTCGAGACCGTCGGCGTCACCAGTGGCGCTTCTGTGCCGGAGGTGCTGGTCATGGACCTGCTGGCGTGGCTGGCCGAGCGCGGCTGGGACAGCGTCGACGAGGTCACCACGGCGAACGAGAAGATCGCGTTCGCGCTGCCGCACGAGCTGCGCAAGGCCGCGAAGGCCTGACGTTCCTTACGAGAAGGGGCCGTCCGAGGAACTCCTCGGGCGGCCCCTTCTTTGATCGGGCTCAAGCCGCTGGTCAGCGGCTCAGGTGGTAGCAAAGGTCCCTTGCTTCACCGCTCGTCGTCCCACGGTCGGCGGCGGGGCGGCTGCCCTCCGCGGCGCGGGTCGTCCGCACGCGGCGGACGGCGGCGAGGGGCGCCGGGGGCGCTTTCGCCACGGGGGTCGCGGCGGCGGGGTTCGCCGTCCTCGGGCGGCCGCGGCCGCCGGGGCTGACGTCCCGGGGGCGGTGGTTTGCGGGCGCCGGGCTCGGCGTCTCGGCGGGGGCGTCGCTCGTCGTCGACCGGAGGACGACGGCGGGGCGGCGCACCGTCTCGCGGAGCACCGCGGCGGGAAGGCGGAGGCGGCGTCTGACCGGTCCGGGACGCCGGACGGCCACGGCCTGGCGCGGCGGCCGCGGCGGGACGGCCGGCGGGCTTGGCCTCGTCGCGACGTTCCGGTTTGGTACCCGGCTTCACCTTCACCGGGGCCTCGGGATCGCGTTCGCGGTAGATGCGGAAGACGCCGATCGCCAAGGTGACGCCGGTGGTGATGGCCATCGTCGGGAAGCCGTTGATCAGCGGCGTGCCGACGTCGAAGGCTCTCGAAAGGAGATCTGTGCCCTTGCTGCCGTCCGAGGTCAGGAGGATTACTCCCGGGACGGTCACGGCGAGGACCAGGGGCGGCTGCACCATCGGGCCGAACAACCCGCGGCGCTGGACGGCCACCACGGCGGCCACCGCGCCGAGCGCGTAGCAGGCTTTGAACAGCAGGCCCAGGTCCTTCTGCATCATCATGTCGACGAAGGCGCCAAGGATGGCGAGCCCGAAACCCACCAGGACGGCCGCCCACCAGGGCAGCCCGCGCCTGGCGCCGACGAGCGGACGCTCGTCCCAGGCAACGGGGACGTCGTCGGCATCAGGATCGCTCTGGCGATCGCGAATCGCGGTCACAGGCTCCACCGTATATCCAAGCTGCGGACATACCGCCAACAGGCGGTGTGTCCATCGCCTGGTAGTGGTCATTCCGGACCACCCGGACGGACCGCCCGGGTACTTACCGGAGGTACTACGAGTAGGCGGGCGACAAGGTTGTCTGCCGGGCCTAAACGGAGCCTGTGATTCCGGAAACCGCAGGTGAGGAAGGCTGCTGCCGACGCCCCTGCACCTCATCGCACGCGGTGAAGGGCGCTTTCCCCGCATCGCATGCGGGGAAAGTCCCCTTCAGCCCCTGACGCAGCGAACCTCGAACGAGCGATTCACGAAGCAGGGAGTTCGTCCGCCTTCCTGATCAAGGGCACCGGCGCCGGGCTGCCCGCGGCGTCCGTCAGCGGCGAGACCGTGCTCCGGAAGCTCTCGAGCGCCTCCAGCTCCCGCCGCCGGGCGGAGATGAAACGCTGCAGATGGGTGCTCGACAGGTTCAGCGCGTCGACCGCGTTGCCGGCGGCCCGGTGCGCGGCCGCGGCGCCCGCCCGGACCTGCTCGACGTCCTCGACCAGCGCCCGTTCGGTCGCGGCGAACAGCGCGGCGGAGGCCAGCACGGCGAACCCCGTCGGCCCACAGAGGAAGACCCGCCGGTCCAGCATCCAGCGCAGCAGCTCGGGGTCGGTGTCCAGCGCGGCGACCACGGCCGCGTCGGAGGGGACGAACATGATCGTCCCGTAGATCGCGTCGGCCCAGCGCTGGTAGCCCTTGCCCGCCAGCTCGGCCGCCCGCGACCGGAGCTGCCGGACGTGGACGCGCAACGCGTCCAGCCGTTCTTCTGGGTCGTCGGTCTCGACGGCTTCGGCCCAGCAGGCCATGCTCGCCTTCGCGTCGACAGGCACTGTCCGGCCGCCGCCGACCCGCAGCACCATGTCCGGTTTCGCGGCGCCGCCGCCCGCCAGATCGGTCTGCAGCGTGAAGTGCAGCTCCTCGCGGAGCCCGAGCGCGCGTGCGGTTTCCAGGAGCACCTGCTCGCCCAGCTCGCCCCGGCCGCTGATCGAGGCGAACGCGACCTCGTACCGGCGCAGCGCGAGCTGCTGCTGATCCCCCTTCGCCCGCTCGGCGGCGACCAGTTTCGCCGCCGCGTCCGCCCGCCGCATGCCGTCGTTGTACAGCCGCCACAGCAGCGCGACGGCCACGAGCAGCAGCAACGCGAGCACGACGGCCGCGGTGGTGATCACCGTCGCCACCGGTACCTCCCCTCCGGATCCGAGTCGGGGACATCATGGCGGAACCCACCGACAAAAACGGAACGGCTCGGTCGCGCTCCGTATCTGACCTGCGCCGTCCCCGGCGTGTCGGAAAGCGCGGTGCCGCCAAGGGCGCGCCTCCCCTCTCCGGCCGGTGCGCGGCCCTACCTTGGGCTGCGTGAAGCTCCTGCACACGTCCGACTGGCATATCGGCCGCACCTTCCACGGCGCCGATCTGCTCGCCGAGCAGGAAACCGTGCTCGGCCATCTCGCCGACCTCGTGGCCGCCGAGTCGGTCGACGTCGTGCTCGTGTCCGGGGACATCTACGACCGCGCGGTGCCCTCCGCGGAGGCCGTCCGCGTGGCCACCACGGCGCTGGGCCGGATCCGCCAGGCCGGGGCGAAACTGGTGATGACACCGGGCAACCACGACTCCGCGCCGCGGCTGGGCGCGTTCGCCGAATTCGCCGCGGCGGGCGGGCTGTATCTGCGTGCCACGATCGACGGTCTCGCCGAGCCGGTGCTGCTGGCGGACGAGCACGGCGAGGTCGCGCTCTACGGGATCCCGTACCTCGAACCGGAGCCCGCGCGCCACGCCCTCGGCGTGCCCGAAGCCCGCGGCCACACCGGCGTCCTCACCGAAGCGATGCGGCGGATCCGCGAGGATCTCGCCACCCGGCCGTCCGGGACGCGGTCGGTGGTGCTCGCGCACGCCTTCGTCACCGGTGGCGAGCCGACCGAATCCGAGCGGACCATCGCGGTCGGCGGCGTCGAGCAGGTGCCGGGTTCGGTGTTCGACGGCGTCGACTACGTCGCACTGGGCCACCTCCACGGCCCGCAGACCCTCGCCGAGCACCTGCGCTATTCGGGCAGCCCGCTGGCGTATTCGTTTTCCGAGGCACGCCAACGGAAATCGGTCTGGCTGGTGGAACTCGGCGCCGACGGACTGGCCGAGGTCCGGCGCCACGAACTGCCGGTGCCGCGCCGGCTCGCGACGCTGCGCGGCGAGCTGGCGGATCTCCTCTCGGATCCGGAGCACGACGGCCTCACCGACCATTTCCTCTCCTTCACCGTCACCGATCGGGTCCGTCCGATCGACGCGATGCGCAAGCTGCGTGAGAGGTTCCCGTACGCGGTGCACATGGACTGGCAGCCGGAAGGCGGCCACGACGGAGCGACGCTGAAGTACGCCGAAGCCGTCCGCGGGCGGTCCGACGTCGAGATCACCCGCAGCTTCCTGGAGGACTGCCGCGGCTCCGCGCCGTCGGAGAGCGAGGAGCGGCTGGTGCTGGCGGCGCTGGGCGCGGCGGGCAGGGAGCGCGAAGTATGAGACTGCACCGGTTGGAGGTCGCCGCTTTCGGTCCGTACGCGGGCCGGGAGGTGGTGGACTTCGACGTGCTCGGCGCCGACGGGCTGTTCCTGCTGCACGGCGACACCGGCGCGGGGAAGACGACGCTGCTCGACGCGATCGCGTTCGCGTTGTTCGGCACCGTCCCCGGCGCTCGCGGCGAGGTCAAACGGCTGCGCTGCGACCTCGCCGAGCCGGACCAGGTCACCGAGGTCGTCCTCGAACTGACCGTGCAGGGCCAGCGGATGCGGATCGCGCGCAATCCCGAATACCAGCGGCCCAAGCGCCGCGGCGAGGGAATGACCGTCCAGCAGGCGAAAGCGGTGCTGAGCTGGGTCGGCACGGTGCCCGCCGGGCACGTGGCCGAGGGCATCACGCGGATCGACGAGGTCGCGCGCACGGTCGAGCGGCTCATCGGCATGACGCACGAGCAGTTCTTCCAGGTGGTCCTGCTGCCGCAGGGCGAATTCGCGCGGTTCCTGCGCGCGAACACGGCCGAGCGTGAGGAGCTGCTGGAGCGCCTGTTCGGCACCGAGCGCTTCTCCGATGTCGAGAACTGGTTCGCGAATCTGCGTGCCGAACGCGGCCGCGAGTTGTCGGCACGGCAGCAGTCGTTGCGGGAGTGGGTCGCCCGCTTCGCACAGGTCGCGCGGCAGGAAGCCCCCGAAGAGGGGCAGGCCGAGTGGGTCGGCGAGGTGCTCGCCGAGTCGGCGCGTCGCGTCGGCGAAGCGAAGGAACGCGACACGAAGGCCCGTGCGGCGGCCAAGAAGGCCGAGGCCGTCTGGCAGGAGAACCGGTCCACCGCCGAACGGATCCGCCGGGTGCGCACGGCGTACACGCGGCTGTCGGTGATCGCCGAGCAGGCGGACCAGCGTGCGGAGTGGGCGGAAGAGGTCGAGGCGGCTCATCGTGCGGCGGGGGTGGTCGCGGAGGCCGATCTCCTCGATCGCAGGTTGGATCAGCTCACGGAGGCCGAAGCCGTCGAGGCTCTCCGGGCTCAGGAAGTGCCCGACGCCGCAGACAGTTCCGCCGCCGAGCTTCGCGCTCGCGCCGGCGGGTTGCGGGAAGAAGCGGGCGCGCTCGCCGAACTCGTGGCGGAAAGCGAACAGCAGCAACGAGATCTGGCTCGGCGCGATCAACTGAACGCGGCCGCCGAGAAGGCGAAGAAGCAGGCTGAGGAGTTCGCCGCCGAACTGGGTGCCGCGCCCGAGAAGGTCGCGGCTTTGCGTGCCGAAGCAGCCGCTGCCGCCGAAGCCGAAGCGAAGCTCGAGGGCGCCCGCGCTCGTGTCGACGAGCTGACCGCGCTGGCCCGCGACGCCGACGAGATGCCTCGGGCGCACCAAGCCGTCACGCAAGCGCGTGGAGTGGTCAGCGAGGCCGTGGACGGCCATCAGCAGGCCCGGCAGCACCGGCTGGACCTGCGGGAGCGGCGACTCGAAGGGATGGCGGCCGAGCTCGCGGCCGGTCTCCGCTCGGGCGAAGACTGCCCGGTTTGCGGGGCGACGGAACATCCTTCGCCGGCGACGCACACCGGCGGCCTGGTCGATCCCGAGGACGAACGCCGCGCCGAAGTCGCGGAGCAGCAGGCGCATATGCGGCGTGAGAAGGCGAAAGCCGCGTTGCAGGAGGCCGAAAACCGCCTGGCGGTCTTGGTCGAGCGGCTGGGCGAGCACACCGCCGAGACCCTGCGGGCCGGGCTCGGTGAGGCCCGCGATCTGGTCGCCACGCTGTCCGAGGCGGCTCGTCGGAAGCCTGCTCTCGAGGTGCGGCTTCTTGAAATGGAACGGAAGATCGAGCAGCTGACCGAACGTCGCCGCGCGGCCGAGCGGACCGCCGTCGAGGTCGAGACCGAGGCCCGAGGCCTCGTCGAACGGCTGGCAGAACGCGAAGAACGGTTGGAATCCGCACGCGGCGAGTTCGCCGATGTCGGGGCGAAGCGCCGGCACCTGCTCGGCTTCGCGACCCGTCTCGACGCGCTGGCCGAAGCACGGCTCGCCGTCACCGGAGCCCGTGAACGCCGTGACGAGCAGGCGAAACTGGTCAAGGAAGCGTTGCGGGCCAAGGGTTTCGCGAATCTCGACGAGATGCGCGCCGCGGCGCGGCCGGATGAGCAGATCACGAAACTGGAAGCCAGCCTCGCCGACGCGAAGGTGATGGAGCGGGCCGCCCGTGAGGAACTCGCGCAACCCGACTTGTTCGGTATCTCGCCGGAGGACGAGATCGACGTCGGCGCTTCGGCGGACGCGGCGCAGGACACGCGAGGCGAGGCCGAACAGGCGCTCGTGGCGCTGCGCGCGGCCACTTCACAGCACGCCGACCTGACGAAACTGGCCGAGCGGGTGACGTCCCTGATGGCGGACCTGGCGCCGGTCGAAGAGCGGTACCTCGAACTGAAGGCGCTGGCCGAAGTGGTCAACGGACGCGGGCAGAACGCGCGGAAGATGTCGCTGCGCTCGTACGTCCTCGCCGCGAGGCTGGAGGAGGTCGCGGTCGCGGCGACCGCGCGGCTGCGGACGATGAGCCAGGGCCGCTACTCCTTCGTGCACTCCGACGCCGCCGGGGCGCGGGGCACCCGTGGCGGGCTCGGCCTCGACGTGCTCGACGACTACTCCGGCACCATCCGGCCCGCGAAGACGCTTTCGGGCGGCGAGTCCTTCCTCGCGTCACTCTCACTGGCCCTGGGCCTCGCCGACGTCGTCGCCGCCGAAACCGGCGGAGCGCTGCTGGACACACTGTTCATCGACGAGGGCTTCGGCACGCTGGACGCCGAGACGCTCGACATCGTCATGAACATCCTCGACGAGCTTCGCGCGGGCGGGCGAGTGGTCGGGCTGGTGTCGCATGTCGAGGAACTGCGGCAGCGGATCCCGACGCGGCTGCGGATCCGGAAGGCGCGTACGGGCTCTTCGGTGGAGATCCACGCCGCCTGACCCGCGTTGAGCCTCGTGAGTGGTAAGGACGGTTCTATTTGAGCCGAAGGTCAAACGTGGCGTGTTCTCGGGCGGGCCGATGGTGGGCTGAAGGCTCCCTTCGTCGCGTCTAATGCGGTGAAAGAAGCCTTCGGCCCTGGTCAAGCTCGGGTCGTGAGTGGCGTTTCGGGTTAGAACC
>NZ_JBIWKX010000005.1:0-104412 GCF_044765885.1 Amycolatopsis sp. NPDC102389
ACTACCAAACACCCCACGAAACCCGCATAAGCTATCGTCAAGATCTCGCCCTCGTGGCATAAAACCCCGGTGTCCGGTTCCCGGGGACAACCTCAAAGTCACATCCCCGGCCTGGTGACGTGCATGAACGAAGAGGCGCTGAACATGACGCTGTGGCGACGGGATCACCGCGGACATCCAGTCTCGCGCCAGGACTCCTATGCGGCAGGTCCAGCCACGCCACAGGTGCCTACCTCTCAAAGGAACCCTCCTGCGTTCGCGGCCACCGCGGCTGACTGCGATCCCGTGCGGTCGGCGAGCCGGTCGCGGGGCGTCACGCCTCTGCCGCTCTCGGGTGAAGCAGGGCTGAGTTTGGGGGAATAAAGGGCAACAAGAACAAGAAAAGGACCCCAGGCCGCCTTGTCGATTGGTGCTAGGCCGAACGTGTGTAACCGTGGTCATTGTCCGGCGTTCGTGCCGGTCGTCCGAATGTGGCGGCAGCCGCGGCGAAGGCCGGGGCGCGCCAAGCGAGATCCAGTCGGGAGAGGAGGACGAATGGGTGAGACATTCCGCCTGGACCCGGAGGAGGCATCTGCCGCCGCCGCACGCCTGGGTGCGCTGGGAGAGAGGCTGAAGAACTCCCTGCAGGCGCTTGAGGTCACTCTCGACGACCATCACGGGTGCTGGGGTCAGGACGACATCGGCGAGGCGTTCGCCAAGAACTACGTGGACCCCGCGGAACAGACCCGTGAGGGCGCCCGTAAGGCCGATGAGGGGACCGGCCAGCTCAAGGACGGCATCGTCAAGAGGGTCTCCGTCCTGCGCGACTTGGATCAGGAAAGTGCCGCGCGGATCGACGCGGCGACGGGCCAGGGCAGCTGATGACGCGGGGAGCCTGAACTGCCCGTGCGTGGATGAGCGATCCAGGTGGCTGAGAGGCGAACAGAGGAGACGGGGTGAAGGAGAGCTCGGGCACAGGTGGTGGTGGTACTCAGCGGCCGATGGATGGCGCTGATGAGACTGTGCATCTGCCTCCGAGTTTGCAACATTTTTTCAAGGTTGTTCTTGGGATGGAGTGGCCGGAGGGTAGTGAGGGTGGGCTGAAGGCGATCAGTCGTGCGTGGGGGCAGTTTCAAGATGATCTTGATGCTGTTCTTGATGAGTTTCCTTCGGTGGCGAATCAGTTGGATCGGGCGTTCGATGGTGTGACGGCGTCGAAGGTTCTCGAGTTCATGCGTGGGGATTTGTCTGCTGGTCTCGATCAGTTAAGGCAGCAGGCGGCGGCTTTTGAGAAGCAGGCGAAGAACGCCGCGGCTGATATTCAGAAGAACAAGATCATGTTGGGCATTTTCGCGGCGTTGACGCTGGCTGCAATCATTCAGCTGCTGTGGACTTTGTTCGG
Source organism: Amycolatopsis sp. NPDC102389 (assembly GCF_044765885.1). Classification (NCBI taxonomy): domain Bacteria; kingdom Bacillati; phylum Actinomycetota; class Actinomycetes; order Pseudonocardiales; family Pseudonocardiaceae; genus Amycolatopsis; species Amycolatopsis sp. NPDC102389. The sequence goes on from NZ_JBIWKX010000005.1 coordinate 1,382, forward strand.
TGCGATTTTCATTCCCGTGGTGCAGATGGCCGCCCGTCTGACGATCCAGGGGATTCTGCAGCTGTTGAAGGCCAAGCTGGGTCAGTTGACGGTTCGGCAGGTTGGCACGCAGTTGTGGAATTTGAGCTCGACGATCGGTAAGTGGGCGGCGGGTGGCGCGGCGTTGATGGTGGGGGTGGACGGGGGTATTCAGGGTGGTCAGATCGCGAGTGGTGATCGGGATGGGTGGGATACCGAGTCGTTGAAGGGTTCGGCGATCGGTGGTGCTATCGGTGGTGCGGCGGCCGGTGTGTTCCATGGTGTGGCCAAGGGGGCCGGGAATTTCTTTTCGAAGGAGATCCGGCATCAGTTGCCCCGGGGTTGGCAGAAGACGTTCGATATCGCGGGTCCGGCGGGTTACGGGATCGGCCAGGTCGCGATGGTCGCGTTCAGCAATCCCTTGGTCTTTCTCGCAACCAAGGACGACAAGGGCGTCATGTGGGAGGGGATCCTGGGTGCGTTGTCCGGCCCGGGTGGCAGGGGCGGCGGTGGTGTCACCGGGACCGGTGCGACGGTGCTGGGGCAATCCTTTTTGGGCAATCTCGACAAGCTGGGCCTGGGATGGCTGAAACCTGCGACGGCGTCGGTAGTGGGCAGCGACGAGAAGTCGGGGACTGGCGACGGTGACAGTGACGGCAGGGGTGAATCCGAACAGCAGTCACCTTACGCGGACTCGGAGAACAAGACGCCGTCCTTCAGCGAGAAGCCGGAGAAGCAACCGCTGGTCATACCCGAGGCGGGATCCACACCGGCAAAGAACGATTCCACAAAGGATGGCGTCACCGAAACAGTACGCGACGTCTCTGCTCCCGATAAGAGTCCATTAGGGACAATTTTCAGCTCGGACGCTCCTGCGCGGCAGGAAATCGCGACCGAGAGCGCCGGGCAGTCGAGCCTGCGCGACTTCCTTGCCGGCGAGGAAAAGGCGGCCGCTTCCGACGGTTCACCGAATGGACAGCAGCGTTCGCAAAGTCCAGCCACGTCGCAGGTTCCGGTCACGAGCGCAGAACCCGCCGTCCAGGCCGGTGGACGCACCGGTGAAGCATCCGGGCCCGCGGCGACCGTCGGGGGCGAGCAGACTCGGACGGACGGTTCTCGTGGGGAGACCACCGCCCCGGATGGTCGGCAGGAGCGAGTGACGGGCGTCACCGGGCCGTCGGTGGAGTCGGGTGAGCAGCCGGTCGCGGGTGTGACCGAACAGCTGGCGGCAGGTGAGGGCACTCGCGGGGAGTCTGTGACAGCGACGGATGGTCGGCAGACGGGCTCTGCGACGGAGTCCGGTACCCAGCAGGTTGCTGGTGGGCCGGTACAGGCAAGTGGCGGTGCCCGTGGGGACTCCGTGTCTGCACCGGCCGGCCAGCAGACCGGCGGGGATTCGCGTTCGTCGACGACGCCGGTAAGCCAGCAGGCGGCTGGTGACTCCCGTGCCGCGACGACAGGCGGCGAGAAGCAGGCGGCGGGGCTTTCGCGGCCGGCCATGGAGTCTGGCAACCAGTCGAGCGGCGCCGCGAACACACAGTCCCAGGGGCAGCCGGGCGCGGGTTCGCGCCCGGAGTCGGCTGCGCCTGCTGGGCAGACCCAGGGGCAGCCTGCCCGCCCCGGCTTGGCGACGGGGGGCCAACCGCAAACTCAGTCCCGTGCGGGTGGCGAGGTGCCGTCCGCCGCGCGGACACCGGGCCAGCAGGTTTCGCCTTCGTCACCTGGCGCCGTACCGGATCGCGTTACCACGACCGCGTCCGGCGCCACGACGCCGTCTGATCGTCCCGCGACGGCTCCGGGGACCGCCGATGGCTCCCGCACGGTAAGGGAGTCAACCCAGCCAGGAGCTGCGACGTCGACGACCGCCCCCTCACGACCGGGCGCGCCGGAGGCGCAGCAGACGCAGTCCCGTGCGGTTAGCGATGGGGCGTCCACTCGGCAATCGAGTGCTGCGAAGCCCGCGGGGCCGTTGTCGCCACAGGAGGGTGTGGGTGCGCGTCCGGCTCCGGAAACATCTACGCCCCGCACGACCTCCGCTCCTCGGTCGACGACGCCCGGCGCGGTCACTTCGGATGGCCCCGCCCGTCCCCCCACTTCGGACATGCCGGCACCCGCACATCTGACCGCTTCGGTCACGCCGAAAGCGGACACCGTAAGCGGGACCGCCGGTGCGTTGGGTGATCCGGTGTTGTTGTCGGATGTGGTGGGGGGTGAGTGGGTTGAGTTGTCTGATGTGGAGTTTGTGCCGTTGCGGGATGGTGCGGGGAAGGTGGTGGGTGTGTTTTTCCCGTTGGCTGCGTGGGAGGTGGGGGTGGTGCGGTCGGCGTTCGAGCGTGGTGCGGGGGTGCCGGGTGCGTATTCGGTGGTGGGTCATGGTGGGGGTGGTTTTTCGGTTCGGCGGAGGTCGGATGGGGTGCGGGTGCGGTTGGATGAGGTTGGGTTGTATCGGTTGCTCAGTAGTAGGGAGTTGCCGGGTGGTCAGGCGTGGCGGGGTAGCGGTGAGTTGGTGGTGTTGAGTTGCCGGGTGGCTGATCCGGTGGTGGGTGGGTTGCTGGGCAGGTTGCGGGGGTTGTTGCGGGAGAAGGATTATCGCGGTGATGTGAGTGGTCCGACGGGACGGGTGCGGGTGGTGGAGGACGGCCGGGTCCAGCATCCCGATGAGGACTCCTCGGCCGCCCGGGGTGAGGGATCAGGGGTGGGTGGTGAAGGGGCGCGGTTCGTGGAGCTGACTACTCCGCGGGAGTCAGATCCGGAGGCGCTGATCCCCCTGCCCTTCGCGACAAGTTCAGCACCTCGGCGTGGGGTCAGGATGCCAGGGGCGCCACGTGTGTCAGGTGCTTGGCGTGGTGCGATCTCGGGGACCAACCCGGTGCGGTTGTCCGAGACGCGGGAGGCCGAACTGTCGCAGTTCGCGGCTCGGTTCGCGAAAAACGTCAAATCGCTCCGCGCGGAGAACCGAGAGCTACCGGGTGTACGGCTGGAGGTGCACGACACCCCAGAGCGGCATAAGAAGTTCGGTCAGGCGCAGTTCTGGATGCTCGAGGAGAAGTTGCGGGCCGCGCTCCGCACCGAGGGGATGAACGCGGACGCGCTGGGAATCACCTTCGAGCGACGGACGTACGGACCTATCCAAGGCAAGGAATTCGGGATCTCGGTGCTCGATTCGCCGAACCGATCACCGCAGAGCTATCGGGCCGGGCGAGAACTCGACCTGAAGCTCAACCCAGCGACCGATGCCGACGCGTTACCGACTTCCGAGGTCCGCCGGCTGCGGTGGATGGTCGAGGGTCTGGTCCAGCGGGTCAACGACAATCAGGAACCGCAAAGGCTGCCTGTTCTCTACCTGCGTCTGGTGGCGCCCTTGAACTCGATGGTGGAACTTAGTAAAGGGGTCACGGCTGAGGTGAACGCGGCGGTGCGGGCCGCGCTGCCCGGCGCCGTCGAGGCAACGATCAGGAACTTCATCGACAATCACATCGAGCTCAAGCCCATCGGGCGTGTGGGGCACGGGGGGCTCCTCGCTTTGGATCTTTTCGGACCCGACCACGCCTTGGACCTGACTCCCCCGGATTCGCAGCTGGAATTGTCCTGGACCGGCGGTGGGCAATCTTCGACGCGAGAGGAGGCCGGGCAAGAGGCCGCGGCGGAGGCGGGGTCGTCTGCCGGCGGGCTGATTCCGATGCCTGCCGGTTCAGGTTCCTCGTTGCCTTCCGCGTCGACTGGCCGAGGTGAATACGAAGCCGATGTGGAGGCCGAAGTGTTCGTCGCGCTGACGACTTCCGATCCGCCGCGCATCTCCGACTCGGCTTGGGAGAGGCTGAACGGATTCCTCGATCAGGTCGCCCGCAACATCAAACTACTCGACCGGTACGGGCGGGAACCGCTGGACATCCAGCTGCAGCTGGTACTCCCTGTACAGCGGCTCAAACAGTACGGCGCGGGACTGCTGGGAATACTGGAGGAGGGGCTGCGGACACGCCTCAGGGAAAAGGGTGTTTCCCCGGCTGCGTTGCGGTTCTCCTTTGATCGATTCGAGCAGCTTCCAGACAAACGCAAGACCCGCGGAATGGGGATCTCCGTGCGCTCGTCGCCGAACCTGCCGCCGTGGAGCTATCAAGCCGCGAGAAGTCTTGAGTTGCTCTATCAGGCCCGTTCTGTGCAGCTTTCGCAGGCATCGCGTCGCCGCCTGAGCTGGATGGTGGAAGGCGTGGTGGAGCGTGTTCGAAGCAGTGCCGACTCGGGTCAGCCGGTTCGACTGATTCTCGATTTGCGTAGGCGGACCTGGCTCGTCGAGAAGCGGGCGGGAGTGGTCGAGGTCGAGGTGCGTTCGGCGGTGCGGGCGGCCTTACCGTGGGCGACCGAGGACCAGGTGACGAAGTTCATCACGGACCACATCAAGTTTCGTCAGGGTGATGAGGATACGAGTCAAGCGCTACATCTGAATGTCGAGGGACCGGAGCATGCCTTCGATCGGTTGCCGGGCGTGCGGGAGCTGGAACTGTCGTGGACCACGGAAGCCGGAGCGGCGTCCATCGCGGAGTCTCAGCTGAGGCTGCCGGATGGTGTGGTCCCGTTGCCGCCGGCGGCGATGGCTGTTCGTCCAGTGTCGGTTGGTGCTGGCGATCCTGGTGTGGAGGTGGTGTGGCGAGCCGGCTTGCCGGCTGGTGATCCGGTGGGGCTGTCGGTGGGGGACGAGGTGGTGTGGAGCGAGTGGGTGGATCGATTTGTGCGGAACAGTGTGGTGCTGGAGGGACTGGAGCGGGAGCCGCTGGATGTGAGGGTGCGGGTGGTCGAGAGGGCCGGGCGCCGGGAGGCGGTGTTCGAATTGGTGGAGGGGCGTTTGCGGGAGGCGTTGCGGGCTGGCGGGGTGGATGCGGATGCGCTGCGATACTCGTTTGACCGGCTGGCATCGGATGTGGAGGTGGATGGGGCGGCGAGTGTGGAGGTTTCGGTGCGTCGATCGCCGTATCGGTCGGCGGGTGCGTACCGGGCAGCGAGGTTGCTGGAGTTGCCGTTCTTGCCCGCGACCGCGGTCTTTTCACAGGCTTCGTGGCGTCGGTTGGGATGGTTTGTGGAGGGGTTTGCTCAGCGGGCGGCTGGGGGTGAGGGGCCTCGTCTGGTTGTCGATCTGCGGGCGCCGGCCGAGTTGGCGCCGGTGCTGGCCGAACTGGTGGCAGTGGCGACGGTGCAGGTGAACGCGGCGGTCCGGGCGGCGTTGCCGTTGGCGTTGGAGGAGCAGGTAAAGCGGTTCATCGAGGATCAACTCGAGTTCCGCCCGAGTCTGGTATCGGGTGATCCGGTGTTGGTCCTGCATGTGGAGGGACCGCTTCACGCGCTGGATTCATGGCCTGCCGAGCCCGAGGTGACGTTGTCGTGGACCGATCAGGGAACCGATACCGCGGAGCATGTGTTGTCGCTCTCCGAACCACCTGCGGTCGTTGACGAGGCTGTGGTGGCGAAGCTGCCTCAGACCGTCGAGTCAGTGTTTCCGTTGCCTGATGCCGAGGGCTCTTCGTTGCGAATGAGGGTCAACGGCAACAAGGTCGGGTTCGATGCTCTGGTGGAAGCGAGTTGGTCCGGGCCGGTGACATTGACCGACCCGCCCGCTGTTGACCGAGGTTCGCTGCTCGGGTTCGTGGAGGGTCTTGTTCGAGACAAAAAGGTGCCGACGCGTGCGCGAGAGCCGTTGGACATCAGGCTGCATGCGACGCTGAGTGTTGCCCAGGGCAAGCACCACGGACCTGCGGTGTTCGAGATGATGCATGATGCTTTGCGGAGGGCTCTGCAGGGCAGTGGTGTTGATCCGGAGTTGTTCCGCTTCGATTTCGATCAGGTCTTGCACCGGGCCAAGAGCGGTGAACCGACCACCGTCGGGATCACCATTCATCAATCACCGAACCAGTCCGCGGAAGCGTATCGGACGGTGCCGAGTCTGGAATTGGCGTTCTTGCGCCGCGGTAAGACTCTCTCGCAGGCGGAGCGGCGTCGCCTGGGATGGATGGTGGAGGGGCTTGTCCGGCGGGCCGAGGCGGAGGGCGATCCGGGCAAGCTGATGTTCGACCTCCGGAGCGCGGAGTCGATGATGGAGGACCGGGTGGCCTCGGTCACGACCGACGTGAACGAGGCGGTGCGGTCGGCGCTTCGGGGGGTGTCCGATGAGCGGATCAAGAGTTTCATCGACAAGCACATCGAGTTGAGGCAGAGCCCCACGACGCAGAACTCGGTGCTGTTTATCAACCAGGTGGAACCTGCTCCTGCTCCGACGTCTGTCCCGGATGGAGCCTACGCCGATGAAGTGATCCCTCTGCCCGACGCCACGGACGCCGTCCGATCCGTGGCGACCGCTCGTTCGCAGGATAGTCCGGTAGTGAAACGCTGGCGGGCCGAGCTTCCGGCGACGGGCAAACCACGGTTGTCGGCCGACCACGAGGCGTCACTGGAGGTGATTGCGGATCGCATCGCACGGAACGCCTTGAAGCTCAAGGAGGCCGGCTACGAGCCGCCGGACATCGAGCTGCGGGTGACCGACATGCCGGCACGACGCGTTCGGTTCGGTCCCACGTTGTTCGCGAAGTTGGAGGGTGCGCTACGAAAGGCGCTGCGGGAACAGGGTCTCGGTGCGGACGCGGTGCACAACGCCTTCGACCATCTGGAAGACGATGTGAAAAAAGACGCGTCTCCCGGTGTCGAAATCACCGTACGGGGTTTATTGAATCAGACTGTGCGGAGCTATCAGGCCACGAGGGATCTCTCGATACGTTTTCCCCCTCGTAGTAACAGTTTCGCGCATGCCTCACGGCGTCGGGTGAGGTGGCTTGTAGAGGGCTTGGCCGAGCGGGTGCGGGACAGTACCGGTCCCGGTGGGCGGCCTCGGCTGATTCTCGATCTGCGTAGTTTGCCCAAAACGACGGATAGTCGGCGGGAAGTGGTCACGGCCGAGGTGAACGCGGCGGTCCGGTTGGCGTTGCCGGGAGCCTCGCAGGAGACTGTCGAACAGTTCATCAAGAATCACATCGAGATTCACGTGGGTCAATCGGGCCAGAACACAGTGCTGTATCTGGATATCGAGGGCCCGGAGCATGCCCTCGACCGGTTACCGGAACAGCGCGGGATGCGATTGTCGTGGGATGACGAGGCGAACGGACACACCTCTTTGCCTGACGCGCCGGGTGTCTCATCGCGGTTCGAGATGGCAAGTAGGAATTCTGGGAAGGACCCTTTCGTCAAGGACGACTGGTCTGCTGTGGTGGAGGAGGGTGATCCGCCGCGGTTGTCTTCAGAGGATCAGAGGTTGTTGAGCGACCTGGCGGACAAGATCGCACACGACACCACGACCCATGTCCAGCAAGATCGGGAGCCGGACGACGTGCGGTTACACGTGACCGACGCGCCCGAAAAGCGGACGCGGTCGGCGCCGGGGTTGTTCGCGATGATGGAGGGCTTCTTGCGGACGGCCCTTGAGCGGCAGGGGCTGGACTCGAGTGCGCTGTGGTTCTCCTTCGATCATCTCGAGCATGACCTCGGTACGGCAGCGGCACGGAGTATCGCGGTCGCCGTGCACCGATCACCGAACCGGACAGTTCGGAGTTACCAAGCTGAGAAGCAGCTCGTACTGTCCTTCGTTCTGCGTAGCCCGTTGTTCTCTCAGGCTTCGCGGCGTCGACTGAGGTGGATGCTCGAAGGTTTGGTCGAGCGGGTGCGGGACAATACCGACCCGAGGCGGCTGCCTCGCATGACTCTCGAATTGTGGACCGCGCCCAAGCTGGCCGGGAAGCGGACGAGTGTCGTCGAGGCCGAGGTGAACGAGGCGGTACGGGCGGCGTTGCCGCAGGCTTCCGACGAGACGATCGAGCAGTTCATCAAAGATCACATCGGGTTCCGGCTGCGCGATTGGATCAGGACCCCGCGGGTGCTCGTGGAGATCGAAGGTCCTGAGCACCCCCTGGACGCGATAGGAGCCAATCCTGAGCCGGACTCCGGGCCGATTCCTTTGCCCGCCGCGTTGGACGGCCCGTTGCGGCTGCCGACGGCCGGCGGTGGAGAGCGGCCTCCTGTGATTGAGGCGGCATGGCGTGGAGTGTTGACGACGTCCAACCCGTCAGTGCTTTCGTCGGTGGTGGAGGCGTCGCTACGTGAGTTGAAGCAGCAGATCGCGCGGAACATGGCGGCATTGGAGCGGTACAACCTGGAGCCTCTGGACATCAGTCTGCGAGTGATCGACACCCCTGCGCGGAGGGAAGCGCACGGGCCCGCGTTGTTTGATTCGCTGGAGAACCATCTACGCACGGAGCTTCAGGTCTGGGGGGTGGACCCGAAGGCGGCGCGGATCACCTTCGACCACATCGAGGCCGACGTGTCCGAGGGCGAACCGCCCCGTGCCGAGATCACGGTGTACCGGTCGCCGAACCGGTCCCTGACGAGCTATCAGGCCGCGAGGACACTCGATCTGCTTTTCCTGCGTTCCAGCGGAGAGCTTTCGGCTGCCTCGCACCGTCGGTTGGGCTGGATGGTACAGGGGCTGGTCCAGCGGGTAACGGACAACGATGATCCTGGGCAGCGAGTCCGTCTCGTCGTCGATTTACGTCCGGGAGCGCGCAACGCACGACCTCGGGAGCAGTCGGTGACCGCGGCGGTGAACGCGGCGGTGCGGTCCGCGATGCCGGATGCCGGTCCAACACAGCTCAAGCAGTTCATCGAGAAGCACATCGAGTTCCGGCGACACGACTTGGTCGGTAAGCGCCCGGTGCTGTATCTGGACATCGAGGGTCCGGACCACCCCCTCGACAGGACGGCCACCGACCCCGAACCGATGTTGTTGTGGGCTCCCCTCGACGCGGCGGCAACGTCGAGTCCGGGGACCACCGGAATCTTCCTCCAGGTGGACGCGGACGGTGCCCGGTTGTTCAGTGACGACGAGGTCAAATTCCAGACGTACGGGCGGTGGGTGGGCGAGAAGATTCTGGCCCGGCATCCGGACACGGAACTTCCGGATGTGCGATTCACGGTACGGCTTCAGCGGAGGGCGGGTGACGAGGCCGTACGCCGGGTGACGCAGGACTACCTCACCCGGTTGCTCCGGGACGGAATGCGGGAAGCCGGCGTGACCGAGGCCGCGGCACAGGAATTCGCCTTCAGCTGGGTATGGGCACGTGGTGGTGACGGCTACGACGGCAAGGCGACCGTGCTGCGCCATCTCGACCCCGGCCAGACCCCGCAGGACTATCGGCAAGCGCGGGCACTCCAGGGCCTCTTCCATCGAAACCGCGACTACCTCCCGGTAGCGGTGGAGCGGCGGTTGATTTGGGCGGTGGAGGGCTTCTTCGACCGATTCAAGGCGGCCGCAGCCGAGCGGCCCAGCCTGGTCATCGACCTCACCGGGATCCCCTCGATCGGCCCGGAGCGCCAGAAGCGGATGGAGGAACTGGTCCGGGAAGTGCTGACCGAGCGGTGGAACGCCGGTGAGCGGCCACTTGGTTTGCCTGTGGTCCAGGCGATCATGCGCGAGCACGTGCGAATCACGTGGGATTCTTCGAAAAACCTGCGGAATCACAACGATTTCTCGCTTAGGGAGACGCCAGCGCGTGAGGTGGCCACACCGGTGGCGGACCTTCCGCCGGAGACACCGGAGACACCGAATGAGCCGGTATCGGGCGCGGTCCGCCCTGACGACTTGCCGAGCGTGCGGGATGAGACGGCGACGGTGGTATTGGGGGCTGACGAGTCCGAGGTCGTGGTGGACCGGTCGGGCGATGTGGTGATGTGGGGTACCGAGCCCCAGGTTGGTCAGGACCTGCCGGTTCCGTCGTGGAATGACGAGGGGCCGTCCCCCTTGGCCGACCCCGTGCTTTCGCTCTTCGACTCGGTTACCGATACTCAGCCGTCTTTGTCCTTTGTGGACCAAGGTGAGCTGTGGGCTGACGCCGGCGGGGTGGTGGATGACGCGTGGTCTGGGGATCCCGTGGATCCTGAGTTCTTCGCGTCGATGGGTTTCGAACCGGCGGATTTCGCTGCTTTCACGAGGAACTTGCCTGATGGTGCGAGGTCGGATCGTCCGGCGGGGGCGACGGAGACCCCTGTTCCGATAGCGGATATGGGCGGTGAGTCGTCGCTGTTCGTGGATTCGCCTCGGCCGCCCTCGGACTTGAGTGAGGGCACCCGGCTGATTTCCCTGCCGAAAGCCACAGGTCGGGAACCGGTGGGGCGGATGCCCAGGCCGGTGGTGCCCCATGTAGTGGATGGTTGGCGGGGCCGGACCCCGTTGGATAGCCCACTGCAGTTGTCCGGAGTGCAAATGGGGGAGCTGTCGGCATTCGCGGCTCGGTTCGCGGCCAACGTCAAATCGCTGTTCGTGCAGCACCGGGAGATGCCGGATGTGCAGTTGCAAGTGCACAACAACTCAAAGCGGCACGACGAGCTCGGGACGGCGCAGTTCTGGCTTCTCGAGGCGCCGTTGCGGGCCGCGCTCCGGGCCGAGGGGATGAACCCGGACACACTCGGAATCACCTTTGAACGTCGGCGTTTGAACAGCAAGTACAAGGAAATCACGATCGTCGTCTTCGACTCGCCGAATCAGTCACCGCAGAGCTACCGGGCCGGACGTCGACTGGACTTGTCGTTCAACTATGGCGGCTCCTTGGTGACTGCCGGGATCCGGCGGTTGCGGTGGATGGTGGAGGGGTTGGCTCAGCGGGTCGAGGAGAACAAGGACGCGAGCGATCCGCCTCTCCTCACCTTGCGCCTAGCCGGCGTGGCGAACATGTTGGAGTCGCGGACGAGTGCGGTCACGGCCGAGATGAACGCGGCGGTACGGGCGGCATTGCCTGGGGCCTCCGAGGAGAAGTTCAGGAATTTCATCGACAACCACATCAGGCTCGGCGTGTTAGAACGCGGTCGGGCGCTCCTCGCCCTCGATCTCTCCGGCCCCGATCACGCTCTGGACAGGATGTCTCCGGAGCACAAGGTGATGTTGCGGTGGGGCGGCGATCCACGGTCGGCGGAGGCAGGGACGTCGGGGTCCGAGCCCGCACGCGCGAGTGGCGCCACCGTGGAAAACCCTGAGGATCGTCTCGGTGGCGATCGGGCAACCGACGACGCTGAGCTTGTCACATCTGATCGGCTGTTCCGGTTACCTGACGCGGAGGGCCCGTCGTTGCGAACGATGGGCGTGAGCACCAGGGCCGAGGTTGATGCTCCGGTGGACGCCAGGTGGTCAGGGACAGTGGTGTTGACCGACCCGCCCGCCGTTGACCAGGAGTCGCTGGGGGCCTTTGTGGATGATCTTGTTCGTGCCGGCAGGGTGCCGGTGGCCGGGCAAGAACCGATGGACATCAGGCTGCATGCCAATATATCCCGTGCTCGGGGTAAGCGGTACGGACCCGCGGTGTTCGAGATGCTGCAGGATGGGTTGCGGGCGGCCTTCCGGGGAAGAGGCGTCGACCCGGATTTGCTGCGGTTCGGTTTCGATCAATTCCTGCACCGGGCTCGGGACGGTAAACCGGCCAACGTCGAAATTGTCGTTCATCGGTCGCCGAACCGGTCTGAGGACTTCTACCGGAGCGTGCCGAGTCTGGCTTTGTCTTTCTTGAAATTCGGTACGGGCATCTCCCTGGCGGAGCGGCGTCGGCTGGGATGGATGGTGGAGGGTCTGGTCCGGCGGGCCGAGGCGGGGGGCGATCCGGGCAGGCTGGTGTTCGAGCTCCGGAGCTTGGGGTCGTTGAGAGAGGAACGGGTGGGCTCAGTCACGGCAGAAGTGAACGCGGCGGTGCGGTCGGCGCTTCCGGGGGCGTCCGATGAACGGATCAAGCAGTTCATCGACGAGCACACCGCGTTGAGACAGACTTCGAGGACGGAGAAGTCGGTGCTGTTCATCGACCTGATCGGACGCGGGCCCGGTGAGGCTTCCACACCCGCTCCATGGGGCCAGGCATCGGTTTTCCCCCTGAATCCGGCTTTTACTGCTCCGGAGGCGTCGTCCTTTGCGGGGCAAGGCGACGTGGTTATGCCGGATTCGGGCGAAGCCTTGGCAGGTGAGCGTGAGGTGGGAGGTAGTGCGTGGTCTGGGGATCCGGTGGATCCTGAGTTCTTCGCGTCGATGGGTCATGATCCGGCGGATTTCGCTGCTTTCACGGAGGAGTCGCTGGAGGGTGTGACGTTGGATCGTCCGGTGGGGTCGGTGGGTGATCCGGTGTTGTTGTCGGATGTGGTGGGGGGTGAGTGGGTTGAGTTGTCTGATGTGGATTTTGTGTCGTTGCGGGATGGTGGGGGGAAGGTGGTGGGTGTGTTTTTCCCGTTGGCTGCCGGGGAGGTGGGGGTGGTGCGGTCGGCGTTCGAGCGTGGTGCGGGGGTGCCGGGGGCGTATGCGGTGGTGGGGCATGGTGGGGGTGGTTTTTCGGTTCGGCGGAGGTCGGATGGTGCGCGGATCCGGTTGGATGAGGCTGGGGTGTATCGGTTGCTCAGTAGCAGGGAGTTGCCGGGTGGTCAGGCGTGGCGGGATAGCGGCGAACTGGTGGTCTTGAGTTGCCGGGTGGCTGATCCGGCGTTGGGTGGGTTGCTGGGCAATTTGCGGGGGTTGTTGCGGGAAAAGGATTATCGCGGTGATGTGAGTGGACCGACAGGACAGGTGGAGATCCTTCGAGACGGCACCATTCGCGTTCCCGTCGGGGATCCTTCTCCGGACTCGGTGAGGCTTGGCGTCGCGGACTTCTTGCCGGAAATCGACAGGAACGCGTGGATGTTCACCGAGGACGTGCTTGCCGCGCTCGACGGCAAACCGGTTCCGGAGAACCGCCCCGAATCGGAGACGAGTTCGCTCGCCGGCACAGAACGCGCTTCCGAAGAACCGCCGAAGCTTCCCGAAATCGAACGCGAGGCGAATCGTTTCATCGAAGAGCTCTTCGATGATCTCGACCAGCATGTGTCGCCGGCGACGCCGGCGCCGCTGCTGCGGCAGAACAGCTGGGTCTCCCTTCAGTCCGCGCATTCGGATTTCGTCAGCGAACAGTCGCTCGAAACCCAGTACGGTCTCTCACGACAGGACCAGCGCCGGTTCCAGAAGATGGCCGATCGGTTCGGCGTGGTGTTCGACGTCCGCCCGGCCAACCCCGCCTCTGTGGGCTGGCGAGCCAGGGGCGCGGTGCCCAAGCCGGTGGAGATGAAGGCCAAGACACTCAACGAGCTCGACGTCCACCTGGGTATGCCGCGGGAGTTGATCGGCCTGGTGGCCTACTTCGAGCCGCGGAGGCCGGACCTCGACAGCCTGCCGCAAGATCTCCGTGAGCGCGTGACGAAGCGGTACCAGGACCGCTCGGTCGAGTACACGCAGCTGGGCGAGTCCATGCGTGGGCTGGAAGAGTCCGGCCGGTTCCGCGTCGTCGACGGCGTGGTCCAGGAACGCAAGGAAGACGGCTTCCGCAACATCACCGGCGACAACGACGTGTACGACATCCGCCTGCCCGAGGACGGGGCGAGCCTGCACCACGCAGACTACGAGCGCATGGTGTATCTGCTCACCGGGCGTGAGATGGGGGTCGAGCACGGTGCGCTCAAGTACTGGGAGCCGGAGACGGAGTTCCAGCGCAAGATCCGTGACGACATCGACGAACAGCACCGCACCGTGCCGCTCGTCCGCTTCGGGCCAGGCCTGCTGCCGACGCTGGTCCACGTGGGGGACGAACAAGGTGGACGGCGTCCTTCTGTCGCGCCTGTCGCGGCTCCCGCGCCGCGGCCGAACCTGACTTCCGGCTACCGGCCCGACCCCGTGGGCACGGAGCACTTCGAGTCTCTCCGGCCGCTGCGCCCGCAGGGCCGCACCGACGGCGCGTTCCCGGTCTTCGGCCGTCCGGAGACCGGCACCAAGACGGAGTATCGGCCGCCTCTGCGGGTAGCGCGGGACGGGACGCTGGGGATCAACGGCGCCCGGTCGGTGGACGACGGTGATGGCGTGATCGAGGCGAGGGAGTTCTTCGCCACCGAGGAGGTGCTCGAACAGGCTCGCGGAGCCCTGCGGCGTAGCAGGTCGGGAATCGAGCTGGAGGTGCGGGATTCCCGGATCGTTCTCGACGAACAGGGCCGGGACCAGACACTGCACCGGGTGGTTCCCCGGCTGCCCGAGCAGCTCACCGACGATTCCCGCGACTTCGCCGGGATCGTCCACGGCGCCACGCCGGACACGCTGCTTTTCGAAGGTTCCGGGGGGCACCGGGCGACGGCTCGGGTCGACACCGCCGACGGCGCGGAGGTGATCGGCACCTTCCACCTCGCCGAGGGCCTCGCCGAGATCGTCGAACAGGGTGATCCGTCCCTGGCGGACGAAAGCAGGGCCGCGGAGATCGCCGCACGGGACCAACGTGACACCGGCGGGACCGCGGGGCGCCCGCCTCCGGGACGGCGGTACGGGCGGATGCTGAACCACGCCTCGGAAATGCGGACGCAACGGTTGAAGCTCGACGAAGCCACCCGACGCATGGGTGTGAACCAGTTCGCCTGGGCGAAGCCAGGACAGATGTACGTGCGATCCTCGATTCCCGGTGAGAGCGCCGACGGCCACCCCGATTACCCGGGCATGGCCCGGAGCGGGGCGCACCAGCCGACGGGGTACCACTTCGCCACCGTGATCGCGGAGAGCGCCGACGGCCGGACGCAGATCACGCTGGAGAACCACCCGCACACCGCGGAACAGGACGCGGCCGTCCGGGACGCGATCGAGCGCAATCTGATGCACCACCACGCAGAACTCGAGAGTCTCTCGGCCGAGCTGTCGAGGCAGGTGTACCGCGCGCGGACCGCCGGAGACGACGCGGAGACTGCCCGGTTGGAGCGTCATCGCGAACTCGCGGAAGCCCTTGCCGGTATCGCGAGGACCGGGTATGACCGGGCTGAACCCTCAGCTCGGCAACGGGTCTGGCGGGCGATGGCCGACGAACTCGACCTCCTGCCCGGTCCAGAGCGTTGGTTTTTCCGGATGTACACCAAGGAACCGGGTGAGACCTTCTTCGACCAGCAGGCGCTGCTCCACGCCCCCGAAGGCACCGCTCCGGGGCTCAACCCGTTGGTGACGACGGCCCTCGGCGGGCTCCGTGAGATCCCTCCGGTGAAGGTGCGATTCGCACCGGGGCAGTCGATCCCGGACCAGGACGACCTCGCGGACGTCCGCATGGCCGCGCGCGAAGTGGCCCGTGTGGCCGTACTCCGGGAGGACCTGGGGCTGACCGGGGTCAAGGTGATGATCACCGGGTATGGCGGTGACAACGTCTTCTTCCCCGGACTGCGCGACACGACCGCTCAGCGACGGGCCGTCCAGGTGCGTGACCGTTTCCGCGAGACACTGGCCGAGGAACTCGCCGCGCTTCAAGACGACAACCAGACGGTCCGCTTGGAGGACGTCGAACTCCGTGTCGAAACCGGACCCGCTCCGACCCCGGGGGACCGGCACCGGGCAACCGTCGAAGCCGTCTTCGGCGACGTGTCGAACACCCCGGAGCACCAGGCCGCCGCCGGCTACGACCGCGCCATCCATGGGCTGCCCGAGCTGGAGATGCCCCGATCCGAACTGCGGGCCAAACTCGCCGAGTACACCGCGCTGGCCGGTGAAGGCAAGCTGGAGCACCACGCCCTGCCCGAAAGCACCCGGCAAAGGTTGATCGCACTCGACCGGTCGCTGGCCGCGCTGTCCGAAACCGCCAGGGCCCGCGTCCGCACTTTCGTCAACGACGCCCTTCTGTCCGCTTCCCTGGTGCCGACCCAGGAACAGCCGCTTCGTCCGAAGCGCTCCCACGGCGGCGTGGAAGTGGACCGGCGGGCCGTTCAGCCGGTGACACCCGCCCGGCTTACCTACTTGCTTGACACGTTGACCTCGGTGATCTCGCGCGGCGCGGACCCGCTCACGGCGACCACTTCACCGTTGCTGGGCCTGGCGATTTCCGCCGACGTCGCGCTGCCGGTGCGCCTGACGGTTCTCGGCTTGGCAAACCTCGACACGACCGCGCGGACCACGTTGGCCGGGGATCCGTTGTTCACCGCTTTGCTGGAGAACCCCGCGGTGCTGACGGAAGCGTTGTTCGCCGCCACGGGGCATGAGGAACAGTACTTCCTCAACACCGCCACACTCGCCGCCATCGACACGAGTGTCCGCAGCAGGGTGCCGACGCTGGCAGGACTGCTGCAGGTGGGCCGTGCCGTGGCGAACGCGACTGAACGCAGCCTCACCCAAGCGAGTACCGAGAGCCGATCCAGGCCCGATCGGCTCTTCGGCCGCACCCAGGAGGAGATGGTCCGGAAACGGGTCGCCGACGCACGAGCCGAGTTCTCCGCCCTCGAACAGCACGCACTCCGCCTGGCTGCCGCGGATCGGACAGACGGCGCCGGGCGGCGGGAATGGCGGGCGCTGACCGCGCGCTGGGCCAGGTCCATGCAGAAGCTCGCCGCCGCCGAATTGAATGTCGACCAGGTGCCGGTGCTCACGCGGAAGGTTCTGCGCGACAGCCGGCTGAGCAAGATGCTGGTGTCGCCGCTGATCGTGGACCGGGGAAGCCGCCGCCTGGCGCAGGTCGACCACGGGTCCTATCTGGACAAGGTGGGGACGCAGCTCGCGCCGGAACAGGACGACGCCCGGTTCGGCTCCGGCACGCTGCCCGACGACACGCGGGCAAATCTCCCGGTAGCGGGGACAGTGCGAACGCCGGCGCAGCTGGCGTCGTTCTGGCAACAGGTGGTGGCCGAAGGCGGCGCATTGCTGTCCACCCCGGATCACGCGGTCTATCTGCAGGCCACCACTGTGGACGGGAGGCAGGTGTTCGTACTGAACCACCCGAGGAACCCCGACCCGACCGTGTTCACGCCGGACGAGTTCGCCGCTTGGGCGGCCGACGGTGAGGTGTGGGCGAGCGCGAAGTTCTTCCCTTACCTCGCCGACGACGAGGCGAGTGCGGCCCCCGAGGAGAGCGGGGCTCCGGTCGAGGAAGTCACTGGCCCTGGCTCCGACGGCTCGCTTCCGCACCAGTCCGATGCGGAACAGTCGGATATAGCGTCCGTTACTTCCCGCGGACGCAGGCGGTCGAGCATCGCCTCGTCGAGCGGGGGGATCTCGCCCCTCGATCTACGCCGCACGGCGAGTGAAACCGAGTTGAACCAGCATCGGACGTCCAGCCTTACGTCGTCGCGAGGAGGCGGGACGCTGCGTAGCGACAGCCCCGAAACCTTCCGGCGCGGGCGACGTCCCTCGCCCGCGCGGAGGTTCGGTGGCAACGACGGCCTTCTGCAGGTTTCGGTCCACGGACCATCCGGTGGATTCGTCGGCAACTTCTTCCCGACGCACGAGTCCCCGCCTGAGACGTTCGCGCACTGGCGGTTTCCCTTCGACGACATGTACGGACATCTGCCCGAGACGATCCAAGAGGTGCCGGAGGAGGTGGACAACGTCGCCCGGCCGGTGGGCGACGCCGCCTTCGGGAACGGAGGGGCGGCGCCCATCCGGTTGGAGGGGACGTTCAAGGGCTTCTCGGATGACGCGGACGACGGGTATACCGACGACAGCCATTCCGAGGACGGGCTGGTCATGGAAGGTCCGGCGTCGCGAACTTCACCGAGGCCGTACCCCGATGTCGATTTGCCCGAAGCGGACTCGGTGGCCGTGCGCTCGCGTTCCGGTGCCGAGGTGGGAATCGGGTTCCCGCTCCCCGCTCTCGAAGACGTCGTGTCCGATATGGACAGTGAACGGCCGGTGTCGGCAGGACACGACGTCCTCGAGAGGGCGGACGTCGCCTTGGCGGAGTGGTCGGAGGCGATCATGGAGGTGGCCGGCCGGGTCGGGGAGCGGGAGGAAGGTTCGCTGCCGTCGGCGGTGCCCGTCGAGACGGCGCGTGCCGAGGCCGAAGGGCTGGTGCGCGAACCGCCGTCCGTGCGGTCCGCCGTCGACGAGGATACGTTCCAGTTCCTGCATGACGGTCTGGTGTCGATGCTCACCGACCTGATCGCCGAAGGGGTGCGTGCCGAGGCTGCCTGGGCGGAGGCGGATGTCACGCGATTGCGTTCCGAGC
This sequence comes from Amycolatopsis sp. NPDC102389, assembly GCF_044765885.1. Taxonomy (NCBI): domain Bacteria; kingdom Bacillati; phylum Actinomycetota; class Actinomycetes; order Pseudonocardiales; family Pseudonocardiaceae; genus Amycolatopsis; species Amycolatopsis sp. NPDC102389. Next base: position 19,432 of record NZ_JBIWKX010000005.1, read on the forward strand.
TCGAAGCGTTGCGTGGGCGAGTGGAAGGTGCGCACTACACGCTGACCGCGGCGGAGATTTCGCGGCAGGCACCGGAGCCGGAGACAATTGCCGATCTGGTCGCCGACGCCGAGCGAGCGTTGGAGAAGTGGTTGACGCCGATCATGGAGGCTTCGGGTCGGGTTGAGGAGCTGGAGGACGGTCCGCCGGAATCGGTGGGCGCGGTCGAGCGAGCGCGGGCCAAAGCAGAGGAGTTGACACGTGGGTTGCCCTCCGCTGTGGAGGGAGCGGACGAGGAGGCGCGTCAGCTTCTGCACGATGGTCTGGCGTCGATGCTGACCGATGCGATCGCGGGGGGTACCGAGCCGCGTTTGGCTTGGCACAGTCCGGTTGTGGCGGGGTTGCGTGGTGAACTGGAGGCGTTGCGCGGCCCTGTGGGGGAGGCGCATTACACGCTGACCGCGGTGCAGCTCCTCGGCCCGGTCCGGCCCGCTTCCGCGGAGGTGTCTCCCACCGTGTCCGATGTGGACCAATTGGCGCACAGCTACAGGGTCGACCAACGCGAGTTGACGGCTGTGGCGGTCTTCGATGTGCCTGTGAGCGAGATCGAACAGTGGGACCCGGTGTGGCGGACGTCGGACGAACCGCTCTACCGATACGACCACCGGACACCGGCGAACGTATTCGGCGACGGGCTGACACCGTACGGCCGGGTCGGTTACGACCTGATGGGCAGAACGGTCGCCGACTCCGTCACGGTCTTCGTCTCGTCGACCCGTGACCCGCGGCTACACCTCAACCCGCTGACCGGCGGGGCCTACCTGGGACGGTTCCGGTACGAGATCGAGGCGCCGGGCGGAATCGTCATCAACGACACTCCCTTGGCCCATGATCGGCTGTACGAGCATGAGGAAGAGATCGTGTTCCCCGGCGGCGTGCGGCCGCGCTTCATCCGTGGTGCCCATGAGATCTCCGAGGGTGGAGAGCTGGGGACGTATCATCCGAATCCCGGCTTCCGCCCCGGGATCGAGGCGCTACCCCAACCCGGACCCAGGACCTGGATCGATGAGGAGTTCTCGTGGTCTGACATCGAGCCTGACGAAGACGTCTCGTCACAGCAGACCGGCTTCGACGAGGACGGGCTTGCGGAGGCCGAAGAGAATACGCCGGCCGCCGAGGCCCGTGAGGCGACGCGGACGTGGTCCACGCCCATCACGGAGGTTCAGGCGCGGCTTGACGAGCGTGCGATCCACTCGCCGGATGAGGTAAGGCGAGCCCGTGGGCAGGCGGAACGGTTGCTGCGCGGGTTGCCCGACGCGGTCGCGGAAGCCGATGACGGGGTTCGCCTCTTCCTCCACGAAGGTCTTGTGGCGTTGCTGACCGATGCGCTGCTGAACGGGACCTCGTTCCAGGCCGCCTGGCGGGATCCCACGGTGACTCAGGTCCGGGAGGCTGCTGAGTCGTTGCGAGGGCCGGGACATCCGTCGCATTACATGAGGCTGCCGTTCGCTGAAATCGCGGCATTGGAAGCCGAGCGGGCCGAGGCCACCACCCAGACCTTGCCGGAGTTCGAGGAACAGTGGGACGGCGCCGCCTACGAGGACACCGGCTCGGTGGAGTCCGCGCGGCCGAGCGAGTCCGGAATGGACAATGCCGGATCGTCCGCTGCAGAGGATCCGGGCGAGCGGGCGCTGGAGGAGTGGCTGGAGCCGATCCTGGAGGCATCCGGTCGGGTGGAGGAGCGGATGGAGGGTTCGCTTCCGTCGGTGGTACCGGTCGATCGGGCGCGAGCCGAGGCCGAGGAGTGGGCGGGAGAGTTGCCGCCCGGATTGGCCGGTGTGGACGAGGAGACCCGCCAGACCCTGCACGACGGCCTCATCTCGATGCTGACGGACCTGATCTCCGGTGGCGTGAGTCGCGTGGACGCTTGGGAGGACGCGGATGTCACGCGATTGCGTGATGCTCTGGAGTCGCTGCTGGCACCGACGGAGAACCCGCACTACACCCGGACCGCGCTGGAGGTGCTGGAGCAGCTGGCGATGGGGAGGTGGATGGAGGCGATTCTGGCGGCGGACGAGCGGGTCGAGGGGCGGGAGGAGGGCAGGCCGGTCTCCAAGGTGCCCGTCGAACAGGCACGCCGCGAGGCCGAAAGATTGGTGGGCATGCTGCCGGCCGCGGTGTCCACTGTGGACGAGTGGTTGCGGCAGACCCTGCACGACGGGCTGGTGTCGATCATGACCGATCACATCGCCGACGGGAGGAACCCCCGTGTCGCCTGGCACCTTCGGGATGTCGTCCGGCTGCGCGAAGATATGGAGACGTTGCGTGGTCCGGCGGAGACCGCGCATTACACCCGGACCGCGTTGGCGATCCTGGGGCAGGTCCGGCAGGAGAACACGAACGAGCAGCCCGCGACCGCCGATCCGGCTCCGGCCGACGTACGGTCGACGGCCCAGCGGGAGTGGGAGAAGTGGAAAGAGCAGGTCAACGCCGCCGGGGACCGGGTACGGCAGCGTGAGCAAACCGCGCCGCAGGCGGTGACGTCCGCCCGGCAGGTGGTCCAGTCGCTGATCGGTGCGCTGCCCCCTGCGGCGGCCGGCGCGGACACCGCGGCCCGGCAACTCGTCCACGACGGCCTCGCGACGCTGTTGACGGACCGGATCTCCGCAGGCGCGTCTCCTCGCGAGGCCTGGGACGATCCGGATGTCACGCGGCTGCGTGGCAAGGCCGAGGACTTGCGGGATCTGTCGGGCGTCCGTACGCACTACACCGGTGTGCCGCTGGCCCTGACCAGGTTGCAGTCAACGGTCGCCGTGCCCGAGCCAGTGGATCCGGCCGCCCGCGAATGGCTGGGCTTTGAAGAGCCTTCGACACCTTCCCCGGTGCCGACCGAGACGGCACGCGGGGGCCTGATCACCGACGACTCGAATGAGCCGTCAGGCGACGACGACAGCCTCTATGCGGACGAAGACGTGCTCAGGCGCCAGGCCGACGGGCGGTACGTCACGGACCTTCAGGAGCCGGCCGAGTGGATGAGCGAGCCTGGCCCCGAAGGCGGATCCACTCTGGAACCGGGCAGGCTGCTCGCGGCGGTGGCCGAGTTCGAGGCCCCGATGTCCCGCGACTCCGGGCAGATGGCCCCGGTGGCCGCACTCCGCGAGGAGGCGGCGGCGCTGCTCGGAGAACGTCCGCGTCCCAGGGCGGGTTATGGTCCCGACGCCGCCGAGCAGCAACGGTTGTGGCAGTCGATGACCGACTCGGTGGCACTGGCGTTGTCGCGAGGTTCGGACGCCGAAAGCCTGGCCTCGGAACTTCGGGCCGGATTCGAGCGGCTGGCCGCGTTCGACGACCTCGCCGCATGGGCCGAGACGGAGCTTGCGCGCTTCCAGGAGCGGTTCGACCAGGCCCGGGCCCGCCTGGATGAACGACGGCGGGGCGAACCGCTGCCCTCGGAAGAGCACCAGAGCCGGGACGAGGACCAGCGACGACTGCGGGAACAACTGCACTGGCAGGAGCAGTTGCGCCGCCAGGAGGCGGAGGACCTGCTGGGCGCCCTGCCGCCGACGGTGCCGGGCGGGGTCCCCGAACGAATCCGGCAGGCGTTCCACGACGGCATCACGATGATGCTGACCGACCTGCTGGTCCACGGTGAGCACCCGACCTACGCGTGGACCGAACTGGGAGACGTACGCCAGGCGGCCGAAGCCGTTCGCCTGAGCAGCCGCCGAATGCGGAACGCGGACCGGGAGACGCCGTTCGGCCAGTTCCCCGAGCCGGGCCGCGGGTTCTACAGCGAAGATCTGCAGGAAGCGGACCTGCCGACCTACGACGAAGCGGAGAATGCGGGCAGCAGCACTCGGCACTCCGACGGTGCACCGGTCTACAGCGAGCATCTCGTCGCCGACGAGCCCCCGACCTATGAGGACAGCCTGGCGCAGTTCGACGAGGATTCGCGGTCGTCGCTGGCGCAGCAGGTGGAACAGATGGCCGATCTGCTCACCGAGATCCCGCGGAACGAGATCGTCGCGCTGCGGACGCGGCTGCTGCCCCACGTCATGCCGCCGGAAGGTCTGACCCCGGACGAACTCGCGCGGCGGTTCCCGCTGCACAACCTCATGTTGAGCGCGCTCGCCTATCACACCTTCCTCGATGGGGAACAGCCCGGCGCGGCGTGGGAACGTGCCGAGATGGTCGCGTTGCTCGGCTGGCCGGGCGTCAGCGACATTCTGGGGGCCGCGGCCCGGCGACACGATGTCCGCGACGACGCGCACCACGCCCTTCGGAACATGTTCACCGTCGCGAGGTCCTACGCCGAGGCGCCGCCGGAGACACTGGCCTCCGAGATGCCGGCCGCGCCGCGACCAGAACTCGCTCCAGTGGGGGATTTCGATCCGTCCGAAGTGGACTTCGTCCCGTTGCGTTCGCGTTCCGGCGTGGTGGTGGGCGTGGGGTTCCCGCATTCGGACTGGGAACGAGGCGTGTTGCTGGAGGCGTTCGAGAACCGCGCCGTGTCGCCGGGGGAGTTCAGCGTTCCGTTGCATCACGGCGAAAACGGCTTCTCGGTCCGAACCAGGAGCGGCCGCGTCGTATCGCTGGACGAGCGCTCGGTGGTGCGCTTGCTCTCCGGCATCGCTTTGCCGGGCGACGCGGGCCTGCTGCAACGGTCGTCCCTGGTGTTCCTCAGCTGCCGGGTGAGTAGCCCGCGATACGGCAACCGGGTGGTCACGCTGGCCGAGCTGTTCCATGACGCCGGTTTCCGGGGCGATGTCCACGGTTTCGACACTCGGGTGGAGGTGCGGCGGGACGGGACGGTGCTGCCGTTGGCGGATGGTGTCGAACCCGCGGAGGGCTCCGTGGTCTTCTCCGCACCGCGGACCGGAAATGAAGTGGTCAGCGAGCCGGACGCTGGATCCGGGCCGGGTGACACTTTCTCGTCGGACGGCGGTATCGAGGCCCTGCGGGCGGAACTCTCCGGACAGCGGGTTTTTGCCGTGGACCCCTCGGCGCCGCGAATGTTGACTCCCGCTAGCCGGCACGCTCTGCGGAAGCTGGCCGGCGCTCTGCGGTCCGTGACCATGCTCCAGCGGGCAGACAGACTGGCGGTGCGGGTCGACATCTCGGGTGCGCCGGGGGATGCACAGGTTGTCGCGGATCAGCTGCGGGCGGAGCTGAGCGGCGACCCGGCGCAGCCGAGGGCGGACATCGTGGTCGGCCTGGGGATCTCCGGCCCGGTCACCGTCGAGTTGTCGTTGGACGAGATTCCGAAGGGCTCCTCGTATGAGCCGACGGCGACCACGGCCGGCGGGCTCAGCTTCGATTCGGGCCCCTCCGCGGAGAACGCCACTTGGGAGCGCCTGCATGCCACACCGTCCCGCGAGCGGACCGTGGCCAAACCCTTCCACGTCTATGTCACCGGTCGAGACGGCAAATTCCTTGTCGGCGGCGCGTTGATCGACGGCGCTGCCCTGGCCCGCCATGTCCGGAATTCGCCGGCGTTCCAGGAGCGTGCCGGCAACCCGTCGGTGCCGGTGACCTTGATCGGGGCGGGGGTCCAGGGCATCGAGGCGGCGAAGGAGTTCGCGGAGGCCCTGCGGGGCGACGGGCCGTATCGCAGGGTGACCATCGCGACCGGATGGATCAAACCGGACGAAAAGGGACAAATACACATTTATGGCTCCTATTTGAGGGTTTCGGCGATCCAGCCGGACGACGTGCTTTGGGCGCCCTTCAAAGACGTCAACGGCCAGCTGTTCGGTATGGGCTTCAAGACCGACGAGGATGCCGCTACGGCCTACGCGGCGGACCTGGCGATGACCAGCGACCACAGCCTGCGGACGGTGGTCGAGATCTCACCCGGAACAGACCACAAAAAGCCGACCACCTCGCTGTGGGCCGCGGCCACGGAAGGCATACGGGCCCGTCCCAGGATGCTTTTGCTCAACCTCAGCGGAGACAACTTCTCGGCTCCCTTGTCGAACGGAACCGAGGAGGTCCTCACCCCAGAGGTGACCGCGGAGCTGCTGGCGAAGTCCACCGCGTTTCAGACGCTGAACCCAGGTCCGACGCGGCCGCCGCTGGTGGTGCTCTCGGGGACCGACCGAGAGGAACAAACCCCACTGAGAACGGCGAACAGGCGGTTGCTGGCCAAGCTGCGTGCGCTGACCGGGCCCCGGCTGACCTACGACCTCACCGGTTCGTTCTTCTACGACTGTTTTTCGATGCTGACCGTGCTGCCGGGTGCCGTATTCGCCGAGAGCCCTCCGCCGTCGTTGGCGGAATTGACGCACGTGTCGTGGGACGGCGTGTTCAGTTTTCCCGTTCCCGGTGGCATGCGGGAACCAGCGGCCGAGACAGCGGCCCTGAAGGATTTCGTGGACGCGGTCAAGAGCGGCGCCGCCGATCTCGACGGGGTGTGGGCGAAGAAGCCTTTGATCGTCTCGGTCGATTCCCCGGACGGGACTTTCGCCCGCATCGGCACGAAAACAGGGGCTGTTCTCGAGCTCGACGGCAAGCAACTTGGGGAGATGATGCTGGCCGATCCGGTCTTCCGGCGGCAACTGGAGAGTGACCGGGACCGGCCGGTGGTGCTGGTCGCCCGCAACGGTGGGGCCCGGGTCAACTTCGGACACCTGGGTTTCGACTTCGCGGGAGCGTTGCGGGCGCAGAAGTTCTACACCGATGTCTATTCCCCGGTCGGCGACGTGAAGCTCGAGTCGGACCGGAGGGTCGCGGGCGGCCCGGCCGGGTTCGCGAAGGTGTCCGAACTTCGCGTCGGTGACGTGCGGACCGACGTACTGCGAGACAGGAACGACAAGCCGGTGGCGCTGTTCGTACGGTACCCGGGAGACGCCGCGGACTTCGCACGGGCCGTTACGTGGGCTGAGAACACGACAGCCGATCGGCTGAGGAAGTACCGTGCCGACGCCGCTTCCACCAGGATGAAGTCACCATGGACAGCCGGCACCATCCCGATGTTCGTGTTCCACGGCACCGGAGACCGCGGTTCCCAGGCCATCCGCAAGGACGGAGTGCCCCAACAACTCACCCAGCTGGAGCTGGGCCGGATCGTGCGAAACGATCCCGGTCTGCGAGACGCGCTGGACCGCAGCCTCGGATCCGACTTCCGGTCGCTGGTGTTCGCCGCGCTGAACGGGGAAACGAAGGGGGCAGGCGAGTTCGCCCGGTCGCTGCCTTCCGGCGGCTACTCGCGCGCCGTTCATCATCCCCGGGGCACACTCACGCTCTCTAAGAGCGGGGGCTTCGCCACCTCCGGTGGGACTCTCGAAACCCAGCCCGCCCCGCCCACGCCGGAGGGCGTCGTCGGCTACGCCATGGCCAACGAAAGCCTCGGTGTTCACGGCGAGTTCTTCCCCCTGACGGAGCAGGACGCGCAGAGCATGTTCCTGGCCGCGCGGCACGACTCTCCGGCATGGCAGCGGTACTACTTCCGCCGGGTGAAGGATCAGGCAGACGGCGTGACCGAACGCCACGTCCCGGTGGTCGCCCGGTGGGCGGGGAGCAAGCTACCGGTGTGGTCCTTGGAAGGCCACGGCCACCGGACAGGATTCGCGTTCGCGCTGAAGACCGATCGGCCCTTCCACTTCGGCGACACCGTGCTGGTCAGTGGGGGTATCGCGGCTCAGATCGCGTTCGGCAGTGAGGTGTTCCGTAAAGCCGGCGTCGACCCCACTGCCCCGGTGGCGATCAATCACTGCCTGACGATGGCGGCACCGGGCGCCACGGACGCGACGCCCGCGGAACAGTTCAAGGCCGAGGGACAGCGAACCATGGGCAGAACCGGCCGCGTCTTCGGGGCCACCGACAAGGTCTTTGTCAGCGAGTCGAACGCCAGCCTTTCGGTCGCGAAGTCCGGAGTGTTCGCCGAAGCCCTACCGGACGAGGACCTCGCTCAGGAGGTCGAGCTGGCCGATCTCGCGGCGAACCGGATCGAGCCGGTGGAGATCACTTTCCCGACCACGAGCAAGGCGGTGCCGGAAACCGAGGCCGCGCTGGTGCGCGAGGTCGCACGGAAGGTGGCGCGAGCCTCGGCCTGGCGTCTGCGCAATGGCGTGGAACTGCCGGAGGTGACGATCACCGGCTTCGGCAAGATCGGAATCCTGGGTGCTGCCGGACGCGCCCGGAAGACGGGCAAGGAGCGGGCGAACGCCCTGAACAGAGTGTTCCACGACGAGCTGCGCGCCGAATCCGCGCGCTTGGCCGACCTGGGCCTGGAAATCCGGCCGGAGCAGGTCCGGGTGTCGATCACCGGCGTCGAGACGACGTCCGAAGCCGGGCCGAACGGCAAGATCGAGGTCACCATGCCGCAGCACGAACTCGGTGAGGAAGCCCTTCGTCTGGTCGACACCCACGGCAACAAGGACATCGCCGTTTTCGCGCTCAACAAGGCCTTCGCCCTTCTTGCTCCGGGGCAGGCCGTGAACCCGGCCGCCCAGCCTTCTGGCACCGGTAGGGAGACCTCTTCTTCGAGGGCGATCGACGGGCATGTGACCGCTCGATCCACTATGGACGTGGATTCGATCGGCCAGGTGGAACAGGCCGGCTCGATCGTTTACCTCCAGTCTCGGCCGGGGGTTTCCGGTGGATTGCTGTTGATGGCGGATGGCGCGGACGCCGGGTTCTGGGAGCGGGTCTATGCGTCGTTGCCGGTCGGGCCTGAGGCGGGGGCGCGGCCGTTCTTCGTCTTCGCGACCGCCCACGAGCGCGGGTTCGTCGTCGACGGCGAGGTGGTCGACACGGCGGCTCTGGTCGTGCTGGTCCGGGAAGCCGAGAGTTACCAGGACATGCTCGTGTGGGACCCGGATGCCGAAGTGGTTCTGGTCGTCGATGGCACAGCGGATGTGTCGACGCTCGTGTACGAGGCTGGTCGCTTCGCCGAGCAGTTGAACCGCGGAGAGAAGTATCGGCTCGTATCGTTCTTGTCCGCCGGACCCGTCGCCGATCTGAACGGCACTCCGTATCTGCCGGACGTGGAGGATCGCCGAATCGTCTCTTCGCCACCTTCGCGACTGCGCCCGAAGCCGCAGATCAACGCGCACGGCAGGGAGAGCGGTGCCGTTTTCGCTGCGACCAATCGCGTCCAGCAGGACCACACGACGCGATTCAATGTCCTCGACGGGGACTTCGTCGAGGCGTTACCACCCGGTGAGGTTCCTCCTGCCCGTGTCAAACACGCCGGTTTCGTCCACTCGACACCGAACGCAGTGGGAGGCATTCAGTACGGCACCGGTAGCCGGATAGAGGAGCTACCGGACGACTACCGGGTCGATGGGACCGAAACCGGTGAACCGGAGGTGCTTCCCCCAGCGACGGAAAACTCCCGCTCCGCGCCGGTGCGGGAGTTCTCCGGCTTGGGGCTGACTTCCGGTACCGGGCCCGCCCCCACCACCGCGGCCCCGGCTTCGTCGTCCCGGACATCCTCGTTCGAGTACTTTGTGGACGAGGACCAGGTGCTGCGCGACACGGTGAACGCCGAACTCGGCAGACAGCGCGTTTTCGAGGTGCGCGGCCGGCCGTTGCGTCTGGACGGCCCGGAACCGCAGCAGGAAATGCGGACCTTGGTGGACACGCTGAGAGCGTCCGCCGGATTCCAGCAGGCCGATGGATTGCCGATGCCGCGGGTGACGGTCCGCGGGCTGGGGCCGGGGGCCGAGTTCGTCGCCGCCTTGCTGCGCGCGGGACTCGAGGGCGCCGGGCCCGTGCCGCACGTCCGGACCCTGGCCACCGTGCAGAGCACGATCACTGTCGACGTGGCGGTGCAGACCGCCCCCCGCGGGTCCGTTCATGGGCCCACGGCGTCGTCCGTGGGCGCGATCGGTTTCGATTCGCTGGTCCAGGAGGCGGGCCGCTGGGAGCCGCTGCACCAGGCGATGGAGAGGGAGGGCAAGCGTCGGGCGTTCCGCGTGTTCGCCGAGGGACGTGACGGTGGCTTCATGCTCAACGGCACTGTGGTCGACGGTGCCACGCTTGCGCGGCACGTGCGGAATTCGCCGTGGTTCCGGGCGCTCGCACGGGATCCGAAGGTACCGGTGACGCTGATCGCGGCGGATTTGACACAACCGGATGGCGGTTTGCGGGCGGCGAAGGAATTCGCCGAGGCGTTGCGGGGCGGCGGGCCTTTCCGCACCGTGCTGGCGGCGTCCCAGCCGTTGACCATCGTCGACTCCGGACGGACGGTGCCCCTGCAGGACGGAAGGTTCTCGATGGTCGCGGAGATCCGGCCGGATGATCTCCAGTGGATTCCGCTGAAGGGTGTCGGCAAACGTCAGTTCGGTATGGGCTTCGCTTCAGCGGAACGCCTCGGCCAAGACCTGCGAAGCCGGGGGCTCCTGGTGAACGACCATACTCTGCGCGCCCGGCATGAGGTCTACGCGGACAGCGAAGGCAAGCGGCGGACGCGGACCGCCATGCAGGCCTGGGCATCGGCGACCGACGGGAAGCGGACACGCCCGGTCGTGCTCCTGCTCGACGAGGAGGGCGGCAGCTTCGCCGCGCCACTGAGCGATGGCAGTGTCCGGTATGTGCTCCCCTCGGCAGCGGCGGAACTCGTCTACAAGTCTTCGATGTTCCAGCAGATGACAGGGGGAGGGGTCCGTCCTCCTCTCGTGGTGTTCACCCGGAACCCACTTGTGGGGATCGGAAGGTCGAGCGCGGCCAATGCCAGGCTGCTGGCGAGACTGCGTGAGCTGGCGGGGCCGTGGAAGGCCTACGACTACGCGGGTAAGTTCAAATTCGCCAAGACCATGGTGGTCGAGTTGCCTCGTGGTGCGAAGATCGTCGAAAGCGGCGTGCCCTCCTGGCAGGACGTGACACTCGTGGCGTCGGGATCGGTGTGGGGCTTCCCGGTACCGGGTGGCGCGCTGGAAAGGGCGATGCTGGAGAACTTCGCCGCGGCCGCTGCGAGCGGCCGAGCTGCCCTGAATGGGGTATGGGGTTCGGAGGAGCCACTGATCGTGGCCGCGGACTCACTGGACGGGACCTTCGTCAGGATTTTCCTCGAGGCCGGTGTGCAGCTGGAACTGGATGGCCGTGACCTCGGGCAACTGCTGCTGAGTGATCCGCTGTTCCGGCACGCGCTGAGGACGGACCCGGGGCGGCCGGTGGTACTGGTGGCGCGGGGCGGCGGCAACCGAGTGAACTTCGGCGGCCTGGGCTTCGACCTTGCAGGCGCCTTGCGAGACAGGGGTCTCTACAACGACGTGTTCGCGCCCACAGGTGACGCGAAGCTCGAATCGGGCCGGATCGTCACGGACGGTCAGTCGGACTTCGTGAAGGTGTCGGAGTTGCGGGCCGGGGATCTGCAGACTGCGGTGCTGATGAACGCCGGTGGCGACCCGGTCGCGCTGTTCGTGCGCTTCCCCGGCGACCAGCTGTACTACGCAAGCGCCAAGCGGTGGGCTGAGAGGGCCACGGCGGACCGCCTCCGGACGTTCTTGCTCGCAGACGGCCATGGGGAACCTTACGCGGTGAACTCCCCGTGGCAGGTCCTGCCAGGGTTCCTGCTGACCGGGGTGGACCGGCGCGGTTACCTGGCCATCCGCAAGGACGAGGTGCATCTTTCGCTCACCCCGGCGGAGCTGGTGAAGATCGTGCGCGCAGATCTCGATCTGCGGGAGTTGCTGGGCCGGGGCGTGGCCTCGGTCAAAGACAAGGCGCTGGTGGTCGCTGCCCTGAACGGCAGGGCCACCGGACTCGCCGAGATCGCCCGTGGCATGCAACGCGGTGGCTACTCGCGCCTCGTCTATCGGCCTCCGGCCCGGATCAAACTGTCCATTGACGGTGGGATCACGGTGGATCAGGACGTCTTCGAGGTCGAGGAGCCGCTGGCTCCAACGCCGGACGAGGTCCTCAGCTACGCCATGGCCAGTGACCTTCTCGGTATCCACGGGCAGTTCTTCCCCCTCCACGAGGAAGACGCTCACTACATGTTTTTGGCCGCCTTCAACGATTCCGCGGTGCGGCAGTCGTACTACTTCCGGCGGACGACCGAGCGGGACGCGAGTGGCGCGACGATCACTGGACTGGCGCCCTACCTTGCACCGTGGGCGGGAAGTCCACGGCGACCTTGGTTCCTCGACGGCCATGGCCTCGAAGAGGCGATGCAGGTCGCGCTGAAGACCGATCGGCCACAACACATCGGGGACGAGGTGGCCGTCACCGGGCGGACGGCCGCGCACATCGTGTACGGCAGCGAGATCTATCGGCGGGCCGCGCCGGATACCGAGAGCCCGGTCGTGCTGGGGCAGTGCTCACTGAACTCTCCGGCCAATGGAGCTGTCGGCGCTCCCGCCCTGCATTACGTCGTGGAGTGGCGAAAGCTGGTGCGGAAGCCGGTCAAGGGCTACGGCGCCACCGACACCGTCCATGTGGCGGATACGACCAGCATCCGCAGGTTCAAGGAGAAGGACGGACATTTCACCGAGGCACTCCCGTACGGCGAGGCGTCCGACCCGCCGGTACCCTTGGGTGATCTCGCGGCGAGCAAGATCGGCCCGGTGACGGTCGGCTTCACCGGTGACGGCGGGACCCTGGCCGGAATTGAGATCGAGGACGTACGTGACGCGGCCCGGCGGGTGGTCAGGGCGGCGGCGTGGCGGCACCGGAACGGGGTCGCTCTCCCCGACGCGACGATCACCTGGTTCCAAAGCCGGGACAGCGCGGATAGCGTCGTCGCGGTATTCCGGGCCGAGGTGGAGTCGGAAGTACTGCGGATGGCCCGGCTGGGCCTGCCCGTCGACCCCGACGACATCGTCACCCGCGTCGTTCCGGCCGAGATGTCCCCGCGCACCGGCGTGGATGCGAGCACCCCGCGCCGCGTGACACTCGACATCGTGCTCCCGCCTGCGGAACTCGGGGAGTGGGAGATCGCCCGGACGGCCACGGACTCGAGTGAGAAGGCCATCAGGGCGCTCAACAAGGCGTTCGCCCTCCTCGTACCGGGGCAGCCGGCGAACAACTCGGCCGTGACCGGGAGCGCGCCGACCGAGCATGTCCGTGGATCCCGGACGGACGTCGGCTCAGACAGCGCCGCTCAGAAGCCCCTGGAGCGTCACGACTCCGCCTTCGACGAGGACGTCGTCCTGAACCGGCGGATGGAAGGACTGCGGCAGTTCGCGAATCGGCGGGCCGAGCAGATGAACTCCGTGGCTGAGCCTGAGAACAAGGGAGCGCGGCTGCCGGAGGAAGCTTCCACCAGCCGTGACACACCTTGGGGATCCGAGGTGGACGACCTGGCGGCCGAACGTGGCGCCTTCCGGCGCGTCGACGTACCGGAGCTCGTCATCGAGCAACAGCCGGCCGAGACCGGCCTGGCCCGGGAGCAGACGGGTGCGCTGGCGGAGCAGGCGCGTTCCCTGGCCGAGCACGCCTTCATCCGGGCCGCCCAGGGTTTCGCGCCGCCGGTGGTCACGCTGCGCGCGGGTGACAACGCCGACTTCGCGGCACAGGCGGCGCGGGTGCTGACAGGTGCCATCACCGAGCACGCGAGCAGGCTGAGCGGCGTTCCGACCACTGCTGCCGACCTCGGTGTGGTCCCGAGCCTCGAATCGACGCCGCCCTCGCGTCCGGGCACGGTCGAATTACGGGTGGACTGGGAGCTGCGCGGTCCCGGGCATCAGACACTCGGGAAGACCGGGCCGGAACGGCTGGTAAACGCACCGACCATCACCACCGAACTGCTGCCCGCGAAACACCCGATCCTCGACGACCCTGCCTGGGCCCACAGCAAGGCGCCTACCGCGGATTGGATGACCGACCCCGAACCGGTGACCAGGATGGAACTCGACGCCGCTCGCTCGCGGGCCGTCCCGGTCACCGTGTTCGGCGAGGACACCGGGCCGACGGTCATGGAGGCGGCGCCGCGGCCCGCGGCGGGCCGGTGGCGGCACCCGATCGCCTATGACCACGGCCGGTACGAGGTGTCGCCGGGCAAATGGGTGCAGGAGTACACGGTCCGGTTGAACTTCGTGGCGCCCGCCCGTTTCGACGTGAACGGCTATGTCGAACACGCGCAGGCCGGGCTCGACAGGCTCTACAACCATCAGCATCGCCTGCCCAGCGGAGATGCCTTCCACTTCCGGGTGGTTCACGATCCCACCGACGCGGCGCACGCGACGATCACCGTCGGCCCGGACGGCGGCAAGACCGACCAGTTGCACTGGGCCGCGGACATCGACGAATTCACGGTGGCCCACGAACTCGGTCACTTCGTCGGCGTCTATGACGAGAACGTCCGCCGCGGCCCCGCAGGCACTCCCTGGGTGTTCCGGAGCGCATCGTCGGACCGGGTGGTCGCCGACGACGGTCTGTTCACCGTGCATCTGAAGAACTTCTTGAAGGAACTGCGGGAGAACGGCCGTACCGACCTCGCCGAACCCTCGCTGAAGCCCCGCAATCTCTGGCTCGTGGAAAACCGGGCGAGGGCCTTGGGTGCGACGATCGACGTGCCGTCCGGTCGTCCGCTGCCCTACGACGACACGGCGCCTGTACCGGAAGCGCCCCGGCGGTCTCACGACTCCGGCGAGGGGCCGTCGTCGCCTGAGGACGGCGGCTCTCCGGCGAAGAAGGTCAGGTTCACCGCACAGGTGAAGACCTTCGACGGTGGGCCGCAAGCGGTCGGCGCGGTGCTCTTTTCCACCGACGAGGCCGAACTGACGCAATGGAGACGGATTTACGACGAATTGCCGGAGCTTCCGATCAACGGCCTTCGCAACCCATTCTACGTTTTCGTCACCGCGCGCGACGGGGGATTCGACGTCAACGGGCGACTCGTCGACGGGACCGAACTCGCCTCGTATGTGAGCCGGGACCAGAAGTACCGGGTCGCGCTCGCGGCGGAACCCGACCTGCCGGTGAGCGTGATCGGTGTCGATCCCACCCGGCCCGGCGAGTCCGATCGGGCGCTGCGGGAGTTCAGCGATGCCCTCCGCGGCGAAGGTCCATTCCGAGAGATGTTCGCGGCGGACCTTCCCGCGTCGGAGCAACCGCAGCACGGCGGTTTCCACCGCATCTCCCGCCCCCGGCTGGAAGACCTGAACTGGAAGCGGCTGGTCGACGCGCACGGACGGAACTACGGGGTGGGCTTCCCAGCGAGCAAGCGGTCGGCGGAGCGCATGGAGTCGGGCGCGCTCCGAGCCACGGATCACGCTCAGCGCGTGATCGCCGGACGCCCTGACGACGTCTCGGCCGCCCACTCTCGTGAGATAGAGGACGAGAAGTTGGTCGAGACGGTCGCGAACTGGGCCGGTGCCACCGAGGGTGACCGCGCACGGCCGCTGCACCTGCTGCTGGACAGCGATGACGGCAGGATCCTCGTGCAGTTCACGAACGACCTCGAGATGGAGCTGACGGAGACCGAAGCCGCGGAGCTGGCGCTGGCGACCGACGTGTTAGCGCGCGCGAGCGAGCAGGAGATTCGGCGGCCGCTGGTCGTGGCCATCAGCGAAACGACCGGAATCAGCGATATCCATGACCCTGCCCCCGGCATCCTATCGGCGCTGAAGGCACTGTCGGGCCCATGGCAGAGCTACTTCTTGACGGGCGCGGTGGTGCTCGACAAGAGAGCCGGCTTCCTGAGCGTGCCGGAGGGTGAGGGGTTCACCCGAACCCCCTTGACCCTCGGCGACGTCGACCACGTGGGTTTCGGCTCGGTCTTCGGCTTCCCCACCGGGCCGGATCGCGCCGCCGTCGCCGACACCCTCCGGCGGTTCGCCGAGGCGATCGCCGCGGGAACGGCTCGGATCGCCGGCGAGTGGGGCGACCGTGAGCCGATCTTCGTCTCCCTCGACGGCGCGATCGGCCACGCGAAGGTGGGACTGCCGAACGGGCCGCACGCGGAGGTCGAAGGCGGCGACCTGGGGGAACAGCTGCTGTCGGATCAGGCTTTCGTGCGCTTGCTGCGCGACGAGCCCGACCGGCCGATCGTGCTGGTCTCTTCGTACGGCGCAGTCCGGAAGAACTTCGGCGGGCTGGGCTTCGACCTCGCGGGTGCCCTGCGCGCGGCCGGCTACTTCCCGGACGTCTACGCGCCGACCGGAGGCGCCTGGATCGAAGCACACGGCATCACCCGGCAGACCGGTTCCACGTTCGAACTCGTCTCAGGCTGGCGCGCCGGCGATCTCTTGACCACCACGCTGAGGACTGACGACGGCTCCATCGTGGTCAAGGTGATGCGTTCCCCCGATGACGGAGACCTTCTCGAGCAACTGACGACCTGGATCAGCGAGGCGAGCAGCGACTCCCTGCAGGTCTTCCTCGACCAGCACGGTCGGCAGCAGAAGGTGCCGTGGAACCTAGACGCGCCGCCGGTACTCATCGTCGGTCGTCGCGGCCCTGGCGACAGCTACTCGGTGACCCGCAGCGACGGGGCCGCCGTCACCGTCTCGCAGAAATCGCTCGGTGAGGTGCTGAGCGACGACGAGGGGTTGCGGACGGACATGGGCGACCGCGGCTCGCCCCCGTTCCTGTTGGTCGGTGTCGGGGGCAAGCCGCTTCCGCTCGGGGACTTCGCCGCCGCGATGGCGGAGGGTGGCTACTCGCGCACCATGTACCGCCCGCTCGGTGATATTTCGTTCGCGGAGCCAGGAAAGCTCACCCTCGCCAGGAAGGGCCTCGAGACACTCGCCGCCATCCAGCCCGGGCCCGGACAGCTGCTCAGCTACCCGGTGGTGCGATCCGACGGCGTGGTGCACGGACAGATCTTCCCCGCTGACTCCATGGACTCACCCTGGTTCGCGTTGCACGGCCTGAACTTCGTCAGTGAGAAGCCGAGGACGTATTTCCGGAGGCTGCAAGGGCCAGGGCCGAACCCGCTCGACGAGGAGGTGGAAGCGCCTTGGGCTGGACGGGACCCGTGGCTGATCCACGGCCACGGCTCCCGCGGGGGGCTGGTCTTCGCGATGACCACCGGACGGCCGCACGTGCGCGGTGACCTGCTCGTGCTGAAGGGGCGGGAAGCGGCGCGGGCGTTCTACGCCAGCGAAATCTTCGTGACGGCGGGAGTCGGGCCGGAGCGATCGATACTGCTAGCCCACTGCAAGAGCAACGCCACCTCGGACGGTCCAGTGTCGGTGGCCTACCGGATCAAGCAGTCGTGGGAGGAGGACTTCCGGCCGGTGACGATGTTCGGCTCCGACACGGATGTGCTGACGAACACGACAGGGAAGAGCATGGCGGACGGCGGTCGGTTCTCCGAAATCGGCGCCGATCCCGACGCGGCGCAGCCGGTCGTCGGTTCGGGGCCGGGCGGTACTGGGCCGACCCGCCGCATGGGCGGCCCCGAGCGCGGTCGCGAATCCGAGCCGGACGGGGAGCCCGAGCCGGTGGACACGGTGCCCGAGGTGGGGCTTGCCGACGTTCCGGAACTGATCGGGCGGTTGTCCGGTCAGTTCGCTCAGATAAGGCGACATCTGGCGGTGTTCCCGCCGGACTTCGTACCGGAGGTCCGAGCGAGGGTTGAGTGGTGGACTCAGAACCTGGCCGGAATGGAGATCTCCGAGCAGGACATACCCGAGCTGATGAACCGGTTGGCCGATGCCCGGACACTGAGAACCGAGCTGCGAGACATCAGGCTGATGGGCCTGGTCCAGATCTACGAGGCCGCAGCGGTGAAGATCGAGGACGATGCCAGCCCGTTGACCTTCTATCCCGAAGGTATTCCGGGTGGAGTGAGCAGCAGACCGGACGCGAGGTTCGGCTTCGAAGTCGAGTTCCAGCTGCTGAAGGGCGATTTCGACGAACTGGTCCAGAGCCTCGGCCGGAAATTGGAGGAAGCCGACTATCTCGAGTGGAATGACGGCGCGCTCTTCAGCGACAAGTATGCCACCACGCTGGACAAATGGGCGTTGAAGATGGAACTGGCACACGATAGGGGTGCGGAGGTCGTCTCGCGGATCCTGCCTGGTGTGCCGGGCAGCTGGTCGGAGCTGCACGACGTGCTGGGGATCATCCGCAGTCACGGGGATGGTGATTCGCCGGACGCCAAGCGCACCGGCGGACACGTCAACTTCAGCTTCGAGCAGCAGCTCGACCTCCCCGTTTACGGGCGAGTGGCGCAGCTGAACAAGGCGTTCGAGAGCCTGCTCTACCAGCTGGGAAACCACCACGGCAAGACCGCCCCCCAGCGAAAGTTGGAAGCCGTAGGTCCCAACCCGGTTCCGCCGGATATCGCCTCGATCACCACGGACGGGGCGGTCCAGGCGCTGTGCAGCAGCAAGAAAGACGCGATCAGCTTCGAAACGATCCTCGACGAACCCGACGACCGCTTGGAGTTCCGGTTCTGGGCGGGAAGCCTCGATCCGGCGGTGTGGCAGATCCGCGCGGAGATCTCGGCGGCGATGGTGCTGGCCGCACAGGACCCGTCGATTTACCGTCGCCTCGACGAGCTGATGACCGAGCCGAGGCTGCTCGGCCATGATCCACAGTCCAGCACCAGGGAGGAGCGGCTGGGCCTCCTGCTGGACTTCCTGGAGCTGCTGCCCTTGAGCCCGGCCGCGCAGCAGCTTGCTGTGGGACTGTTCGCCTGGACGGCGCCGTGGAAGCTGGAGGGCGACAACGACCACCAGCTTCGTGCGCAAACGGTCACGGGTCATGGCGGGCTCGGGTGGTTGTTTCCGACGTGGGGGGAGAGCGTGCGTGATGCCGTGCGCACCATCAAGCAGATGCCGGAGTATCTCGGTGCGCAGATCGTCGCCGCCACGATCACCCCTGGTCAGGACACCGTGGAAATGTGGCGGCGCGAGCCCGTGCCGTTCGAAGGGTTCGCCAAGGCGCTCTCGGCCCGAGGCGTGCTGGACCCAGCCGTCTATCTCGTCCCGGACGAGATAAGTCTCGACAGCCACCTCGTGCTGGCTGTCCAGTACGGAGCCCGGCTGGGCGCGGCGGTCGTTCAGGAGCTGGAGGTACCGGTTCTGGTGACCAACGGCCGGGCGCGGATCACTGAGGACGGCCGTCTCGAAGCCGACTCCGGATGGATCCAGCTCAGTCCGCAAGAACCGACCATGGTGCACACCGGCGTCACCGATCTCCAGCAGGCGCTGGACCTCGTGCGGGCGCTCGCGGCGGAGCACCGGCCGGTTCCGACCACCGCCCAGCCGGGGAGGCACCCGGACGTGAGTCCGTCCTTCCCGCTGTCGGCCGACACCGGCACAGTTCCGGCCAAGGTGACGGCACCGATGAACGAGCCGTCCACGACCGCGGCGCCGGTGCCCGCGGACGAAGTGACCCCGGAGGACATCGAATGGTCCACGCTGAAGAACGCGCACGGCCAGGAGAACGTGATTGCGAGCATCGGTGGTGAGGCAGCCGAAGAGCTGACTCAGGTGATCCACCGGAACACCGAGCACACCGAGCGGCTCCTCGGGCTGTACGCCGATGACGGGGAGGGGGGCAAGCGGATCATCGAGTCCACAGTGGACTGGCCAGGTGATGTCAGTCCGCTGCGGCTGATGCTCTCGGCGAGTGACGGCCGGTTCTGGGTACCGTTGCGCGACGGGCGTCACTCGCTGCTGCCCCCGGAGCAAATGGCGGAGTACGTGGCAGCGAGCGGGCAGTTCCAGCGAGTGACCGCCGGCGCGATGCGCCCGCCGTTGGCTGTGATCACCAGGGACATCTCAGAGAGGCCGGGAGACCGTTCGGTCAACGAGGCGTTCCTGGCGAAGCTGATCGAGCTGACCGGCCCGTGGCAGTCCCGTCATTACCTCGGCGAGTACGGGGTGGACGACTTCGGTGTGATGATCTTCGACAAGCCTTTCACCGCCGGTCCGCCGCTGACGCTGGCCGACGTGCGGTACTCCACGTCCGGCCTCGCCTTCGGGTTCGGTGATCTTCCCGCTTACACCGACGAGCGGGACCCGCTGGTGGTGGGACTGCGCGGGAACGAGTCCTCGGCGCTGCTGGAGCTGTCGAACGGCAAGTTCACCCACGTGGGTGGCACAGAGCTGGGCCGCATGCTTCTGGCGAACAAGGACTTCCGACGGCACCTGGAGGCGGGCCGTCCGGTGGTGCTGGACACCGACGCCCCCGACGTCCGGGTGAACTTCGGCGGGGTGGGCTTCGATTTCGCCGGTGCCTTGCGTGAAGCGAACTTCTTCAACGACGTCCAGGTGCGGGCCGCGGACGGCACGGTGACGCTGGTGTCCGTTCCGCGCGCGGGAGACTTGAAGACGGTGCCGATCATCGGCCCGAAGGGCACGCCGATCGGGGAGTTCGTGCGTTTCCCCGGTGACCGGGAGACCCTCGCCCGGGTGCGTCGCTGGGCGAAGAAGAACTCCGGTCCTTTCACCGTTTTCCATGACGACGAAATGAAGTATGTGCCGTGGCAGAAGCGCCCCGTGCTGCTGTTCGCGCAGCGCGGCGAGACAGGCTACCGGGCGCTCCGCAGGGATGGCGAAGAACTGGAGCTCACCTCGAGTGTGCTGGCCCAGTCGCTGCGTGACGGACAGGGCCTGCGCGAGATACTGGGCACCCAGAGCGGGGATCAGTACCAGGCAGGAGAGGCAATCCCGGTCATGCTGGCGAGCCTGGGTGGCCCGGCGGTCGGCTTGGCGGAGTTTGCCGCAGGTTTCGTTCCAGGCGGTTACTCACGCTCCTTCTACGGTCCGGAGGGTCAGCTCAAGTTCGGGCAGGACGGTGTGCTCAAGCTGGCCGGTACCGGATTCCAGCGGATCGCGCCGATCGTGCCCGGCCCGCAGCACTTGGTCAGCTACGAACGAGCGAACGCGAAGCTGGGCACGCATGGCCAATTCTTCCCGTCGCAAAAGTTCGACCGTGCCAAGCTGTCGGCGAACGCCGCCTATGAGGACGCGGTTCACCAGCACTTCTACTACTCCGCCACCGAGACATCGGACGGTCAGGGCGTCCACCGGCAGAAGTATGTCGCCTACCTGACACCACTCAAGCCGGACGCCGGTCGGCCGTGGGCCAACATGGTGCACGGCAACCCAGGCACCGGTTTCACCTTCTCCATGCACACAGGGCGCCGTGACGGCTCCGGCGACCGGGTCCGGCTCGCCGGGGAGCCGAGCGCCGCCGCGATCCACGGCAGCGATGTGTTCCGCCGGGCCCAGCCGGGCGTGGGCACCCAGCAGGTGATGCTCAGTTGCTGGGCTGACGCGACCCCTGGGGAGGGCGGGGACAGCTCGGCGGTCCAGCTCAAGAGGGCTTGGGGCCAGCGACAGCCGCTGACATCGCTGATAGCCGCGGACAACGTCGTCTACTTCCATTGGGGCGGGAGGCGAATCGTCGCGAAGGGCGGGCATTTCCGTGAAGTCGGAGTTCGGGCCGAGCCGATTCCGTTGAGCGACCTGGCGGCCGGTCGGATCGCGGAGGCGGCCGTCTTCGGCGACGGGGACAATCCGGACCTGCGGCGGGTGGCCCGCCAGGTAGCGAGGGCGGCCGCGTGGCGGGCGCGCAACGCCGCCGCACTGCCCATCGTCGAGATCGTCGGTTACGGCTATGACATCGAGGAGGGGCTGGAGCGGGCGGACGACATCCTGCCGGTGTTCCGCGACGAGTACCGCCTCGAGCAGACGCGGCTGGCGGGGCTGGGGTTGCCCGCCCCGGACGTCGAGGTCCGGCTCGCAGGCGCCGCGTACGCGGATCTGATGAACGACCTGCCGGACTCCGAGGGTGTGATCAAGGTCGAGCTGCCTGCTCACGAACTGGGTGAACAGGCGTTGGCCACCGGCGACCACGCGGCGATCTCCGCGGCGTTCGCCGCGCTGGTCCCTGGCCACCGACAGGGCGACCCGATCTCGGCGAAGACCGCGCCGACGCCGGTCATCACCATGGGACCGTCGGCTGAGCGGGCGGTCGAACTGGTGCGCCGTCTCGACCTGACCGGGTCCATGCGCGACGTCGGTATAGAACGTGACGAACCGTCCGCGGAGCGCCGCCACAACTGGGCCGGGCGTGATCGGCTGCCTGCGGTTCCGCCGTTGCCCGAACTGCTGGCGCTGCCTCGGCTGGTGCACTCTGCGTGGTTGCGCGGCGGCCTGCGCACGGCCGAGGCGACGGCGAGGTTCCGGAACAACCTCGAACACGCCGTACGGGTGGCCGCCGATCGGTGGCATGTCGTGCTTTGGACCGATGTCACCCGCGAGAAGCTTGTTCGCGCGCTGCGGCCGCTGACCTCCGTCCGCCACGACGTCGAAGACGCGGACGAACTGGCCGAGATCGCCGACCTCTACGGCTGGGCACGGCGCGCGGGCATCGCGTTGGTGAACATCCAGCAGGGGCTCGAAGCGGCGGAGCTCGCCCGCGACACCTCGCGGTCGACCCCATCCGTGTCGGACGAGGACACCGCCGGCGAGATCCTGTCCCGCTTCGGTGGCGTGTACCTGCCTCCGGACTACCGCGTCGACGACCTGGAACCCGCCGAGAACGTGGTGCGTACGCCCACCGGATGGGCGGGGGACGGCCAGGTCCTGGCGATACCCCAGAGGCACCCGGCTGCCCAGCTCTACCGGCGGCCTCTGCCGGGAATGGAAGTGCCTCCGTTACGCGGCTTCACGCCCGTCGTGCCGTCGACACCGGCCGGCACTGTCCCGGAGACCGACCCTCCGGGCGTGGAGACACCGGCCACCCCCGGCTCGGATTTGCCGGTGAGCCTGAGCGAGCAGGTGCTGCGGGCGCTCCTCGACGGGCTCCGCGACCACCCGGGTCATCTGGACCTGGCCGCCGTGGCCGCACTGGTGGAGGGCTCCCCGGAAGCCGGCGAGGTATGGACCACGGTGCTCGCCTTCCTCGCGGCGGATCCGGGACTGGCCACGCAGGTGCGCACCGTGACCCTGCAGTCGGTCGACGAGTCAGGAGTGCCTCGTCGCGTCGTTCTCCCGCCTCTGGCGGCCGAGCTTCTCCACCTCGCCGAGGAACCGCCCGTCTCGCCGACCCCCGGCGAATTCACCTATCGGGCGGAATTGACCCGCCCGGCGTGGTTGCCTATCAGCCGGAAAGCACACCCGACAACGAAGGAGGATCATGGTCGCCATGACTGAGACCACGGACAGCACACAGGCGGAAGGTCCGCTGGAGAACTGGTTCCTGCTGATGGATCCCGCCTGGCGCCCGGCCTCGGAGAACGACCCGCCGCCGATCGAGGCCGTCGTCGGCCTGTGGCCGGTGGAGGAGGAAGGGAAACTCGGCAAGTTCCGCGCCAACCCGGACTACACGCCGACCGACGAGAATTCGCCGTCGGATCCGCTGGACGCGGTGCTGCGCCTGGTCCTGCAGGGCCGGGCCGAGGCCGAGCACATCCAGCTGATGCTGCGTGACACGTTGTTCGACATCGCGATGAACGGCGACGGCAACCCGCTGATCACCAAGTCCCCGGACGACCTCCTCTGCGTCATCGTGGCCACCGGTGAACCGCACCGCCAGCGGCTCGCGTCGCCGGACTGGCGCCGGATCGACCTCGGCGAGCTGGTCGAACTGCTGGCTGACGAAATCGACGTGCTGTTCAACCCGGCAGGCCCGGCCGCGGTGCGCTTGAGCGGTGAATTCATCCGCGAGACGCTGGAGCTGGATGACGACCAGGTCGCCGCGCTCTACGCGAAGAGCAACCAGGACGCTTCGGGGCTGCGCGTCGTCATGTGGGAGCCTACAGCGGAAGGAGCGGATGTCCCGAAGGCGCCCGAGCCGCGTCCGGACGCGCCCAAGGCCGAATAGGACACTCGACGACATATTCGTCTTTCTTGATAAGTTGCTGTGGCATTTAGTCCTCTGGTTGCGGTACATGCACGCGCAAGTATCGCAACCAGAGGACTAAATGCTTCCCTGCTTGAAACGGCACCTGTCCTGGGTTGGCGGTCGCACTGAGTATTCCCCGGATAACTGATCGGGTGTGGAAATACGTCTGAATGGCGGTGGCTCATGCGCGCCCGTTGCGAAAGCATGCAACGGGCGTCGAAAACGAGGGTTTCCTCAGGCTGACCAGTACGTAACGACAACAAAAGGCGGGGCATCGTGCGATCAGAGGGGCATGGCCATCGAACCGCGGAAAGCGTGTGGCCGGAACTGGCGGCCGGAAACGGCGAAGGGGGCGCCCCGCCCATGCCGCTGGGTGTGCTGATGCCGAGCCTGGAACTGGCGAGCTGGCTGGACCGCTACGTGGACCGGATCGTACGGGCCGACACCAAGGCCGACGACGCGCTCGCCAGTGAGCAACGGGTGGACCTCATGGTCGGCCTCGCGAAAGCCGCGGAGGCCCTCCGTGCTTCGGCGCGGTGTGATCCCGAATCCGCCGAGCACGAGCTGCGTTCGGCGCTCGAACTCATGCGGGGGATCGACTTGGATCGATTTGCGCTTTTCGCCCACTAGAGCCCGGGTAGGCCTTCTCTTAGTACCTGCGGCGCTTCTTGCGTGATGCCAGGTTTGAAGTACATGAAGGCCCCCTGCCTGTACCTAGGCGCAAGGAAGGGGGCCTTCATGTACTGGGGAAGGCGTGAAGCTCACGGACCTTCCGAATCGCCACTCACGACCCTCCTGCGAAAACGTACATATAGGCATCAACCGGATGTCTGGCCGCAGAGTAGAGTCCCTTATGGACAGTCGAGAGCTGAGGGGCCTTCACGTACTGTCAGTGCCCGCTCA
Organism: Amycolatopsis sp. NPDC102389; assembly: GCF_044765885.1. Lineage (NCBI taxonomy): Bacteria > Bacillati > Actinomycetota > Actinomycetes > Pseudonocardiales > Pseudonocardiaceae > Amycolatopsis > Amycolatopsis sp. NPDC102389. The sequence goes on from NZ_JBIWKX010000005.1 coordinate 44,014, forward strand.
CTCGGGCAGCATTCGCCGACGGAAGTCCCGAATCGTTTCGGGTGCGCTGTGTGAAATAGCGGCACGCACTAGACAGGGAACCATGTCAGCCGGCGACGTCACAGCAGCGCATCCCGATCGGGTCGACTGCGTTCTCGATGCGCAGCACCCGTACTTCTATCTCAGCGAGAACACCGCGCTGATCAACCCCGGGGTCTCCACCTGGACCGGCATGGTCACCGCGTCGAGTGGAAAGCTGAAGCTGCAGGTGCCGTGGACCGCGACGCGGGTGCGGGTCGTCACCGAGGTTCACCCCGGCAGACCGGAAGACGTGATCGGACTCTACGACGATGTCATCGAGTTCGGCTACTGGTCCGCGACCGGACTCGCCGCGGTGCTGGACTGGTCGTGGACACTGGCCAGTCCGCTGAACCTGCAGCCGGGCGGAGCGGGCGACTACCGCCTTCGCTATCATGTGCGGGACTCGTCCCACGGAGCCGCGGATCCCGGAAGCGGACGAGGTGCGGTGGCGGAAGCGTTGATTCAGCTCTGGCCCGCGAAACTCGGCGGCAAGGAAGAGCTGCGGATCACCGGCGCGCTCGGAAACTTCTGGCATCCCGGGTCGCGACTGAAGAGCGTCTGGAACGGCTGAATACGCCCGTCACTGCCCGAGCACACCCCTGCTGTACGCAGTTCGGACATAAATAGCGGACTTCGCTGGTCTTCGTCCGGCCCGGCTCCACAGACTGCGATTACTCGCTCAAGTGGACTCCGGAGGTGAACGTGAAGCGTGCCCCGTTGTCTGTGTCCTTGCTGGTCGCCCTTGGCTGTACGGCCTGCGGGACCGCAGCTCCCTCCGACGTCCGCCCGTCCGAACCCCGGTCCTCCGCAGAGACTCCGCGGATTCCGGTCAGTTCCGTCGCTCCTCGGCCGCCGCTCCAGACCGTTCCCACCACGGTGATTCCGCTGTCTACTGGCGAAAGCCCCCGCCCGGACGGCGCCGGGATCTTCGCGGATCCCGCGACGGTGAGCGCCGAATGGCTGCGGCAGTGGTGCACACTCGACTGGCGTGAGCCGATGAACGCGAACCTCGATCGCGCGGCGCGATACCAGACTTCGTCCTCGGCCAAGGACGACCGCCGCGAAGGCGACACCGACGACACCTACCGGAGCATGCGGGAACAACAGCTGAGCAGCGGTTGTGACGAAGTGACCGCTATGCCGAGCCCGGAAGCACCACAAAGCGCCGACGTGGCCTATCTGGTGCTTTCCGCCCGCCGCGTCAATTCCGCGGCGGGCGTGGCCTTCGAGGCCGAGCAGGTCCGTTCGGCGCGCCGGGTGCTCCGGCAGACCGACGGGCGCTGGCTGGTCGACACCAGGGTGGAGGCGGGCTGATGCGGATCAGGGCCTTGTTCGCCGTCGTGGTGCTCACGGTGGGCGGCCTGCTGCTGGTGCTGCCGCACCCCGAAGAGGCGGAGGCGTTGACCTGCACCGGTGCGGCTCCTCCGACGGCGGCGCCCGCGCCGGGCGGAACCGCCACTCCGGACCTCGCACTGCCACAGCTCGAAGTCGCCAAGGCCATCGTCGCCACCGCGAAGGGCATGGCGATCACCCGGCGCGGTGTCGTGATCGCCCTGCAGATCGCGAGGCAGGAATCCCGATTCGAAGCCGGCGTGGTCGTCGGCCGGGCGACCGGCGCCTTCCAGCAGATCGCGCCGGGACCGAACAACGCCTACGCCGGTTACGACCGGAAGAACGCGGGCATGGCGGCGAAGGGCTTTTTCACCGTCCTGCTCGCCCGTGTTCCGGGCTACGACACCGACTCCCGTTCGAACGCCGACATCGGCCAGGTCGTCCAGGCCAGTGGCGCCGGAGCGAGCAAGTACGAACCATGGCAGCCACTGGCCGAATCGCTGGCGAACGTGCTCTACGACGGCACGGCCGCGATGACCTGCCAGACCGGCCAAAGTGGACCGACGGCGGTGCGGGCCAACGGCGTCGACGTCGAACTGCCGCCGGGGGCAGGCCTCACCGGGACGGTGAAGGCGCCGACTCCGGAGACGGCGCGAGTACTCGCGGCCGCGCTCTCCTGGCTGGGCACGCCGTACGCCTGGGGCGGCGGGACCGCGGCAGGGCCGTCCCGCGGCATCCGTGACGGCGGTGTCGCCGACGCGAACGGGGATTTCGCCAAGGTCGGTTTCGATTGCAGCGGATTGATGCTCTATTCCTACGCCCAGGTCGGTGTTTCCCTGCCGCGGACCTCGCGCGCGCAGCACGCCGGTGGCGGTGTCGTCGTGCCGTGGGGTTCCGCCCTGCCGGGAGACCTGGTGTTCTACGGCGCCGTCGTGCACCACGTGGCGCTGTTCCTCGGCGTTGTCGACGGCGTCCCGTACATGGTGGAAGCGCCGCAGAGCGGCGATGTCGTCAAGGTCTCCCCGGTACGCACCGGTGGGGACTTCCGGGCGGAAGCCGTCCGGCCCATTCCAGGAGGAGGGGCTGATCAGCATGTCTGAGCACCCGCCGGGCTACGAGGCCGAACAACCCGTCGACCTCAGCAGGCCGGTCACCTACCGGCCGCCCCCGGCCCCGGAGTCGCCCGCGCCCGCCCGCCGCCCGGAGGGGCGTAAGGAAAAGCAGAAGAAAGCGACGGAAGAGGCCGCTCCCGAAGCCGTCTACGGGCTTGTCACGGTCGCCAACGTCCAGCCACGGACTTTCAAGAGCACAGTCGCCAGGAAGCTCTACGCCGGCCTCGAACCCCGCCATGTCAACGTGCGGCTGTGGAACGGTGTCGGCACGATCAGGCTCGACGGCCTGGTCGTCGCGGACATGCCCGCCGATCCGCACGGCACCGACTGGCGACGGCAGAGCTGGACCACCGACCAGCTGGTCCTCCCGGTCCCCGACGACCTCCACGCGGCAAGGGCGGCTTGGTGGATGCTCGATCGGCTGGCGGCCGAAGGCCGTCCGGATCTGGTGAGCACGGCGATCGTCGTCGGCATCCAGACCGGCGCGCACCGGATGCTCGGCCGCAAGATCGCCAAGACCTTCGGGGAACGGACGGCGGAGGTGATCCGCGTCAAGCTGCCCGGCGGGATCGTTCCGGCCGATGACGAAGCACGGTGGGAACCCCTGGTGACCGCGGTGTCTCGCGCGCTGAAACAGCTGTCCTCGCGAAGCCGCCCGGCGATGCTCCCGCCGAGGACTCCGAACCAGGTCGTTCAACTCGACAGCCGACGCCACGGGAAGGCCGCGAACCAATGATTCTCCACTTTCTCGCCCAGTCACCGAATCCCTTCGACGGCGTCGTGCCCAACTTCGACGTCTTCGGTGTCGACTTCAACGCCGCCTGGAAGAAGCTGCTCGGTGGGGCCTGGGGGCTCGCTTTCGTCGTGATCGCGTTCGGCACGATCCGCGCGACGCTGGAATTGCAGTCCGCGAAGCGGCACGGGTACCACACGTCGGTCGCGGAACATTCGGCTTCGCTCAAGCGCTCGGTGATCGGACTCGCCGTGCTGGCGAGCCTGGGTCTGATCTTCGGCGCCATCCTGTCCGTCTTCTGAGAGGCCTGCGATGCCTGGAATCGACGGCCGCGGTCACCTCGCGGAGTTCGTGCCCGACCCGTCGACCCCGCTCGACGACCTCGCGAACTCGGTGCACGCCTCCGCGTTCGATCTCGTCAAGCAGGTGCTGAACGGCTTGGGGGAGCAGGGAAACGTCAATCCCGCCGCACCGGATTTCCTGGCCCAGTACGCCGCAGCGGCCGGTCTCGGGCTGGTGGTCATGGCGTTCGCCGCCATTTTCGCGGTCTTCCACGGACTGCGTCGCGGCGGCCGGGACGATCTGCGCGAATCCCTGTTCAAGTATCTGCCGCTGGCGGTGCTGCTGATCGTCTTCTTCCCCGCGATCGGGGTGCTGGTATCGAACGTCGCGAACGCGGCCACCGAGGGGATCACCGGCTGGGGTGCCGGAACGATCGGCCAGACCGGTGCCCGTGTGGAGAAGCTGGCGGGCATCCCCGCCGACAAGCTGCCGGGTGGCGCGTTCGTGGGCTTGATCGTTTCGATGCTGATCGTCGCCGGCGCGCTCGGGATCTTCCTCATCCTCGCGGTGGAGAAGATCGGCCTGCCGGTCGCCGGGATCATCGCCGGGGTCGGCTGGGGGATGCTGGTACATCCGGTCTGGCGGCCGAAGGCGCTGCGGGTGCCCGGCCTCTGGCTCGGCCTGATCTTCGCGAAGCCACTACTCTTTCTGCTGCTCGCCGCCGCGTTCGGCGCTTTCGGTGCGGCCGGCGGGGATCCGTCGGGCGTACCCGGCCTGATCCAGCTGTGCCTGCTTGCCGTCGCGCTCCTCGTGTCGAGTGTCGCGCCCTTGATGATCCTGCGCAGGCTCCCGGCGACGCGAACCGGCGCGGCGGCCCGGTCGAGCGCGCGGCCTTCGGCTCCGGTCGGCGTTCGCGAATCGGTCGCCGTTTCCCTGGAACGAGGTACGACGATCTCGACGCCGTCGCTCGATCGCGGTCCGGCGCGGACGCATTCCATCGAGCAGGCGTACGAACAACGGCAGCGGGAACGGCAGAGCTCACAGCGTGACCGGGGACAGCCGGCGCAACGGCAGAACGCGCCCGCGCCACCGGGGCACCTCGAAACAGAAACCCACACCGAAAAGATCTCGTCCCCGAACAGGGGGCGTGCCTGATGCGCACTTCGATTCTGGGTGGCGAAGTCGTCGGCCGCGGCCTGCTGGGCAAAGTGGACGGTCGCACCGGCGTCGCCCTCGGCATGGTCGGCTTGCTGGCAGGCTGGCTGTGGCTGGGGATCGGCGGCGTCGCGGGCACCATCGTGGGTATCGCCGTCCTTCTCCTCGGCGTCACCGTCCTGTACCCGTGGAACGGGCAGCGGTCCGTCGCGGCGGGCTGGGCCCGCCGGTGGCGGTTCCTGGTGCGCCGACGTCGCGGGGTCACCGCCTTCACCGCCGAGCCGGGCAGCGAACAGGCGGTCCTGCCACCACCGCTCGGCCGGGTGGCGCCGCTGGACCTGGCCGGGACACCGCACGAGGACATGTTCATCCTGCGGCACTCGAATCCTGGCGAAACCCCGTATCTGTCGGTGGTGATGGAGGTCGACGGGCAGCCGCAAGGGCTGCGCACAGTCGCCGAGTTCGAGTCAGCCTCGGCCCGGTACGGCGTGATGCTGTCCCAGCTGGCCAGGGACGGCTCCTTCCTGCGCGGTCTTCAGCAGATCAACCGGATCCTGCCCCACGACCCCGCGCGCCATCGCGCGTTCGTCGCGGCCAGGGTCTCCGAGCGGCCGGGTATCGAGGCGCTCGTCAAGTCCTATGAGGACCTGATCGACCTCACCGCGCACACTGCCGAACAGCACCGGAACTACCTCGTGGCCCGATTCCCGCTGAACGGCGAGTTCGCCGCCGCCGCCCGCCGGCACGGGCAGGGCGAGACGGGCTGGGCCGGACTGGTGCGCGAGGAACTGGCGAGGCTCGCCGATCTGGTGAGCCGGGCGGATCTGGTGCGGCCCCGTGTACTGGGCGAACAGCGCACCTGCGCGGTCCTGCGGTCGATGCAGGATCCGGCGTTCCCGGTGGATCAACACGAGGGGATCCGCTGGCACAACTGCTGGCAGGACTACCGCTCCGACCGCGGGCACATGACGGTGAACGACCGCTGGCTGCATCGGGTGGCCGTGGTGCCGAGGGACGGTATCGGCGCCGTGCCACTCGGTCCGCATTGGCTCGCGCCGCTGCTGGTCGAAGTCAACCCGGCGGTGATCCGGACGCTCAGCGTGCGGATGGAGTTCGTCCCGGCGCGGATCGCCAGGGCGCGGGCCGTCCGCGACGTCACCGTCGACGGCGCGAGCAGGCACAACGCCGCGGAAAAGGGTCAGGTCGGCGACGGTACCGACGACCTGCTGCTGTCCGCGTCCCGGCGACGGCTCGACGACCTTTCACCCGGCAGCGGTCACCACGGCGTCGACTGGTCCATGGCCCTCTCGGTCACCGCCGCCGACGAGGGTGAGCTGGCCAGGGCGTCCACGCGGGTCGGCAACGCCGCGGCCAATTGCGCGATCGGAAGACTGGAATGGCAGGACACGTGGCACGACGCGGCGGCGATCACCACCTATCCGTTGGCGCGGGGAATGGCGGTACCCAAATGACGGTACGGACGTCGGCGGCCATGCCCGGTGCTCCCGAAGCACGGCAGGTGCCGCCGCCGGTGGCCGAGCCAGGGGCGCGGCGGAAGAAACGCCGCGACGTGCGCCGGACGCGCTGGCTGGACCGGGCGGGCTGGTACGAACCCCGTGAGGCCGGCGCGCGGTCGACGACGCGGCAGGCGGAGGCGCTGAACCTGGCCCTGTCCTCACCGCCGACGACACACCGGGGCCTGATCCTCGGCACCGACAGGCTTTCTGGGCAGTTGGTGTGCCACGACCCCTTCATCGCCTACGACGACAAGCTGGTTTCGGCGCCCAACGTCGCCGTGATCGGCGACGTCGGCAAGGGCAAGAGCTCTCTGCTCAAGACCTGGGGAACGCTCCGCCAGCTGCTGCTGTCCGGACGCCGCGTGGTCGTGCTCGACAAGAAGACCCAAGCGGGACAAGGGGAGTACACCCGGCTCGCCCGCGCTGTCGGCGCTCCGTCGATCCGGTTCGCGGTGGACGGCACCGGGAGCAGGCTGAACCTGCTCGATCCGGTCATCTCGCTGGGCGAGGCGGGCGAACTCGGCAAGCAGGCAGGGCGGCCCACCGGGCAGATGATGCTGCTTCGCGCCGTCCTCGCCGAAGCGCTCGGCCGCGAGGTGAGCGAACGTGAGGGCAAAGCGCTGCGGATCGCCCTGTTTGCCGCGACGAGGGACGCGCGGGAACGCGCCCGCGTCCCGGTGATCGGCGACATCGTCCATCACCTGATCAAACCCGCCGCCGAGGCCGCGAAGAACATCGGCATTCCCGTCGCCGAACTGCGAGAGTGGGGTTTCGACCCGGCCTTCGCGCTGGAGCGGATGATCGAAGAAGACCTCGCCGGTCTGGTGGACGGGGAGACCTCGCCCGACGTGCAGCTCGACCACCCCAGCGGGTTGGTCCACTTCGACATCTCGGCCCTTCCGGTGGAGGGGCCCGCCCTCCGGATCGTCATGACGGTCATCAACACTTGGCAGACGAACATGCTCGCGCAGCGTTCGCAGCGGCTGATGCAGACGGTCAACATCGTCGAGGAAGGCTGGCACGTCGCGGAGGGCGCGCTCGGCAAGGTGTTCCAGCGCAACACGAAACTCGCCCGCGGACTGGGTCTGGCGACGATGGCGGGGTTTCACCACGTATCGGATCTCCCCGCGGAATCGGCCGCCCGCTCGTTGCTGCAGGAAGCCGAGACGGTGTTCATCTTCGGACAGTCCTTGCGTAGCGATGCCCTCGCCTGCGTCGACCTGTACGACCTGCCGGCGGGGACTGAGGACACCATCATGGGACTCGGCCGCGGAACCTTCCTGGCCAAGATCGGCTCCGAGGCGCCGCTGCTGGTCCAGCACATCCGCTCACCGGCCGAGATCCAGCTCACCGAGACCGACGACGCCATGACCGGCAGGAGATAAGGGCCGTGGCTGGGGTTTGTCTTCATGCGGGCGCGCGCGTCAGGGTCGGTTCGTTCGTGGTGGTCACGAGTCTCGTGCCGCTGACCCAGCCGTAAGGCGTTGCGAAAGCCACTTTCGCAACCCCGTTTGCCTGGCGGACAGCGCTGGGTCGAGGGGGCGTTAGTGATAATGACGGTCATTATGGAACCCGAATCGCCACTCACGACCACCGCGAGGCGGACCTTCATGCACTTCGGGCTCGGTGCGGCATCGATATCGGGGGTCGCGGGCACGTTCCGGTTGCCACGTTCATCGTCTCGTACGTGGCGCTCAGGACGCTCGCGGCCATGCTCGACCCGCGGATGGACGAATGCCGATGAACCCAGCTCTTCTCGGCCGCCACGGTCTCTTGTCCGACCGCTGCCGTCGCGAGCCGTCGCGCACGCCGGCCGTTGGCCCATATTTCGATGAGGAAGGTTCGTTCATGATTCTCCGCGATGAATGGATCGCTCTCTCTGGTTGTCCTTTGTGGCCGCGTGCTACGGTCAGTATGCGTTGCGCATTGCCGCATATCGGCCGGTCAGTGTCATACGCGGAAGAACGCTGTTGTTGAATCGTGAGGACTCGCTCTCCGAACTCTGCCGGCAACCTTGACTATCGCAGGAGTAAAATTGACGACCGCTTGTTCACCTCGTGCGGAACGGACCGTTGTGGATGTGGCGAATTCATCGAATAAATCGCGCAATATCGTGGGTAAAATCACTCTGATCATTCGCTTTCTGGGGCAGAAAGAAATTCCATGCGGGCTTGCTGAGATAGCCAGAGGAGTGTGCTTGGCCAAGACAACTGCGCATCGTCTACTGCATACTCTCGAGGCCGAACGAGTGGTCCGCCGCACGACCGCGGGATACGAACTGAGCGATCGCGATTCGACGATGGGTATGGCCGGTGACGGTCACGCGGTCGTGCGCCGTCACGCACTGAAGGGCATGTTGTCCTTGTACGAGTCGACGCACATGCTGGTTCAGTTGATGGTCGTCGAGGACCGTGTAGTCCGCTGTGTCGACCAGTTCGAGCCGCCGGGTGACAGCATGCTCAGCAGGCCGATCGACTTCAGGCGACGGTGGCAGGCGCACCAAGTGGCAGCCGGGCGGGCAGTGCTTTGGAGCAGGCGGCAGGAATCGCCAACCGAGCGTGTCGCCCCCAGGATTGCCTTCGATGACGGTATGACGCACCACAAGCTGTTCACCGCCGCAGTACCCATCATGATCCGCGGAGATCGGCTGGCAGCGATCTCCTTGTCCGGGCCCCGTATGGCGGTATTCCGAGCCGATATACGGGAAAGGATGTCGTCCATCGCCTACCGGTGTGAGCACGAGCGCGGTCGGTGGGTCAGCTGACCCGCGGTTCGGGCGGCTCGCCTGAATGTACGGCCGCCTGGATGGCCGAGACGGGACCGCAGGGCGTCTATTCGGCCGGATGGCTCAACAGTCGAGGCTTCGCCAGGGTTAAAACATGCCTTTTCTGTGCCTCTTTCAGCAAAGTTCTTGCTTCCTTCGTGCGGTCCGGAGAAATTCGTATCAGGCCCGGCTGTCGAGGGCGGATCGCGCACGACGCGGAAGAGGGGAGCCTATGAAGACCAAGGTGGAGCTGCGGCACCTGCGTTACTTCGCCGCAGTGGCGGATACGTGTCATTTCGGCAGGGCGGCCAGGCTTCTGCATATGGCCCAATCCGCGCTCTCCTCCGCGATCCGCCAGCTGGAAGACGAACTCGGCGTGTCGTTGCTGGCGCGCACCACCCGGCAGGTTCGCCTTACCCCGGCGGGCGAGTTCTTCTTGGGGGAAGCGCGACGGATACTCCAGGGGGTGGATCTGGGGATCCGCGGTGTCCGGCTGATCGGGGAAGGCCATCTGGGACTTGTCCGGGTCGGATTCACCGGAGCGTCCACCGTCGCTCATCTTCCGGCCGTCCTACAGGCGATCAAGCGGCGGTTGCCCGAGATCAAAGTGGAGATTCACAACGACCTCTCCACTTCCCTTCAATGTGACAGGCTGCGGGACGGCACTTTGGATATAGGAATCCTGCACGCCCCGCTCACCGGCGACGGACTCGATGCCAAGGTGATCGGGAGCGAGTCGTTGATCGTGGTGGTGCCCGCGGGGCATCGGTTGGCTGGGAAGTCGGTGGTGACGATGGCCGACTTGCGTGACGAAGACTTCGTGACCTGCCGGGAGGTGGATTCGGCGGTCAGTCGCCTTGTGCTGCGAGGATGCCTGGATGCCGGATTCACACCCCGTGAGAGGCATGGGGCGTCCAGTACGGCGACGGTGCTCGCGCTCATCGCCGGCGGACTCGGGATCGGCGTCGTTCCGGCATCGGCGGGGGGTTTGCCGATGCCAGGCATCATCTGCCGGGAACTCACCGGTGTGGCATCCGTTCGGTTGGCCCTGGCCTGGCGGAAGTCACAGGTGGCTCCGATGATGTCCGCTGTTCTCGCGGCACTGGACGAGATCACTTCGGTACCGCGCCCACTCGCGAACGGATAGGTGGGGGCGGGAGGCTTTGGTGGCGAGTGGCACGCCGCCGGCGCGCGACCAGGATCGCGAGGTACAGCAGTGCGGGTGCGGTGACCACCTGAGCCGCCCATAAAAAGGTGTTCCCCATCGAAACCCCGTAGATGAACCACAGGGAAAGCCGGGCCGCGAAAATGGCCACGAAACAGCCCGATATCTCGTTCGAGTTCGAGACGGATCGCAGCCGGAGCACCTGTGGCACCAGTGCGGTCGTCGTCGCCGTGACCGCGACCCAGCCGACTTGCGCCGTCGGGAGCTCGGTCACCTGCGAGGCCAGCGGGAGACCGAGGATCACTGTGATGCCGAGGGCCGCGTCCCGAGAAGACCGGTTGCCGAACCGGACGGTCAGGCAGACGAGGATCAGGACGGGACCGATCGCGGCGATCTGCGCATACTGGAAGGCCTGTGCCTGTCCGAACCTGAGCCCGTAGACGAGCCACAACCCGATTGCGACGCCTTGGATCACGAGAAAGGCGATGCTCAGCTGGTCCGCACTACGAGTCGTGCGAAGAATCCGGAAAATCTGCGGGACAAGCGATCCGGCAGTACTCAGTCCGGCGACATAACCGACGAGATCGATGATCGACATGAGTCCTTTCCTGTGCATGGCTTTTACTGCTCACGGTTCACAGTGCCTCCTCGGGATCACCTTGACAAGGTGATGTTCCGTCGATCAGAACGGAGAAGTTGCTCGCGTTCCGCGCAACGGAATGGGGACTTTCGCCGATTTCCCCGCCATGCGACGCTCAAGTGAACAAAGAGTCGGTACTACGGCGAAAATGGGGGCAAGGTGGACATGGCGAACATTCCTGCGGCGGTAGTCACCGGAGCGACCACGGCGCGTGGCATCGGCCGCGCCATTGCGTCAAGACTCGCCGAGAACGGTCATCCCGTGGCGTTGCTCGGCCGGAATCTGGTCACCGCTCGCGAGTACGCGGCCGAGATATCCGAGAAATACGGAGTTCCCGCCGTTGGCGTGAGCTGCGATGTGACAGACCCGAAGTCGGTCGATGAGGCCGCCGGCGAGGTGGATGAGCGATTAGGGCCGGTCGGCGTCCTGGTCAATAACGCGGGTATCACCGACCCCGGCAGGTTCGTCGATATCGATGTGGCCTCCTGGAACGCCGTCGTCGACGTCAGTGTGGCCGGCACGGTGAACATGATGCAGAGAATGGTTCCTGACATGATGCGACGGAAGGCCGGCCGCATCGTCAACATCACCTCGGTCAGTGCGCAGAATGGCGGAGGTGTGTTCGGCGGCGCCCACTACGCGGCTGCCAAGAGTTCCGTCGCAGGCCTCACTCGTGCGGTCTCGAGAGAATGCGCCCATGCGGGAGTCACCGTCAACGCCGTCGCCCCGGGACTGATCGACACGGATATTCGCGGTGAGGTCGATCCAGCGCTCATAGCCGAGATCGTCAGCGGCATTCCTGTCGGCAGGATAGGAACGGCGGAGGAAGTAGCGGCGACCGTCGCGTTTCTGTGCGGCATCGAGGCCGCGTACATCACCGGCGCGACGATCGACATCAACGGTGGGCTCTACCTGCGCTGACGATGGCCTTCAGTCAGTCGAGAAAGGAAGTCGTGCAAGAATTCAGCTGGACCGCGGTGGAGCAACGAGCCGTCGACACGGCGCGAGTGCTTGCGATGGACGCGGTGAACCGCGCGGGAAGTGGACATCCAGGCACAGCCATGAGCCTGGCTCCGGCGGCCCACTTGTTGTTCCAATCCGTGATGCGACACGATCCTTCACAACCCGATTGGAGTGGGCGCGATCGCTTCGTGCTGTCAGCGGGCCACGCGTGTCTGAGTCAGTACATCCAGCTCTACTTGACAGGATACGGGCTGGAGCTGGCCGACATCGAGGCTTATCGGACCTGGGGGTCCGTCACGCCGGGACACCCCGAGTTCGGGCTGACCGCTGGAATCGAGACCACCAGCGGTCCGCTGGGCCAGGGCGCGGCGACGGCGGTCGGCATGGCCATGGCCGCCCGCTACGAACGCGGCCTGTTCGATCCCGGCGCGGAACCCGGTCAGTCGGTCTTCGACCACACCATCTGGGCGATGGTCTCCGATGGCGACCTACAAGAAGGCGTGTACCTCGAGGCCACTTCGCTCGCGGGCCACCAAAAGCTGGGCAATCTGGTCTTCCTCTACGACGACAACCGGATCTGCAACGACGGTTCGACGCTCGCGGCCTGGTCCGAGAACGTGGTCGCACGGCACGAGGCATGCGGCTGGCACGTGCTGGAAGTCGAGCCGGCTCCGTCCGGAGACATCGCTCCGCAGGAGCTCCTTGCCGCTTTGATCGAGGCCAAGTCCATTCTCGATCGACCGTCGCTCGTCGTTCTCAGAACGACCATCGGCTGGCCCGCTCCTACGGTAGGCGGTACTTCCGTCGCGCACGGCACACCACTGACGACCGAAGAACTGGCGGCGACCAAGCGACTGCTGGGTTTCGACCCCGAACGGTTCTTCGACGTCGATCCAGAGGTGATCGAGTACACGCGGCGAGCGCGGGAACGAGGCCAGGCCCTGAGACAGTCGTGGGAGAAGCGGTTCGAACGGTGGCGCCGAGAGCATCCTCTGCGTGCGGAAGAGTTCGACCGTGTTCAAGCGAAGTCGCTGCCTCCGCACTGGCGCTCCAAAGTGCCGATCTTCCAGCCAGGAGAGTACATCCCCACGCGTGTGGCTTCCGGGCGGGTGCTCACCGCGTTGGGCGGTGTTGTGCCCGAACTGTGGGGTGGTGCCGCGGATGTGGCCGCCTCGATGAACACGACGATCGACGAGAGCTCGCATTTCCTTCCCGAGGGCAACCCGCTTCCCGGGGGTGACAGGTACGGCCGGACGGTCAACTTCGGAGTCCGGGAACACGCGATGGGCGCGATCATGAACGGCGTGACGTTGCACGGAGGAACCAGGATCTACGGTGGCACTTACCTGGTCTTCGCCGACTATATGCAGCCTGCGCTGCGGATGGCGGCGATGATGGGTCTTCCCGTGATCCACCTCTGGTCGCATGATTCGATCGGGGTCGGCGAGAACGGCATGACCCACCAGCCGATCGAGCAACTGGCCGGACTGCGTGCCATGCCGGGGTTCAACGTCGTACGCCCCGCCGACGCCAACGAAACCGCGGTGGTGTGGGAGGAGATCCTGCGCAGGCAATCCGAGCGTCCCGCACCGCACGGCATCGCGCTGACCAGGCAAGCGACGCCGGTGCTGGAGATCAACCCTGATGCGGCACGCGGTGGTTACGTCGTGCACGAGGCCACCGACGACCCGGCGGTCATCCTCATGGCCACGGGATCAGAGGTCCAGATCGCGCTGCGGGCCCAGCAGATCCTGGAAGACGACGGGACCGCGACCCGTGTCGTCTCGATGCCCTGCGTCGAATGGTTCTGCGAACAACCCGCCACCTACCGGGAATCCGTCCTGCCGAGGACGGTTCGAGCCCGTGTCGCGATCGAGGCCGCGGCGTCACTGAGCTGGCACCGATTCGTCGGCGACGCCGGCCGAGTCGTCGGCATCGATCGTTTCGGCGAGTGCGGTCCCTACGAGTTGCTCTACCGGCGCTTCGGTTTGACACCGGAAGCCGTTGTCGCCGGCGCGCGCGAAGCCATCGAAGCCGCCCGCGTCCACACCACGATCTGAACATCATCCGGAGCGGAGTAGGTAATGACGACTGACCCCCTGGAAAAGTCACTGCGTAACCGAGCGGCGGCGGTGATTCCCGGCGGTATGTACGGCCATATGACCCGTGTCTTGCTCAGTGAGGACCATCCGCAGTACGTGACGGAGGCGCACGGCTGCCGGTTCACCGGCGCGGACGGGCGGGAGTATCTCGACCTCATGTGCGGCTGGGGACCGGTGGTTCTCGGCTATGCCCACCCCGCCGTGCGCCGGGCCGCCGACGAACAGACTCGCCTTGGCGACTGTGTCAACGGCGCCGCACCGGTGATGGTGGAACTGGCCGAGCTGCTGGTGGACACGGTGCCCTCCGCGGACTGGGCGATGTTCGCGAAGAACGGCACGGACGCGACGACCACCTGCGTGACGATTGCGCGGGCGGCCACCGGACGTCGCAAGGTGCTGACCGCCCACGGCGCTTATCACGGCGCGGTGCCTTGGTGCACCCCGGGGGCGAGCGGGGTCACCGTGGAGGACCGTGCGCATGTCGACCACTTCGAGTACAACGACATCGCTTCACTGGGAGCCGCGGTGGACCGGGCGGGTGGCGACCTCGCGGCCGTCGTCGTCTGTCCTTTCCGACATGACGTGCGGCGGGATCAAGAGCTGGCCGATCCGGAGTTCGCGCGTGCCGTCCGTGCCCTGTGCAACCGCACGGGCGCGGCGATGATCCTGGACGACGTCCGCTGCGGGTTCCGCCTCAGTCTCGGCGGAAGCTGGGAACCTCTCGGAGTGAGACCGGATCTGGCGGCGTGGTCGAAGGCAATGGCGAACGGCTATGCCCTCGCGGCCGTCACCGGAATCGCTGCTCTCCGCGACGCGGCCTCCGACGTCTACGTGACCGGGTCCTTCTGGTATTCGGCGGTGTCGATGGCGGCTTCCGTCGCCACGTTGACCGAGCTTCGCGAGACCGATGCGCTGGTCAGAATGGACCGGGCGGGACAACGGTTGCGGGACGGGCTTGATGCTCAGGCCAAGCGGCACGGGCTGGAGGTCAACCAGACCGGACCGGTGCAAATGCCCCTGCTGACCTTCGCCGGAGATCCGGAATTCACGGTGGCAACGCGGTGGGCACGTGAGGCGGCGACACGCGGCGTATACCTGCATCCCACGCACAACTGGTTCCTGTCCGCCGCGCACACGGAAAGTGACATCGACGAAATACTCGATCGAACCGAGGATGCGTTCGCCGCTATCGCGCGGTCCGTCGGCGGCCTGTCTCCGAACTAGTATATCGAGCGCAAGTCGAATTATGGCGTGGCGGAGCCGACGGCGGGGGCGGACTCGCCAGGGATCCCCTGGCGCTCCTCGGACTGTCCGCGAGGGACGCTTGACCTGCGAGTGTCCAGTTTGGGTCCTTTGCATGGTTTTGTGAGGGGCGTGAGTGGCGATCAAGAACCTCACCACGCGCCACGCCCGGGCCAGGCCGGCGGTCACTGGAGGCAAGCACGTGAAGCCGATTCAGTCGAGTATCGCCGGCAAGCCGTCAAGGCGTCGCATGAAGGAACCAGGACGCCAGATCAGGTCTTCGGGCGCCGCCATGAGCCGGGTCCGCGGAAATCTGGTGATCAGCATGCGCAGTGCGATCTCGGTTTCCAGCCTGCCCAAGGTGGCGCCGAGACAGCGATGCGCCCCGTGCCCGAACCCCAGATGCCCGCGCGTGTCGCGCTCGATGTCGAAGGTGTTCGGGTCCGGGAACCGGGCTGGGTCGCGATTCGCCGCACCGGGTGAGACGGCGATCATCTCACCGGGCGGGATCGTCACCCCGTCCACTTCGACGGGCTTTTCGCAGAACCGCGGGGGGAGCAGTTTGAACGGTGACTCGTAACGCACGATCTCTTCGACGGCCTGGCCGAACAGTTCCGGCGTGGCGATCAGCTTCTTCACCGCGTCCGGCCGGTCGAGCAGCAAAGCGAGTCCGGTGCCGATGCTGGTCGCCGGTTCCGAGCCGCCGATGAGCAGCACCACGTAGGTGGAGGCCAGTTCGTCGGCGTCCATGGCGCCGTCCGCTTCGTGGATCCGCAGCAGGCGCGTGAAGAGGTCGTCTCCCGGTTCGCGCTTCTTCACTTCGATCATGCGGAGGGCGAGTTCGTGCAGTTGGTGAGCGCCGTTTTCCGCCTCGGCGACACTGTTGCCGGTCAGCATCGACATCTGCCAGCCGGGGAACTCTCCGCGTTCGTGCTCGGGAAGTCCGAGCAGATCGGCCAGCACCGTGGTCACCAGCGGCCGGGCATAGGCGGTGACAAGGTCGACCGGTTCGCCGAGTGGCAGGCGATCCATGAGGGAGGTGGCGGTCCGTTCGATGGCGGGCCGCAGCCGGGCGACACGCGCCGTGCTGAACTCACCGCTCAACTGTGCCCGGAGCCTGCGATGGTCGGGGCCGTCGCGATCGAGCAGGCTGCGCCGCGACCTGTGCGCGAGTTTGGCGCTGTGGTCGGGGCGGAGAATGGACTGCGGGACGACTCTCTTCCGGTGCTGCACGATGTCCTTGCACGCGTCGGGATCGGCGAGGATCTTGCGGACGTCGGCGTACTGGGTGACTGCCCACATCCGGAAACCGTTGACCTGGACGGGTACCGCGGGCGCCGTGTCCCGCAATCCGTCGAACACCGCGTAGGGGCAGGCGGTGTATCGGGGCGTCGCGAGGTATTTCGGTCGGTTCTCGGTCATGACAGCCTCCTGCCGTCAGGTCAGATACTGACTTCCGGATAGCCGCGCCGAGGCTTGGAAACCTCGTCGAGCCTGAGCCGGTGCTCCTCGGGCAGGCAGAGATCCGCGCCGGCCAAAGATTCTTCGAGTTGCTCCGTGGTCCGCGCGCCGACCAGCGGGGCGACCACGCCCGGACGATCACGAACCCACGCCAGTGCCACGGAAACCGGGGTCACTCCCAGTTCGTCGGCGACGGAGGCCACGACCTCGACGATTCCGGCCGCCCGGTCATTGAGATGCCTGCCCACATACCACTTGAAGAACCGGTTCCCGGCCCGCTTCTCCGGTACACCGTGCCGGTATTTCGCGGTCAGCACACCCCTGCCCAAGGGTGCCCACGGGAGGATCCCGAGGCTCTGATGCTTCGCCGCGGGCACGACTTCACGCTCGATGCCTCGCTCGAGGAGCGAATACTCGACCTGGGCGCTGGCCAGCGGCCGGCCGTTCTTGCTTGCCTGCCGGACAGCGGCGACGGCGGTTTGCCAACCCGAGTAATTGCACACACCGGCGAAGCGCGCTTTTCCGGAGGCGATCGCGGTGTCGATGGCCTCGAGGGTCTCGTCGATCGGAACCTTCCTGTCCCACGCGTGCACCTGCCACAGGTCGACGTGATCGGTGCCCAGCCGGGAAAGTGAAGCGTCCAGCGCGCTCAGCAGGTAGCCGCGTGAGGCGTCCGCGAAAGGCTTCCCGTCGACGATGACCGCCGCGGATTTCGTGGTCAGTACGACGGAATCACGCAGCAGGCCCGCACCGAGCATCCGGCCGACGAACCGCTCGGCATGGCCATCGCCGTAGACGTCGGCGGTGTCCAGGAGATTGCCGCCCGCCGCGAGATAGGTGCTCATCTGGCTCGTCGCGACGTCGAAGTCGGTCGTAGTGCCCCAGGTCGACGTACCCAGGCCGAAAGGAGAAACGATCAGGTCGCTTTCGCCGAGTCGGCGTGATTCCTTCATCGTGACGATGCCCTTCGCTCGGAAATTCGCGCATCGAGGTCGTCCTCGGCGTTGATGACGAGTCCAGTCAGGACGTCGGCGTCGCCCCTTGCCAACCGCACCAACGCTTTGACGGCGGTGTCGAGTGGGGTGAAGGCACCCGAGTCGCGGGCTTCGATCGCCCAGCGGCCGATCCGGTCGAGCCAGGGGTCGTCGGTGTTGCCCACGAACCGCATGCCCTCGCGGGTCAGCCCGGCGTCGACGATGCCGGGGTTGTAGCTGAGCACGGTGACACCGGTGGACCGCAGTTCGGCCGCCAGGTTCTCGGAAAGCTTGAGCAGGGCCGCCTTGGACACCGAATAGGCGGTGGCGTACGGCCAGCGTTTGATTCCGGCCGGGCTGACGAGATTGATGATCCTGCCGCGGCCTGCCGGGATCATCACCGCCAGCGCGGCCTGAGCGGTGACCAGCGGACCGGCGACGTTGACCTGCTGGGTGCGCCACCAGGCGTCGAAGTCGACGTCGGCGGTCGGTCCGACCGGGCCGGGATCGACGGCGTTGTTCACGAGCACGTCCAGCCGTCCGGTGATGGCCATGATCCGCGTGACGACGTCCTTCATCGCGCCGCCGTCGACGACGTCGGCGCGCATGGCCTCGACGAGGATCCCGTCAGCGGTCAGCTTTTCGGTGGTTTCTTCCAGTGCCGCGACATCCCGCCCGGTGATGAAGACCCGCGCGCCCGCTTGTCCCAGTGCCTCGGCGAACGCACGACCCAAGCCCTTCCCGCCACCGGTGACGAGAACCGTCGAATCCCGCATGAGGTATCACTTCCGTCGGTCTCGAAACTGCTGTTCGGGCGGGTCGGAGGTGGTGGCGGGGGAGCCGTCCTGGTCATCGGCTCACAGGAGCGCGCAGTGTGGCCTCGACCGAAGCCATGACCTCACCGATTTCCCCGGAGTTGTGGAAAGCACGGTCGTAGACGACGTCGACAGTGAGGCGTCCACTCACCGTCGTCACGAACATCGCGGGGACCGGGCCGTGCAGCGTCGCGGCGAACCGGCTACCGGTGACGCGCAGCCCTTCGGGCAGCACGGGGTCCTCCACGACACCGATGTTCGAGACCATGAAGGTCATGGGCGGCGGTGGTGCGGGGGTGAGGCATCGGGCCAGCAGGACACGCTGCGGTTCATCCCGGCCGAGACCCGCGAGCAGCTCGGCGGCGACGCGTTGCCCGACGTCGAGCGGTTCGTCGTCGGCGGCGACCGGGACGGTGACCAGCGTAGGAAGGGCGCCACACAGCTGGGCGTCTGGAGCGATCGGTGGATCGAGTCGTGCACGCAAATCCACCGGGATGCAGAAGGTGACCGGTCGCGGGCCGTCCTCTTCGGGCAATCGCGCCAGTACCGCTTTGGAAAGCGCTCCACACAACAATCCCGTGACCGAGATCCGGCTTGCGCGGGCGAACGCCACCACCTCGGCCGTGTGCTCGGGCTCGAACTCGAGGTGGTGCACGCCGATGCCCGACGGTGGTTCACCGGAGCCACCCGGAAGGACCGCGGGCTCGCCCGGCACACCGTGCGGCTCAGGCCATCCTGGCTCGTAGCGTCCGGAGAAGAGCTCTTCCAACCCCGCTTCGAACACCGGGCGTGGCGCCGAGGGCGGGACTTCGTCGCGGAGCAGGGCGGTGTAGATACGGAGCAGAGAGCGCAACAGCGCCTGCACCAGGCGTGCGTCGGAAACGGAATGGTCGACCGCGAGGGCCAGGACGGTCGTGTCGGTCGTCTCGTAAAGGGACAACCGGCTGATCGCGCCATCTTCGAGCCGCTGAGAGATCTCGTGTTCGAACGTGTCCGCGCCGACGGCCACCTTCGGCATGCTGTCCCGCAAGGCCACCAGGAATCCGTCCGGGCTTCCGAGAATCCCGCAGCGCAACAGCGGGTACTCGCGGCCAAGCCGCTGCCACGCGCTTTCGAGCAGTACGGGGTCGAACTGCCCGGTGAAGGCGGTGCGGACCACGACCGGGCCGAATCCGGCGAGGATGTACGCGGTCTCGCTG
This sequence comes from Amycolatopsis sp. NPDC102389, assembly GCF_044765885.1. Taxonomy (NCBI): domain Bacteria; kingdom Bacillati; phylum Actinomycetota; class Actinomycetes; order Pseudonocardiales; family Pseudonocardiaceae; genus Amycolatopsis; species Amycolatopsis sp. NPDC102389. The sequence continues at coordinate 63,530 of NZ_JBIWKX010000005.1, forward strand.
ACCGTCAGCGGCCGTTCGGTGGTAGTCATCGCTTCCTGCTTACATTCAGAGACATCGGTTGGTGGTTGGGAACGTCCCTCATCACCGGAACGGTGGTCAACGCGCAGTGTGTAAAGCCTGCCCGGTTTTCTGGGAGGGGTGACCGGTCGGACATGGCCGGGTGAACCAAGGGTGCTCGCGTCGCCCGAACGTGGCGGCCACGGGCCTGCGCGTGGTCCGCACGCGTGACCCCGGGGTCGGCCGCGATTCGGCCAGGGATCGGGGGCTAATGGGGCAAACATGCCGGAGAGGCGCCCTCGATGTTCCACGGGTCTGTTCTCCTGGAAAGGGAACACCGGGTCAACGGCTGGTGGCGGGGTGTACTCGACCTCTGCCGTCAGCCGTCCCTCAGGTCACGACGTCGGCAGATCAGCCGATTTCCGACAAGAGCCCGGATTCGGCAGGCCTGGTGGCAGGGTTCCCGTAATGGTTCTGCGGCTCCAGCGCCGCCAGGACCTTGTCCAGCAGAGCCGCGGGATTCACCGCGATATGAAGCCGATCCCGGCATTTCTCACGCAGGAATCCTTCGGACACCATATGGTCGGTGAATCGCAGCAGCATTCGGTAGTAGCCGTTGGTGTCCAGCAGGCCGATCGGCTTTGCGTGCATGCCCAGATCCGCCGAGGTCCACACCTCGAAGAGCTCCTCCACTGTTCCGGCTCCCCCTGGCAGGGCGATGAATCCCTGAGAGAGCTGGAACATCCTGGCCTTGCGCGCATGCGTATCGGCGACCACCTGCAGTTGGTTGATACCGCGATGCGGGGCCGCGCCGCCGGCGGATTCCCTGGTGATCACGCCGATGACGTCGCCCCCGGCGGCGAGCGCCGCATCGGCCAGCGCGCCCATCGTCCCGTATCCCGCGCCGCCGTATACGACACCAACGCCTCGTTCGGCGAGCAGGGCGCCGACGGTCGCGGCCTGGTGCAGATATCGCGGATCGTTACCCGTCGAAGAACCACAGAAAACACTGATGCGTTTTTTCACCGGAGTACCTCCTGGTGCCCTTGTCACCGCATCGGGAGTCTCAGTCGGCGGCTGCGGGACGAGGAAACCCGAGATGTCAAGACAGTACTCTTGAGCGGCGCATACGCCGGAAAACCTGCACGAACTCGCACTTTTGGTAGACGCGTAGTCTGTTGGCGGGCAAATACTTGACAGCACGCCAGCGTATTGCTAGAGCATGCTGGTGCTGGAATCGATAACCGATATCCGATCGTCTTTGCCTACTGGCGATGCTCGACCGCGGTCAGGCCGAGCATCGCCAGCAGGCCGGCACGTTCGTTCTCATCCCGCGCCAACCGGCAGACGGTTCGAGCAGCGCGGGCACGTATTTCCTCGCCGTGGGCCTCCATGTGCACTTCGCCATTGGTGCCCGGCAGTCGGTAGACCGGCGTCCGACGGGGTTTGCCTGACGTGGATCGGTGCGAAGCGTTCGTCATGGGGAGCCTTCGGTCGTGGCAGTACGCGGCTTCTGGTCATCAGGAGGGCGTCGCCGAATCGAATGATCGGCCTACTCCCGCACGGTACTGTAGAGGTGATTCCGCGCTCGAAACCCCGTTCTGAGGGGGAATGTGTCCGTTCGGGAATGATCGCGATGCAAGGGGGCAGATCATTGGTGCGGCTTATGCGGATTCCTATCAGTGTTACAGGAAGTTCGCGCCGATAGGACGATCGCTGTACCTCTGCCTCACAAGGTGATCAGGACCTTGGTCGCCTGGCGATCCATCATCGCCTGGTAGCCGCTGTCCACACAGGCGAGCTGGACGGTGTGATCGAAGATCGGGCTCGGGTCGAGGCGACCGGCGACGACGTCGTCGAGCAAAGCCGGGAGGTAAGCGCGGGCAGGCGCGAGGCCACCGGTGACGGTGACGTTCCGCAGGAAGCATGCCATTGAATCAAGGACACCGTGCGGTCCACCCACCGTGCTGATGGCTCCGCCGTCAGCGCATACCGCCATCGCGGTGTCCATGGCACCTTGCTCGCCGACGGCCTCGACCACCAGGTCGGCACCGGCACCGCCAGTGGCTTCGATCACCTGAGTCCAGCCCTCGGCGCCTTGGGCGCTGACGAGGTCTGTGGCGCCGAACTTGTGTCCGATCCGCAGTCTCGTTTCATGGTGGCCGATCAGGAAGATCCGTTCGATGCCCGCTCGCTGTGCCGCCAGGACAGCACACAGGCCCACCGCCCCATCGCCGACGACGGCGACTGTCGCGGGCTTGCGCCCCGCGGACGCGTGGATGGCGTGGTGGCCGGTCGCCATCACGTCCGCCAGGGTCAGCACGGCCGGAATCCGCTCGTCGTGCTCGTCCAACGGCACGGGAAGCAGGGTGCCGTCCGCGAAGGGCACACGGACGCCGTCTGCCTGACCACCGCCCGCCGCGACGCCCCACATTCCGCCGTTCTGGCACGAACTCTGCATGCCGCGAACGCACTGGACGCAGTCTCCATCGGAGAACATGAACGGTGCCACGACCGGTTGCCCGGGTCGCACCGTGCGTACGTCCCGGCCCACGGAGGCGACCACGCCGACGAACTCGTGTCCACAAGCCGGTCCCTGGACCGGCCCTGGCCGCCCCTGGTAGCCGCGTAGATCGGTTCCGCAGATCCCGGCGGCCACCACTCGCACGACGGCATCCGACGGATGTTCGATTCTGGGGTCGGGTACGTGAACGACGTCTACGTGACCCGGTGCGCGCAATATCGCCGCTCTCATCGTCCTGCCTCCTGCGGTTGTATGGGTTTCTTGCGTGCGACGGTGATTCCGTCGGTGACCGTGGGCAGGACCGGCTCGACCCGGTGGTCGGCTTGCACATATGCGTCGAACTCACCGATCGCGCGTGCGTTCCCCGTTTCCTGTGGTGACATCATCCTGTCCGCGATCAGCAGTCCGCCAGGGCGGACCCTGGGCACCAGGGCTTCCCAATACTCGACGTAGCGGGCCTTGTCGGCGTCGATGAAAGCCAGGTCGAAAAGGGGGCATTCGGGAAATGCGCGGATGGTCTCGGTTGCGGGGCCGAAAATGGGCTCGATCCGGTCGGTGAAACCCGCTCGATGCCACGCGGTTCTCGCGATCTGCGCCCATTTGCCGGTGCTGCCGCAGGTGATGACCGACCCGCCAGGACCGACGGCCTCGGCCAGCGCCATGGTCGAATAGCCGGTAAGGGCGCCCACCTCGATGATCGTCCGAGCGGATGTCAACCTGGCGAGGAAGGTCAGAAGCGCGCCCTCCTCGGCGGGTATGTGCATCTCGGCGACGTTCCCCAGCGCGAAAGTCGAGTTCGCGACGGGCTCGCCGGCCAGTTCCAGGTCTTCGAGGCGCGACACGGTGCCTGACTCGATCAGGGATGCGGAGAGGGTACGGGTCATCGCTGCTCCTACAGCAGGCGGATGGGCAGCAGCACAGCCGAGGGACGAGTTCGATCGTGGTATACGAATTGTTCGGCCGCGTGGACTGTGGTGGCCGTGGCGTGTGGTTCTCCGGTGCCGAGATTGCGGGCGTAGCGGGGAAAGGCGCCGCTGGATACTTGGACCCGGATGCGGTGGCCACGTTTGAAACGATATGCGGTCGGCCATAACCGCACCGTGACGCGGGATATCTCGTCGGCGCCGGATAGGCTGGTCAGACCGTCGCAAATGTTGTATGAGCGGCCGCGCGGATCGACCTCGCACAACCGGACGAACACATCGGCATAGGGCAAGCTCGAGCGAAACCAGATTTCGGCGCTGACCTCGCCGACGACTTCGACGTCCTCGCCGAGCACCTCACTCGTGTAGGTGAGTACATCCGCGCGGGACTCCAGAGCCGTGTTGTCCACACGGCCGCCGCGGGTCATCCGCACGCCACCGACGGCAGGCGTGGGATCGGCCGGGTCATAGCGATACCGGTCGGGCTCCGACTCGTCGGTTACCTGGCCGGTCAGCACCCCATCGGCCTCGAGATGGAATCGCCGTTCCTGACAGCCTGCCGGAGGCCACGTATCGAAGTCTCGCCATTCCTCCGCGCCCATCACGAACAGACGAACCGGAGCGCGCTTCGGTGGCGGGTCACCGTGCGCGCAGGTCAGCCCGAACTCGACGGCCTCCTGGACAGCCGTGTTCGTCCTGGCGACGAAGTCACTGAAGCCGGCATGCGTCCACGGGCCGATCGTGAGCCGTGCCGGTCGTCCTGAGTCCTGCATGGTTCGGAAGTCACGGATCTGGCCAGGCAAGAAGATGTCGTACCAACCACCTACAGAGCTGACGGGCACGGTCACTTGCGCGACGCGCTCTCGGTGGTCGAGATCGGCCCACCGCGGATGGGACGCGTCACAGGTGAGAACGTCCTGGACATAGTCGACGCGGTGGCCGACGACGGCGACATCCGCGCGGCCGAGCGGCAGCGCCGCGAGCGCGTTGTCGATTCGCCGCGCACGCGCCAGCTGCCGGAGCATGGACCGCGGGCGCTCCTGGACCGCGGTCTGCATGCCCCACCCGAACGGTGTCTCCAGCGACAGACCGTCTCCACGCAGGAACTCCAGTGTCATGGCGGAGTCTGTCGCCTGCGGGATCATCGCCTTGACCTCTGGAGGCAGGCGGTCGGCCACCGCCCACTGCACGTATCCGAGATAGCTGCCACCGACCAGTACGAGCGAGTCGCCGAACCACGGCTGCTTCACCACCCATTCCAGGGTTGCCTGTCCGTCTTCGCGCTCTTGGCGCATCGGATCGAAGGCCCCGCCGGAACCCGACGTGCCGCGAACACTCTGGATCAGCACCTGATAGCCGCGCTCGGCCAGTGGCCGAGCCAGCAGATCGAACATGCCCGAGCGGCCGTACGGGCCTCGGATCAAGGCCGTGGGAAGGCTTTCTCCGCCCGTGCGCGGCGCCCAGCGGTCCGCGAGCAACTCGACGCCGTCCGGCATCGGTACCCGGAGATCACGCTGGACGACGAGAGCACGCGTCGCAGGCGGAGGCAATCTGAGCATCCGCTGGAGAATGTGGCTGCCCAGGTTCATGGCGTCCGGCCGAGGATGACCGGCATTGTCGCCACGCGGCGGGAGAAAGTGCTCGGGCGCCATGCGATGGGCTGGTCAGGATCGGCGAGGCGCACCGCCGGATATCGGCTCAGCAGAGCGTGCAGGCCGGTCGTGGCCACCATCGTTCCGAGGCGCGCGCCGACACAACGATGGCCGCCGTGGCCGAAAGCCAGATGGCTGCCGGCGTCGCGGTCGATATCGAGAGCGTCAGGGTTGGCGAAATGTGCTGGGTCATGGTTGGCCCCCGCGAGCGATACCACGATATACGCTCGTGGTGGAATGGTTGCTCCTTCGAGTTCGACCGGACCATTGGTGTGGCGTGGCAGGGTCAGCCGGAGTGGGCTCTCAAACCGGAGCAGTTCGTCGATTCGACCGGCCAGTTTCGACAGATCCGACGTGACTTCCGCCATAGCCCGGGGATGGCGCAGGAGGCAAGCCAAGCCGTTCGTCACTACGCCTGTGGCCTCCTGGCCGGCGTGCATGAGCAGCGCTGCCGCCCCGTAAATCTCGAATTCACTCAGTACCCCGTCATCGTGCGCGCGCCACAGGTCCGAGAACCCGTCGTCGGCGAGCGAGTGCCGTTTCGCGCTCATCACCGACGCGACGAAACCGTAGAACTTGCCCGCGGCGACCCGTGCGGCTTGTGGATCGAGCATGTGGTAGTTAAGCAAGTCGCTCCACTGTGGATAGGTCATGGACAGGTCCGCGGGAATTCCCAGTACTTTCGCGAGCGTCGCGTTGCCGAGCGGTACTGCGTACTGGTAGTGGAGGTCGACCGGTTCGGCCTCGGACAGGCCGTCGAGTAGCTCGACGGCGGTCTGTTCCAGGAACGGGCCTACCGCCTCGACCCGGCGGGTGCTCATCGCTTTCACCAATGCCGGGCGTGTCCTGGCGTGTCGTTCGTCCTCCATCGCGAGCGGTATGGTCCTTGTGTGGTGGTACTCGTCAGGAGTCGCGTCCTGCGGGTCGCGGGCCTTGTTCACCCACCAGGGTGCGTCGTAGAAGTCGTTGCTCACGTATGGGTGCACCAGCACTTTGCGTACATCTTCGTAGCGGGTGACCAGCCACACCGGAGCGCCGCCGAACTCGCCGATCACGGTGGGCGGCGCGCTGTCGCGGACCGCGGCCAGTGCTTCGTAGGGTTTGGATACGAACGGCATCTCGCGCAGCTGATGCCAGCGTGGGCAGGTGTCTTGGACGTCCGAGCGGGTCGTACCGGCGGCGATCTCGAATGTCTCGGAGAAGAGCTGCACGAAGTCGGCCATTTCGATGATGATCATCTCGCCCAGTTCGCTTGCGAAGGTGCGCGCTTCTGTGTTTGTCATGGCGTTGGCTCTCTGTCGAAGGATTCATGCGAACCGTTTTGTTGCAGCACTTCCTTGAACATCTCCACCGCGCGGTCCACTGAGTTCATTTCCGCCAGGCGGCTGCTCGGGATGGTGTCCATAGGCACGTGGTGGCGTTGCTCCATCGAGTGCAGCAGCCACATCCGGGTAAAGGAGTCGATCTCTTCGGAGACTTCGGCCGGCTCGACGCCGCGGGCGGTGGCCACCAGGAGCAGGATGTCTTCGCGGGTCGGTAACGGTGGAGGTTCGGAGGACGAGCGATCGCTCAGCAGAGTCGCGAAGAGTGTCGTGATCTCTCCGATCGTCGAGGATTCCAGGCGGTCGGTATGGTCGTCCGGAAGGTGGACGTTCCAGCGATCCTCCAGCTCCAGTACCAGCTGGATGCATTCACCACGGGTGAGTTCAAGGCCGGGCGTGCCCAGCCTGGTGTCCGGGGCGAAGTGCCATGTTCGCCGATCTTCGGAGCGCAGCGTGCCGATGATCTGGGCGGCGGCCAACTCGGCGACGGTGGAAGAATTCATCGGAAAGCTCTCTCCGTGGGCATCGCGGCGGACGAAAGTCGTTCAGGATCACGGACACTTTTGCCCGTAAGTGTCTTAGGCAGACTGGGTACCACGTGATATGCGGCGGGTCGCTGGTGCGGCGCCAGCACTTTGTCGGCCTCGCCGCTGATGCGAGGGAGTGCGTCGGGAACATCCAGAACCAGATAAGCGTGTATCGCTTTCCGGTGAATGACCACGACATCGCGCACGCCCTCGATCGCGGCGAAGATGCGCTCGAGGGCCATCAGATCGACCTTGAGCCCGCCGACGGCGACTTGGGAGTCCACGCGTCCTTGCAGATTCACCCGGCCGTCCGGGTCGATCGTGGCCGCGTCTCCTGTATGGAGCCACCCGTCTTGCCAGGCACCCTGCTGCATCGCGAGTTCCGGTACGTAGGGCGACGAGCGCAGCCTGACAAGCAGTTCACCGTCCTCGGCTCGTGCTTCCATGCCCGGTGCGAGCACACCGGCGGAGGGGCCCAGCAGGCCGTCGAGATCAGCTGAGATCATGCCGGTTTCGGTCATGCCGTAGAGCTGGCCGACCCGGGTGCGGTAGCGATCGGCGACGAGGTCGCAAACACTGCCAGGCGCGGCTTCGCCGGACCACACGAATCGCTTGAAGTGGGGGAGCGCCGGGGGTTCAGGGACCGTGGCGAGCATCTGGAGATGAAAGGGAACACCGAGGACAGACGTCGGTCTCGTGGCACCCCGCAGCGTTCGAACGATCCCCAACGCGGTCCCGTGGTCGGGAACGATCAGGTTCGCGCCCGTGTAGAGGGCCGTGAGCAGCCCGGCGAAAAGCCCGTAGGCGTGCGCGAAAGCCGTCAAGACCACGATGTCTTCGCCGCTTGTGGGAGCCCCGTCGACGCTGGCGGACTTGGTGACCTCTGACACTATGTCGGCGACGTGCCGTCCTATGCCCTTGAAATCTCCGGTCGACCCGGAGCTGAACTGGATGAGCGCGTGTCCGGTCGCTCGTGGGGCTCCCGGCAGGCGCGTGGGGACGCAGACCGGCCGTCCGTCCGCATACGTCCCAGAGCTGAAGGTGAGACTCGCGCCGTATACGTCGACGATTCGTTCCCACTGGAGGTCTGGGACCCGATGGTCCACCAGAATGAGCCGGGCGCCGCACCGCCAGGTGGCCAGCGCGATCGTGATGAATTCCGCGCACGGTGGAAGCCGGATGGCGACCGAAGATGCCGGTCCCACTCCGTACCCGCGCAACATCTCTTGGCGGATGCCGACTTCTTCCCGCAATACGGAGCGTGGCAGCGCTTCTCCGAGCAGGAATTCGCCATCGGACCGGCTCAGCAGGAGGTCGTCGATCCAGTGGGTGTCCGTTGACATCAAGGTCTCCTGTCTCGCAGGCGCTACCGGACCGCCTGGGGCCGCGGTGCCGACGGCGCGTTCCAGACCGCGGCGACCTCGGTCGCCGCGGATTCGGCCTGGGCACGCCCGGCGCGGGCCGCGTCCGGGAGGAGGGCCGGGTCAAGAGGCCGAACCGGCACCTCGTCGGCTACGACTGTCGCGATCATGGCGCCGGTACGAGACGCGAGCTCGGCCGTCTGGTCTATCACGCGGCTGCCCGCCGCGAATCCCTCCGGCATCGGCGCCAGTACGACGATTCGTTCGTAGTCGCCGGCGACGTCGGCATTCGCGGGGGACTTGATGAATCCGTCCATCCAACGCCGCCCGAGTGCTCGCGCGGGCGGGTAGATGAAGGGCAGCGCACAACTGGCTGTCACGGCGTCGAGGAGCGATAACCCGGATCCGCTGTCGAAGACGACGAACTCGCCCGTTTCCGCGTCTACGGAGGTGACGCAGAGCTCTCGATCCGGCCACTCCGCGTCTGGAAGCCGAGCACCGATGAAGGCGCTCAGGCTGGTCGAGGCGCTTTCATCGGCCAAAGCGGCCTTCCCTACGCGCGCCCGGCAGAGTTGGGGACTCTGTGCGCCACCCAGCATTCCGCCCAACGCGGTGTGGGCAGCAGTGCTCAACTCAAGAGCGGGCTCTGGAGAAGCTTTGTCGATCACCTGGCTGTAGAGCACTTCAAGGTCGCATCCGGTGGTGAGCTGTGCGCCTACCAAGGCGCCGGACGAAGTGCCCACGACGAGGTCCGCTCGCAGGATGTCTATTCCGGCGTCGACGAGTCCGCACAACATACCGATCAGCCAGCCGCTGCCGGTGAGACCTCCTCCGCCGAGAACGAGGGCTTTGCGTTTCTCTTTGCCCGGCATGGCAGTCCTTCCTGGGTCCGAAGGACCCGCGGCTCACCTTCAAGTGTGCGGACTTCTTGGCGCTCAGGAGTTTTGTGGCGACTGGAATAATGATTCCAAGTCTGATTTGCATCGCTTGTGACGTAGCGGGTGACTGCGGCACGGAAGGGCTCATCCGTGGTGTGCAAGCGGAGTGCTTCGCTCAAGCTACGTCTGGTGTGACGGCCTAAGATGGTGGCGTGGCAGCGGGTTCGCTCATAGGCCGCTCCTCGGCAGATAGGCCACACGGGATACCGGACGAAGGAAATGATTCTTCCGCCCAAAGGGGTTTTCGTTCGAACGAATTAGACTACTTGGGCAGGTCGGCTAGCAAACGCCTGTTCCGTAGAATGGAACAGGCGACGTCATCGCCCCGTACCAGCGCAGAGTGCCGGCCAGGGTAGACGACCGTCAGCGCGGTGGCGCGTCTTCCGCTTCGCCGGGACGTCATGCCGACATGACTCGGCTGAGGCGACGGTCACGGTGAAGGCTCTTCGGCAGGGCGCTCCGCCCGTCGCGGCGGTCGGTGAGCTCGCCGCGACCGAGCGCGCAGAGCAGGTCGGCGGATGTCCGCGCAAAGATGGCGAGCGGGAATCGAGTGCTGCCGTCGTCACTGCGGACGATAGCCGCGCGGTTCAGTCAGACGCCGGGACGAGTTTCACCAGGTCGTGCACGGTCCTTGCGGCGAAGACGTCGACGTCGTCGAAGTCATGCCCGAACTCCTTGTTCATGGCGAGTACCAGCTCCAGCCGGGTGATGGAGTCGATGTCGAGACCGCCGTCTATCTCCGACTGCGGTGTAATGTCTTCGCCCGCTACTTTGGACCAACGCTCCAGTATCTTGCTCAACCTGCGGAAGTTCTCATTCATGGTGACTCCTCATGATCACTTTAGTTGACGTTCTCCACTGCGAGTTCGGGCCATCGCAGCGTCGTCGATCCCCAGGTGAAACCTGCGCCGAAGGCGGTTACGAGAACGAGCTCGCCGGGGTGCAGCTGGTTCGCTGTGACACCGTCCGCCATCGCGAGTGGGATTGACGCGGCGGAGGTGTTGCCGAACCGCTCGATGTTCGTCACCAGCCGGTCTGGTGGCAGTCCGAGCTGGTCGGCGATCGCGTGGAGGATTCTGATGTTCGCCTGGTGACCGATGACACGGTCCAGGTCAGACAGTGCGTAGCCGGCAGCCTCGACTGCCGCTGCCGATGACGCCGTCATGTTCTGCACCGCGGACATGAAGACTTGCCTGCCCTGCATCACGACGCGGTCCCCATGTTCAGCTTTGAGTAATCCGAGGTGCTCACCCTCGCTATGCAAGTCGAAGGTGTGCAGAGCGCCGAGTTCCTTCGCGTGCCCCGCTCGCAGGACGACCGCGCCCGCGCCGTCCGCGAGTAAGGGTGCGGTCATCGGGTCGGTGGGGTCAGTGATCGAGGAAAGCGTGTCGGCGCCGATCAACAGCACACTCTCCGCGGCACGGGCCATGATCAGGCTCGACGCGACGGCGAGACCGTAGACGAAACCGGTGCACGCGGCGTTGAGATCGAATGCGGGCGCGGAGAGTCCCAGCGCGGATGCGATCGCCGGCGCTGTGGCCGGCGTGATCCGGTCTGGAGTGGTGGTTGCCAGAACGACGTGGTCTACAGTGCTGACTCCGGCCGAACGCAGCGCACGCCTGCCCGCGGCGACAGCCAGCGTTCCGGTGGATGTACCGGGTATGGCCCTCCGCCTGCTGCCGATTCCCGTCCGGGCACGGATCCATTCGTCATCGCGACCGATCAGCGCCGCCACCTCGTCATTGGACACCTCATGGGGTGGGGCCCACGCCCCCAGACCGGCAAGCACTGCTGCGCGCGTCATGACGTCACCGCCGCGTCATCAAGCCAGAAGTCGATTGTCTGCCAGGGGTAGTGAGGCAACGACACAAACTCGCCTTCACCTTCGAACACCTCGGCCCAGTCGGGAGAACCGCCCGCGCGGTACACCGCCGCCATCTCCGTCGCGGCCTCCACATCGGTCTGACCTGCGAGGTGTCGCTCCATCTTGTTCACGAGTTCAGCTGCGGTAGAGGCGTCGAAAATAAGGCGATGAGCGTGGTGCTCCCTGCTCGTCGCGGCGCTGAAGCACACGTCGAGGAGGGATTCCTGTCGTCCCTGGCCGCCTGGCGAGAGGTAGGTGATGTAGCGACGCAGCATGTCGTCCAGTGCTGCGGGCGTACGCGCAGACACTGCGAACGGCAGTGCCCGGGTTACCTGAGCCTTCGACGCACGTCGCCAAGCAGGGTCTGCCTCTCCCACCACGAGGTGGCAGTTGACCGAGGAGATTCCCTGACCGCTGATGCCCGCGATGGCGAGCCTGCCAACAGGCTCGATCGGGTGCGGTTCGGTCGGCACTCGCACCGGCAGTTCGCTCCACGGCACCTTCGGGTTGGGTACGTGGTGATGCAGGCTCGGTGCGACTCGGCGGTGCCGCAGGCACAACGCCGTCTTGATCAGCGCCGCGATGCCCGCCGCGCCTTCGGGGTGGCCGATGTTCGACTTGACGGACCCGACCAGGAGCGGACGGTCCTGGTCGCGTCCCTCACCGAGCACTTCGCTCAGTCCGGCGAACTCGATCGGATCGATCATGGGCGTGCCGGTGCCGTGTGCCTCGACGAAGTCGACTTCACTGGGCGTTACTCCGGCGTTCTCGTAGGCCCACCGCAGCATCTGCACGTGCCCCTCGACCGAGGGTGCCAGCAATGACCCGCTGCTGGCGCCATCATTGGTGACCGCGCTTCCGAGAACGACGGCGTGCACACGATCTCCATCGGCGAGTGCGTCGGCGAGCCGTTTCAGGACCACCACACCGACGCCGTCCGACGGTGCGAACCCGTTCGCCGACGCGTCCCCGAACTTGCACCGGCCATCCGGTGCCAGCATCCGAACCTGAGAGAGCAGCACGTCCTCGTCCGGGGTGAGCTTGAGATTCACGCCTGCCGCGAGCGCGATGTTCGTCTCGCCCAGACGCAAGCTCTGGCACGCCAGATGTACGGCGACGAGCGACGATGAGCACGCCGTATCCAGGGTGATGCTCGGCCCGCGGAGATCGAACGTGTAAGACAGGCGGCCCGAAAGCACCGACCGCTGGTTGTAGACCGAACTGGGGCTGATCGCTTCGACACCGAGCTTGGCGACGAGGTCCCAGTAATCGAGGTGCATGCTGCCCACGTAGACACCTGTTCGGCTGCCCGCGAGCGTTGAGGGCACCTGTCCCGCGTCCTCGAACGCCTCCCACGCTGTCATCAACAGAAGCCGTTGCTGCGGATCAAGGCTGCGAGCTTCGTTCTCCGGCATGCCGAAAAACTCTGCGTCGAAGTTGCCGACGCCGTCGACGTACCCGGATCGGAGGCTGATCACCTTGCCCGGTGCCGGATGTGGCGAGTACATCGCCTTCGCGTCGTAGCGCTCCACCGGTGTTTCACCGGTGGCGTCCACCCCCTCCCGGAGCAACTGCCACAACGTATCCACGTCGTTGGCGCCTGGGAAACGGCAGGCCATCCCCACTACCGCGATCGCTTGATCCCCGCAGGCACCGCCCCAACTGGACGCGTGCTCTGGATTCTTGGTGCTCATGTCGTGCGCCTCGCTTCTGGTGAGACCCCGGGGCCGGTTCGGCGGTTCACCGAGTCGATGTCGAAATTTCCCGCCAGTGCGTACTTCTGCGAGATGGCAGCGAGCTCTCCCTGGGTGAACACGTCGTTCACGTTGGCGAAGCCATGTGGTGCTCGTTCGTGTGCCACAGTGATCACCGCTTCCGGCCCCATGCTCCGGTTCTTGATCTGCAATTCGGTGGTGATCGGTCTGCGCTCTGTCTCGTAGGCGAGTAGCGCGTCATCGAAGGAATCGTGCTCTGCCAACGCTCGCGCGAGAACCGAGGCATCCATCACAGCCTGTGTCGCGCCATTGGAGCCCATCGGGTACATCGCGTGCGCCGCGTCGCCGAGCAAGGTCACCCGGCCAGACGTCCACCTCGGCAAGGGATCTCGGTCCTGCATCGGGTACTCGTGCACCTGCTCGGACGCGGCGATGATCGCCGAGATGTCCAGCCAGTCGAAGTTCCACACGGCGAAAGACGACGAGAGACGCCCGAGATCGGAAGGGCCTCCGGTCCGAGGCGGTATGCCTCCAGGAGCGGGTTGAGCTGCGACCCAGTTCACCATCACACGGCCGGACTTGTCATCGGCGCGAATCGGGTACAGCACGATGCGCCGGACGTCGTCACCGCTGACGATCATGGTGCGTCCGTCCAGGAACGGTTCTGTCCATGACGTTCCGCGCCACATGACGACCCCGTTGCGCACTGGTGCGCCTCCTCCGGGCCAGAGTGCCGTGCGGACCGCGGAATCGATGCCGTCGGCACCGATCACGAGATCACCAGAGATCATGGAAGAGGTACCGTCGGCGTGTTCGACTCGCACGTGCGCGCCAGTCTCGTCTTCGGCGACACCCGTGATCGCCGCGCCGTTGACAAAGGCTTGACTGCCTAGCCGTTCCCTTACGGCGGCTAGCAGGACTCCGTGTAGATCGCCACGATGGATCGAAAGCTGCGGAACCACGTATCCGGCCGCGACGCCACGGGGCTCAGCCCAGATGAGATCGCCGTGACAGTTGTAGTAGCGCAGTTCACTGGTCTGAATCGCCTGAGCGGTCAGCTTGTCGAGCACATCCAGATCGCGCAGCACCCGTACCGCGTTGGGCAGGATGTTCAGCCCTACGCCGAGTGGCTCGATACGCTGCGCCGCCTCCAGCACAACGATGTCACCGATTCCGCTGTGGTGCAGGCTCAAGGCCGCTGCGAGGCCACCGATTCCGCCGCCGGCGATCACCGTCCTCGCCATCAGCTCATGTCCTTCATGTGCGTGGTGACGGATCGTCGCAGCAACGTCGAGATGGCCCTGGTCGCGTCGGTGATCGCTTCGAGCATCGCCACACTTCCGCCGCCACTGCCGAGTTCGTAAAGACCGACGTCGGCCGCATACGCCTTCCTCGCGATGGAGAGATGCTTGCCTCGGAACACCATGAGCGATCGCATCGTGCGGCAAAGTGCCTCCGCGCTCGCGTACATCCCCAGCGGGAGCATCTCCTCCGTCGAGCACCCCCGGAGCTCCTCGGTCACTCGGGTCACGAGCGACCTCGTTCGCCGCCACTTCCCGTGCAACGGCTTCCAATGCTGCAAGCCGTACACAACGGAGTCGTCAGCGAACTCGAGGTACTCGTCTCCGCCGTGATCGCACGCCCACACCAGGAGGTCCACGACTGACAGGGGCACATGTGCTGCGGCCGGCCCGAGGTATGTCTCGTCGCCGACACGGATCTCCTCGAAGAACGGCCGCATCGTCCTGGCGAAGAACTCCGGTGTGACGCTGGCGAGAACCGTATCGATCGAGTCCTCCAAGGACCCGACCAAAGCAGCGAGCTCGTTGGCGGCCAAGGCAAAGGCGAGATCACCCGGATCCGCGGAGTCGAGCACGGCACACAGGTCGACGGCATCACTGAGACGCGGCAAGCTGATCCGCACCGCAGCCATGAGGAGCCGTTCCATCGGCAGACCGGTGTACATCCGCTCCCGACGCCCTGTCGGGTTCCACCTGATGTAGTGATGGATGGTGTCGCGAGGAATCAACCCGCTGCGCTGAGCAAGCAGCCGCAGCACTTCCTCGAGAGAAGAAATCTCAGATACCGGCTCTGCGCCGTTCCGCTTTATTGACCCGAGCAAAATGCCAAGATCGCGCATCGTGGCGAGAGTCTCCGGAGTGGACATCCGCTCGACATCCGCCACCGGCGGGACTATCAGCCGGGTTAATGAGAGCAGTGCCTGCACATCGCCGGCAGCGTTCGCCTGCCATACGGTGGCGAGCAGCCGATCGAAGTGAATCGGATCCAAGGTGCGAACGTGCTCGTCGGAAAAGCCCATCTCACCGGTGTCATTGATGGTTCGCAAGCGAAGCAGGGACATCTCAGCTCGCCGCGAAGAAGTATGCGATCGCCGCTGTGACGAGTCCGAAGATCGCAGCGGGTACCGCCTTCGTTACAGCATCCTTGGCCTTCAAGTGCACCGCCACAGCGCCGGACATCAACACGGCCAGGCCAGTGGCCGCAACGATGCCGAGTAGGGGCTGCTGCGCTAATGGTGTGATGCACAACGCCAGTCCGCCGGCGAGCTCGGCTGCACCGATGAAGCGGTAAGTGCTGTACTTGAAGCCGAACCGCTCAGCGTCCCCCCGCATCACGGCTACTCCTGCGAGCTTTGCCGAACCTCCGCCCATGAACAGCAAGCCGGTCACCACAACGAAGGCAGAGAACGCCACCGCAATCCCCATTTCTGAGTTCATCGATGCTTGCAGCGGGGCGCCTGCCCCTGGATGAGGTCGAACCCAAGCACCAGACAACACGGGTTGGCTATGTCCAAAATTTTCGTATTTTCTGCCCGAAGGGCCCGTTGCGCCATGTCGTCCAGTGAACGTGATGGGGTTTTGAGGTTGCTGCACCGCGAGCTGGTGGTCGTGGGCTGTCAAACCTTCTTCACTCCACTGGTAGAGACAGGTCTGCTGCCGCTTGGGCGCAGCGATCAGCAACTACGTGCTGAACCCGTGACGGTGCGAGTTCGGCTGCGTAGCCGGACGGGCGTTGCCGGCGTCGTGTGTCCAGCGGGGGGCGCACGGGCCGCCACCCGCAGTCGCGGGCTCCGCCGCGAACACGAACGGCTGCCATATGCTCAAGCCACTGGTGATGGCGATCCGCCTGCCTAACGGGTGGCCGGCAGCCCGGCCGCGGTCGCGGCGATCATGTGTTGCAGTGTCGGCCGGAACGGGGGAAACACCCGGGCGATCTCCGGCTCGCGGTCATACAGCTCCCGCAGGGAGGCCGAGGGGCGGGTCAGCGGGAACAGTTTCGCGACGAACGCGCTGGCCGCCATGACCAAGGACGCCCCATCGGTGCCGGTCAGATCAGGGCAGGCGATGGAGAGCTGCTGACCTACGGTGAAGTAGGTGTCGATGGCCCACCGCTTGTAGACCTCCAAGGCCTCGACCGACACGTTGTGCTCCAGCATCGTCTCGGCATGCGTGGTTAGGTCGCAGTACAACGGCCGGTCGGCGTAAGCGTCGGCCAAAGCCGCCGCCGCCGCGGAAAACCCGCTCGCCCCGTGCAGCGCGGCGCCGGCGGCGACCGCCCAATCCGCTCCCTCCCGCATCGTCAGCTGCAGGTAGATCTCTTCGCGTGTGCCGAAGTAGCGCAGGACGTTGGACTTGGCCAGCCCCACCGCCGTGGCGATGTCGCCCAGGCTGACCCGGGCCACGCCCGACGCCAGGGCAAGGTCGGTGGCGGCGGCGAGGATCGTCTCGCGCCGCTGGTTCTTCTGCTCCGGGCGACGGGCCCGCTGAAACGACGTTTCCATGGCAGCCACCACCCTAGCCCCGCACCTAGGAGAACGACGTTCTCTTGGTAAAGGGACGCTGTTCTTATACGTTCGGCCCGAACCGTCCCCCAACTCGAACGGCACGCACATGACCGCCAGTGGCACCGATCTCAGCCGAACCATCGACGCCTTCGTCGGCTCCTTCAACGACCCCGACCTCGACCGGGTCATGTCGTTCTTCGCCGAGGACGCCCGTTACCTGCCTGGCCGTGGCCCCAAGCTGCGCGGCCTCCCGGCGATCCGGGCGGCGTTCGCGCCGCAGTTCGCCGACCGCTTCGGCGCGATGACCTCCGATGTCTACGACCGGGTGATCGACGAGTCCCGGGGCCAGGCGGCGATCCGGTGGGCGTGCCGGTTGGATCTGACCGGCGCGCAAGGCAAACGCGCGATCCCGCCGCTGCGGTGGTTCGCCCGACTCCGCTACGGCGGCCGCATGCAGTGGCACGGTTTGGACGTCTTCCACTTCGACCCCGCCGGGAAGATCACCGGCAAGTTCACCTACGCGGCCTTTCGTCTGCCGCTCTGGGAACGGGCACGCTGACCATCCGCGCTGACGAGCGGGCATCCGATCTTGCCCATCGGCCGGGATGTCGCTGACTCTGGCTTCAGCCGTTGGCGCCGGACTACCTGTTTCCCGCGACCTCGGTTCGCCAGCCGAGAAGGAGCGCGCGCAGCGCCTGTTCGGCGAGTCGCCGGGCGCGTTTGTTGTCGACGGTGCCGAGATAGCCGAGCGAGGCTACGCCGTAGAGCGTGCCCCAGATGATCTCGGCGCTCACCGGCAGCCTCTACGCTTACGGACCGCGGCCCGGCGGCAGGATGAACGAGCACACACCCGTGGCCGCCACCGGACGTAAAGGTCGCCTGCGCAAACGGATGTGGGAACAGGCCCTCGCCGCCGGTATCCGCACCGTCGAGGTCCGCGGCTCCGACTACATCGGCAAGGACGCGGTCGGCATCTACGCCATCCTCATCGAGCCGGCCATGAAGAAGGGCCGCGCCGCCTGGGTCACCGGCCACCTCGACATGCCGCACACCTTCACCTTCAACGGCGACATGGCGCGGGCCTTGGTCACGCTCGCCCAGGATGAACGCGCGTGGGGCCGCGCCTGGCACGTGCCGCCCCCGCCGGCCGTCACCATCCGCGAATTCGCCCTTGCGCTGCGCGCAGGCCGCCGGCAGACCGCCGGTGAAACTGTTCCAGCTGCCGCGCTTGGTGATGCGTGCGGCCGGGCTGGTCGTGCCCATCGCCCGCGAAATGGCCGAGATGGACTACCAGTGGTACGCGCCATTCCACATGGACGCGACGGAGACGGCGGACACCTTCGGCCTGGCCGCCACCGACCTCGACACCGCCATCCGCGACCAGGTCGGCGCGATCAGGGGGAACACGCCGACGGAGGACCGCGCCCGGACATGTGACCAGCTTGTCGTCCCTTGCCGACAGGCTGATCTCGCCGCCGCGATGATCGCGGACAAGGCGCACGGAGCCGGCACCACCGCGTTCATGAGACCCGGCCCGTTGCCACCTCGAATGATGTTGCGTTCGCGTGTCACAGCCCCACCCGCACCGCCCGTATCGACCTGCCCACAGTGAGACTTGCAACCGAAACCCGACCACGGCGGCAATGCCGGCGAACTCACAGAACCTCATGCAAGATCGAGGCTAGCGTTGACCTCGGCGCCCGTCTGCGCGGCTGACGTCGGCCGTCCTGTATGGACGGGAGCGAAGGGGTAGGACGTATCCGTATGCCGGCACGGCGATCGCGGCCACGACTACGTGCATGACCATCAGACCGGAAATGCCCAGCAGGTCGGCACCCGGAGATTTCACGGCAAGCAACAGGATGTCCGGGACGAACGAGGCCACAACGACCAGCGGTACCAATATGCGGAGGAGGGCTGCCGGGTTCCGGCTCTTGGCCCGCACCAGCACCCACCCGGCCGCGCCGCCAATCACGCCGAGGACAGTGAATGAAATATACGCGGCGGGTTGTAACGCTGCGAGATCACCGGAGGCGCCAAGAGCGCGAAAAGCAAGTGATACCAACAAATTGACGACGCTGGCGAGGAGAGCGGCGAGTGCAATGCCGCCGGTCACGGCCACCTTGCTGTGTGAATGTCCCATGATTTCCCCTACTCAGGCGAAGTGCTTTAAATCGCAAATCTGAAGTCCTTGCCCCAGGTGTGGACAGAGAATTCTCGGTGCAGGAACTCCTTAAACGATTAGTTTCATCCATTCAACCATTGAATATAGACTTCAGGGTAGTTAAGGGCAGAATGATTGCACGTACACCCGCCGCCCTTTCAGTGGGCTCGCAAATCGCAGCACCTGGGACGAATCTCCATGGGGTGATGTCCGGCTTGACCAGCTGACCGGGGCCGGTCGTTGGCCTGCCATGATCATCTGTGTCTGAGATGGCGATGCTGATCGATGTGGCGTTTCGGGCTTGTTCGCTCAGGGTAACAAGTCGGCATTGGGGTAGAACGCTTCCGGGAAACGAGGGCAGCCTGGCAAGACAGATGGGCACCGTATGGTTGTGGCCGTTGTCACGTCCTGCCCGTTCACTCGATGCTTCCTTCCTGGTCTCCCGGTTCACGAGAGGTGTGAAGGCGCATGCCGAAAAGATCATCGCGGGCGCTGGGACGCCTCCACGTTCGCCGCCGCTGCCGTAGCTATGCAGTGGCCAGGTAAAGCGGCCGACGGAGGCGGGCAGACTGGCTACGCCGACGCCGATCTGGATCTTGGCTGCAAGCCGGGATCGTGACTGGTTCGTTTGTTCTCAACGGAAATTCACAGGGTCGGGCGAAGTGCGCCAAGGCGTTTTCGCCGGATCATGTCGACGACGCCGATCGTCGCCCGGTTCACGCGGAGCTTGCCATGACCGTTATTCCCACAGCAGAGCAACTCTCGCGAGACCGCGCAGAAGGTGCCGAATCCAGGCTCCTGCTCGACCTTGTGAAGGCGGTGCAACGCGAGTCGCGCCAGACTGGCCAGAGTGGAGGCGGCGGTAGTGCGACCGAGCAATTGCTGAGCCGAATTTACCCGAGGATCGAAAGCTACTGTCGTCGGCGGCTCGGCGGGGTCAATCAACGGATGCTCTCCGTGGATGACGTGACCCAGGAGGTCGTCATCGCCGTACTCGGTGCCATACCGAAATACGATGACCGGGGCTCTCCGTTCATGGCATTTGTCTACATACTCGCCGAGCGGAAACTGATCGACGCCTGGCGGAAGAACTCGCGCGACCGGAGCAGACCGGTGGCGCTGGTGCCCGATGTTCCCAGCGGTGCTCTGCTGCCGGAGGAACTCCTCATGTCTCGCGAACTGGGCTCGCAGCTGGGCAAGCTGCTCGAGATGCTTCCTGAAAAGCAACGTCGCGTCCTGTGGTTGCGCGTCATCGAGGGCTTGTCGGCCGCTGAGACCGCGATGCGGATCGGGTCCACTTCAAGCTCGGTTCGGGTGATGCAGCATCGTGGTCTATCCACGCTGCGAAGTCGTCTCACTGCTCAGCGCAATCGGCCCGAATGCTCAATCGACGGTGTGTTGAGACGGGATGTCGTCCCGCGTCAGGCGCGGACCACGCGAGTGGCGTGAGAGGTCGCCAGCGGAATCGCAGGTGTGGCTGCGGCTCCAGTCCCGCTGTCCGGATCAAACGGAGGGCAATGCGGCTCAGTGGCCGAACGCGATGGCGCTGCTCACCTCGTCGAGGAGGGAAAGGTGAGCAGCGCGACCGCGCGCTGCGGTTTTGGACCACCGCCAGCGCGATCGCGGGCCGGCTTCTCGGCGGACAATCTCGTCTCAGCGCGTATGGTGAGCGCATTGGTGATTCCGGCAAAGTCCAGACCGGTTGTGCGAACCGGCTGACTTGCACCGGATGTGCGGTGTTGGACATGCAGCGAGCGGGCCACCTGAGCGCAGCAGAGTCTCCAGGGCTTCGAGTAGTTGGGTGTTCTGATGGATCAGCTCCTTGCTGCCGGTCGGGGTCAGGTTCGTCAGCTCGATGGTTCCGGTGTCGACGGCGGGCCGTGGCCCGTGGCCCGCCACTGTCGGAGGACCCGGCGGCCATAGTTGTTGGTGCCTGCGATGCGATCCAGTTCGGCTCCGGTCGGTGTTCGGCCTCGTGTTCGCTCGCGTTGGTAGTGCTGCCACATCCGTTGCTCGGCGGTCGGCTCGACCTGCTGAACCGCGTTCTCCGAGACGGCGACTCGGCTCTCGTCATCTGTCTCGGCTCGCTCCGTGTCAGTTGCACCGGTCTCGACCACTTTCCCGGCAGGCTCGGTCGTCCCGCTCGGGTCGTCGGCGCGGTGGCGTTTCAGCGCGCGGTTCAGCAGTTCGACGGCTAGCAGAAGAGCAAGTGGTGGGCATGCCGCGACCGTGATCGCGAAGACGCTCGGTTCCGGAGCGGTGCCGATGTTCGCGCAAAGAGACAGGGAAATCCCGAAGAAGAAGGCAAGCCAGGCGGCCCAGCGGCCAGGAGATCGACTGTCGTCAGCAGGTTTCCAGAGTTCGACAGTGGCCGTGGTGAGCAACCCGTCGACGATCAGTGGCCACATCGAGGCGGTGGACGCATCGGCACCGTGCCGGAGGGCAAATTCTCGGCCGTGTCGATAGGAGACGTAGGCGGCGCCGGTTGCCACCAAAACTGTGCAGGTGCCTTGCACCCAGAGTGCCCGATCTCGTCGGCCTTGCCCGGCAACGGCGCTCACCTTCCCGGCCCTTCGGATGCCGCGACGACGGTATGCAGGACGCGGTGCGGAACGGGATGGCCGAGACCGGTAGTTCCGCAGAGACCATCGGCTTGCGGTGCCCTCAACCCGGTGACGGTGTCCTCATTGGCTTTGTGCAGCGACAGCTGGACGGCCGTAGACGTCACAGCGCTCCCTCCCGGACGGTGTGGGGCCAAGGGATGGGGTTCACCGGTGAGTGCGGCCAGTGCGGTGGCAACGTCGGTGAGACTGGCTTTGACGTAGGTGGCAGTGGCGCTGTCCGAGGCGTCGTGGTGCCCGGCATAGGCGTGGGCGATCGCGTAGCCGAACTGGCGCTCGACCCAGGTCAAGGTGGTGTGCCGGAGCCAATGGGTGGAGATGAGCTGGGTCCGGACCCAGGGGACATGTCGGCCGATTCGGTCCCACAGGTGGTCGTAGCGGCGTTTGGTGATCGGCTCACCATGCGCATACCGCAGCAGCGGTCCGTCGGGATGGGCGGCGCCCCGGGCCTCGGCATGAGCGAGCAGATAGGCCATCAACGTCGGAGACACCGGTTGCCAGCGAACGGCGCCGTCCTTCTCCCGGAGATAGATCAGGCATTGGACCTCGTCGAGATCCCTGGGTCGGAGGTTGAGTGCGCCGCCACGACGACAGGCTGTTTCGGTATGCAGCCGGATCAGCAGGGTATCGAGTTCGGGATCGTCGCCGGTTGTGGCGGCGGCGTTGTTGATCTCGACGAGACCGGCGTCGGGCAAGGCTCGTCGTGTCGAGGGCAAACGGCGGGGTTTGCTGACTTTCCGGGCCGGATTGGCTGTTTCGGCGATGAGTTCGTCGTTGACGGCGTGCTTGTAGAGGCAGCGGGTGGCGGCGATGAAGTTCTCTTTCGCACTTCGGCCTCCGCGCGAGTTGCGGCGTACCAGCGCTTGCGCCTGGGCTTCCTCGGCGAGCTGCTGGATCTCGGTAGGTGTCGGCTCGTCGATGCGGCGCGAACCCCACCGAGCGTCGAGCCGTTTCCAGTAAGAGGAATACGCCCGGCGCGTGCTCTCCGAGACCGCCTCCGAGACCATCGGGATGTATTCCGAGAACGTCGGCACATCCGTCCGACCGAGAGGCTCGGCGAGCAGCTCGGCGGGATCGATGCCCATCTTCGACAACAGCAACCGCGCCGCGTCGAGCTCCGCGGAGCTAGCCGGATTCACGCTCATCGTGTTCACCTCCTGCCAGCGAGGCGTGGTGGGCGACGAGCAGTTCGTCGAGTGCCGCGAGCGGGTGGACGACGAGGGCACCGTGGCTCGGGTCGGCCGCGAGCAGGAGTCGATCGCCGGCATGGATTCCACATCGACGCCGCACCAGCGCGGGCAGCACGAGATACGGCCGCGGCGGGACAACGAAAACGCCTGCCGAATGTGGATGGACCACGACGGCGCTGTCGATCACGGTGATCTGGAGCGAGTCGCCGGGGCCCCAGCCGAGTGTCTTCAGTATCGAACGGTCCGACACCCGACCTGACGCGTCGATCCGGGCGAGCCCGTAGTGCATCGAACCCGATCGGGGCGCTGCCGGAAGCAGTGGAATGGGAAGCCCCGCGGCGGTTGACGAGGTAGCAGCGAACCGTGCCGTGCTGACGGTCGATCGGGGCGGGATGATCGTGGGAACCGGCCGCTCACTCATGGCGACCACGACGTTCGGAAACTAGAAAGGCCCGGTCACAGACCAACTGGCTGTGACCGGGTGAGTACTTTCTGGTGCGGGAAGATTCACCGACTTTGGTGTCCGAGGGGGGACTTGAACCCCCACGTCCGTTAAGGACACTAGCACCTCAAGCTAGCGCGTCTGCCATTCCGCCACTCGGACTTGCTGATATGAGAAGAGTATACGTCGCCTGCGGGGCCTCAATCAGGGGGGTCCGTATCGTCACGCAGACCTACATTGAGACGATGATCGGTTACCCTCCGCCAGCTTCATGGGGTCGGGCGGGCAAGGATCCCCAGCTCGGGAACCATAAGTGCGTAACGTGAACCATGGAATACAGAGGGTCACAGGCGGCGGGGAATCAAACCCGGTCACGGAGCGCTTACACGTGCGTGAAGAAGATTGGTTTCCTGTCCTTCGGCCACTGGTCACCGGGCGCGCACTCCGAGACGCGGTCCGCCGCCGACTTCCTGCACCAGTCGATCGACCTGGCCGTCGCGGCCGAGGAGCTCGGCGTGGACGGCGCGTACTTCCGGGTGCATCACTTCGCGCGGCAGGCGGGTAGTCCGTTCCCGTTGCTGTCGGCGATCGGGGCCCGGACGTCGAAGATCGAGATCGGGACCGGCGTGATCGACATGCGCTACGAGAACCCGATGTACATGGCCGAGGAAGCCGGCGCCGCCGACCTCATCTCCCGGGGCAGGCTCCAGCTCGGGGTCAGCCGGGGATCCCCGGAGCAGGTCATCGACGGCTGGCGGTACTTCGGGTACGGGCCGGCGGAGGGGCAGACCGCTGCGGACATGGCCCGTCAGCGCACCGAGGTCTTCCTCAAGCTGCTCGAGGGCGAGGGTTTCGCGCAGCCGAATCCGCGGCCGATGTTCGCCAATCCGCCGGGGTTGCTGCGGCTGGAGCCGCACTCGGAGGGGTTGCGCGACCGGATCTGGTGGGGTTCCAGCTCGAACGCGACCGCGGTGTGGGCAGCGGAGCAGGGCATGAACCTGCAGAGTTCCACGCTCAAGGACGACGAGACGGGCGAGCCGCTGCACGTCCAGCAGCGCAAGCAGATCGAGGCCTACCGCGAAGCCTGGAAGGAGGCCGGTCACTCGCGCGAGCCGCGGGTGTCGGTCAGCCGCAGTATCTTCGCGCTGACCAACGACCTGGACCGGGCGTATTTCGGCCGCGATCGTGACTCGCGCGACCAGGTCGGCATGATCGACGAGACGACCAGGGCGATCTTCGGGCGGTCGTACGCCGCGGTGCCGGACGAGTTGGTGCGGGCGCTCAAGGAGGACGAGGCGATCGAGGCCGCGGACACCCTGCTGCTGACCATCCCGAACCAGCTCGGCGTCGAGTACAACGCGCACGTGCTGGAGAGCATCCTCACGCACGTGGCGCCGGAGCTCGGCTGGCGCTGAGAATGCGCGGTTCGGCGGATGGGCCGGGGCGCCTCCCTCGTTACGATCGGGACATCCCCGGCCATCGGAGGGTCCCGTGAGACTGCCCCGATCCATGTTCTGCCTGGTCCTGGCCTTGTGTCTGGCGCTGCCGCCAGCCGCGCAAGCGAGCGCTCCCGCCCCGCTCGGCGGCGGGAGTGTGTTGCAGAGCAGCGCCTCGTCGCGGTGCACGGCCGGGTTCGCCGCCGTCGCGGGGAGCGTCGGCTACCTGATCGCGAGTTCCGCTTGCGGCAGGCCCGGCGACACGATCCGCAGCGCGGGCCGGGTGGTCGGGGTGGTCGTGGGCGCCCAGGTCCCGCCGACCGGCGCGATCATCATCCGGGTCACCAACACGACCGACTGGCGGCTGGTCGGCTCGATCCCGCCCACCGACGGCCGGGTGACGATCACCGGGTCGGTCGAGGCCCCGGTCGGCACGTCGGTGTGCCGGTACGGCGCGACCACCGGCTGGCACTGCGGGATCATCCAGGCGAAGAACGTGTCGATCACCTTCCCCGAAGGGACGCTGACCGGCTTGACCCGCACTTCCGTCTGCGCCGAGCCGGGGGACAACGGCGGGCCGTTCGTCAGCGGGACGCAGGCGCAGGGGGTGCTGATCGGCGGCTCCGGGAACTGCTCCACCGGCGGCTCCAGCTACTTCGTCCCGGTCAACCGGGTCCTGTCGGCCTACGGGCTGACGATCCTCGCCGGAACCTAGAACGGCAGCACCCTCGGATAAGGGCTTCGGAGTTCAGCGTGGCGGGCCCACGCTGGCCGCGGGATCGGTGATCCGTACCAGAGCTGCAGTCGTGCGTCGAGCAGGGGCCGCTCGGCCTAACTGAAGAGGACCGAGCGCAGCAGAAGTCTGTCCGAACCGCGGCCGCCGAAGGGGCGGAGCGAAAAGTAGGAGTCGCTCTTGCAGTCGTCGTCCAGGAACACCACCGCCGTCGAGTCGGTGTCGTTGCGCGGACGGAACGCGTCGACGTCCCAGTCGGCGATTTCGGGAATTTCGATGCATTCGCCGCTGGGCGGGTCCACCAGAGTGCCGATCTGGAGTTCTTCGTTCTCGTCGTAGTAGCGGTAGGTGAATTCGCCTTCGGCCGCGGAAGCCACCGCGGGGATCGTGAAGCACAGGGTGACGGCGCTGGCCATGGCGAGGAAAGCGGTACGTGTACGCATGGGACGACGTTAGGTCGATGATCAAGATCTCCGGTAGGGCTCACCGCAAGGTCCACTCTGGGGAGTGGACCTTGCCACGTTGGTGATCGATAGTGAGGGACATGTACACCGGCAACCCGGACGTCCCCGACGACGTGTTCGCGGACGTTCTCGGCCAGATCAAGGACTTCGTGCGCACGCGGGTGATGCCCCGCGAGCTGGAGATCATGAACACGGACGCCATTCCGGCCGATCTGCGGGCGCAGGCGGCGGAGATGGGATTGTTCGGGTACGCAATCCCCCAGGAGTGGGGCGGGATGGGGCTCGACCTGGTCCAGGACGTCGAGGTCGCGATGGCTCTGGGGTACACGTCGCTGGCGTTGCGGTCGATGTTCGGGACGAACAACGGGATCGCCGGGCAGGTGCTGGTCGGATTCGGCACGGACGAGCAGCGCGCGCGGTGGTTGCCGGGGATCGCGTCGGGGGAGGTCGTCGCGTCGTTCGCGCTCACCGAGCCGGGTGCGGGATCGAATCCGGCCGGGTTGCGGACCAGCGCGAAGCCGGACGGTGACGGCTGGGTGATCGACGGCGGCAAGCAGTTCATCACCAACGCGACCGAGGCCGGGTTGTTCGTCGTGTTCGCGCGGACGGACACCGGGATCGCGGTGTTCCTCGTGCCCGCCGACGCGCCGGGCATCACGGTCGGGGCGAAGGACGCGAAGATGGGGCAGGAGGGTTCGCGCACCGCGGACGTGACGTTCTCGCAGGTCCGTGTCGGGCCCGACGCGTTGGTCGGCGAGGACGGGGATGTCGGCTACAAGGCGGCGATGACGTCGCTCGCACGCGGCCGGATCCACATGGCGGGCCTCGCCGTCGGGACGGCGCAGCGGGCGTTGGACGAGTCGGTCGCGTATGCCGCGACGGCGACCCAGGGTGGCACGCCGATCGGGGATTTCCAGCTGGTACAGGCGATGCTCGCCGATCAGCAGACCGGTGTGCTCGCCGGCCGGGCGCTCGCCCGCGAGGCGGCGCGGTTGTACGTGACGGGGGAGGACCGGCGGATCGCGCCGTCGGCGGCGAAGCTGTTCTGCACCGAGATGGCGGGCAAGGCCGCGGACCTCGCGGTGCAGGTGCACGGCGGCAGCGGCTACATGCGCGAGGTCGCGGTCGAACGGATCTACCGCGACGTCCGGTTGATGCGGCTGTACGAGGGCACGAGCGAGATTCAGCGGTTGATCATCGGCGGTGGCCTGGTCCGCGCCGAGAAGAAGAAAGCATGACCCGGCCACTCGACGGGGTCACGGTCGTCGCCATCGAGCAGGCGGTCGCCGCGCCGCTGGCCACGCGCAATCTCGCCGATCTCGGAGCGCGGGTGATCAAGGTCGAACGAGTCGACGGCGGGGATTTCGCCCGCGCCTACGACCACGCCGTACACGGCAGCGGCGCGCATTTCGTCTGGCTCAACCGCGGTAAGGAATCGCTCGCCGTCGACCTCAAGACCGCCGAGGGCCGTGACGTCGTCCGCCGGCTGGTCGCGAAGGCCGACGTGTTCGTGCAGAATCTCGCGCCCGGCGCGGCGGAGCGGCTCGGATTCGGCGATCTGCGGGCGGAGCACCCGGAGCTGGTCGTGGTGAACCTGTCCGGGTTCGGCGCGGGCGGGCCGATGGAGCAGCGCAAGGCCTACGACATGCTGATCCAGGCCGAGGCCGGGCTCATCGCGATCACCGGCACCCCGGACGCCCCGGCGAAGACCGGGATCCCGACCGCCGACATCGCCTCGGGCATGTACTGCGCGCAGGCGGTGCTCGCGGCGTTGCTGCGCCGCTGGCGTACCGGCGAGGGCGCGACGATCGAGGTCTCCATGCTGGAAGCCACCGTCGAATGGATGGGCTACGCGCTCAATACCCGGATGTACGCCGGAACAGAGCCGGAACGGATGGGGCTGAGCCACAGTTCGATCGCGCCGTACGACGCATTCCCCACGCGCGACGGCCAAATGCTGATCGGCGTCCAGAACGACATGGGTTGGCGCACGCTCGTCACCGACGTCCTCGACGCGCCCGAACTCGCCGACGACCCGCGCTTCACCACGAACGTGCAACGCGTGGCGCACCGCGCGGAATGCGACGCTGCCGTCGCGGCCCGGACTTCGCGGTGGTCCAACAGCGAACTCGACGAACGGCTCGCCGCGGCAGGGGTGCCCGCCGCCCAGCTCAAGGACGTCGGCCAGGTCGCCGATCATCCTCAGCTGCGGGCCCGCGATCGCTGGCGCAAGGTCGGCACGGAATTCGCGAGGGTCGACGCTTTGCTGCCGCCGGTGACCTTCGACGATTTCGAGGCGTGCATGGGCGACGTCCCGGCATTGGGAGAACACACGCACGCGTTGCTCGTCGAGTCCGGAGTGGACGCCGACGACTACGTTCGCCGTGGTATCGCCCGTTGATTTCGAGAGCGACTGGAGGAACTCCAGGTTTACGATCGAAATCATGCGATTCGCCATCAAGACTTCGCCGCAGGACACCGTTTGGTCCGACATGCTCGCCGTCTGGCAGGCCGCCGACGAGATCGAGCTCTTCGAATCCGGTTGGACCTTCGATCACTTCTATCCCATTTTCTCGGATTCGACCGGTCCGTGCCTGGAAGGGTGGGTGACGCTCACCGCGCTCGCGCAGGCCACGAAACGGCTCCGGCTGGGCACGCTGGTCAGCGGCATCCACTACCGTCACCCCGCGCTTCTCGCGAACATGGCCGCGACGCTGGACATCGTTTCCGGCGGTCGCCTGGAGATCGGCGTCGGCGCGGGCTGGAACGAAGAGGAATCCGGCGCGTACGGCATGGAACTGGGCACCATCAAGGAACGCAGTGACCGGTTCGAGGAGGCCTGCGAGGTCCTCGTCGGCCTCCTGACCCAGGAGACCACGACGTTCCAGGGCGAGCACTACCAGCTGACCGACGCCCGCTGTGAGCCGAAGGGCGTGCAGAAGCCGCATCCGCCGATCTGCATCGGCGGCAGCGGTGAGAAGCGGACCCTGCGAACGGCCGCGAAGTACGCCCAGCACTGGAATTTCGTCGGCGGCACGCCGGAGGAGTTCGCGCACAAGCGCGAGGTGCTGCACCGGCACTGCGCGGACATCGGCCGGGATCCCGCCGAGATCACCTTGTCCTCGCACGTCCGCCTCGGCGCGGACGGTGACTACGCCAAGGTCGCCGCGGATGCCGAAGCCCTCGGTGAAGCGGGGCTCGACCTGGCGATCATCTACCTGCCGCCGCCGCACACCCCCGCGGTGCTGGAGCCGCTGGCGAAGGCGCTCGAGCCGCTGCGCTGAGGTCTCGAAGGCCGGCCGGGGAGCGACGGCCCGTTGCGGAACCGGCCGGTCTCGCTATACGGTGACAGAACTAGAACAGGTTACAGTTCTGCACGGTGGGCGGACCGAGGAGCGGACATGGCGAACAGGGCTGCGCGCGGCGACGAGGCCGACTACGTGGTCGTCGGATCGGGCAGCTCGGGTGCCGCGATCGCGGGCAGGCTGGCGGAGTCCGGGGCCAGCGTGATCGTGCTCGAGGCGGGTAAGACCGACGAGAAGATGCTCGTCAAGAAGCCGGGGCTGGTCGGCCCGATGCACGCGGTGCCCCAGCTCAAGAAGCCGTTCGACTGGGGTTACTACTCGGTGCCGCAGAAACACGTTCTCGATCGCCGGATGCCGGTGCCGCGCGGCAAAGTGGTCGGCGGCTCCAGTTCCATCAACGGGATGGTCTACGTGCGCGGCAACCGCGCCAACTTCGACTCCTGGGCCGCCGAGGGCAACAAGGGCTGGGACGCGGACAGCGTCAACGCCGCGTACAAGCGGATGGAGGACTTCGAGGACGGCGAGAGCGCGTTCCGGGGCGCGGGCGGGCCGATCCGGGTCACCCGCAACAAGACCCCGCAGGAGGGCACGCTCCAGTTCCTCCAGGCGACCGCTGACGCGATCGGCTGCGACATCCTCGACGACTACAACGCCGAGTCGCAAGAGGGCGTCAGCCGGATGCAGCAGAACGCCGCCGACGGCCTGCGCTACAGCGCCTCACGCGGCTACATCCACCATCTCGCGCCCGCCACGCTGCAGGTCCAGTCGGGGGTGCTGGCGAAGAAAGTGGTCATCGAAAACGGCCGTGCCGTCGGTGTCGAGGTCGTCGACGCGAACGGCGGGCAGCGGATCCTGCGCGCGGGCAAGGAAGTCATCCTCTCGGGTGGTTTCGTCGGCTCCGCGCAGCTGCTGATGCTGTCCGGGATCGGCCACGCCGAGCACCTCAAGGAGCACGGCATCGACGTCGTCGCGGACCTGCCGGTCGGGGACAACCTGCACGACCACATGTTCCACGCGCTGACCTTCCGCGCGTCGTCGAGCAAGAACAGGGGCACGCCGCCGTACTTCGCGCGCGGCCTCGTCAGCGAACTGATGCGCCCCGGCACGACGTTCCTGGCGAACTCGGTCTTCGAGGCGGTCGCCTTCCTCAAGACCTCGCAGGCCGCCGAGGTCCCGGACCTCCAGCTGCACCTCCTGCCGTGGGCGTACGTGACGCCCAACCAGGACGCGCCGATCCGGCACGACGTCGACAAGCGGCCCGCGCTCACCGTGCTCACCACGCTGATCTACCCGAAGAGCCGCGGCACGCTGCGCCTCGCTTCGGCCGATCCGACGGCGGCGCCGCTCATCGACCCCCAGTACCTGTCCGACCCGGCCGATCTCGAGGTGCTCGGCGAGGGCTCGGAGATGGTCCGCGAGATCTTCGCGTCGGGGGCGTTCAACGGCTCGATCAAGGAAGAACTCCACCCGGGCAAGGGATTGCGCGGCCAGGAGCTGCGCGACGCGATCCTGAACCGTGCGACGTCGGTGTATCACGGCGTCGGCACTTGCCGGATGGGCGTCGACGAACTCGCCGTCGTCGGTCCCGACCTCAAGGTCCGCGGGGTCGACGGCCTGCGGGTCTGCGACGCGTCGATCATGCCGTCGATCACCGGCGGCAACACCAACGCGCCCGCCATCATGATCGGCGAGATGGGCGCGCAGCTCGTCCTGTCGGACAACTGACGGAAAGAGGGCCATGACCGTCACAGCGCTCGCGCTCACCCGTCCGGCGTCGGTGACCGACGCGTTCCTTCAGCGCCTCGCCGCGCGCGTGCCGGGCTCGTCCGGCGCGACCTGGAAGCTCACCGAGGTCTACACGGGTGACGTGCTCGTCGAGCTGCCCCAGTCGACTCCCGCCGACATCGAGCAGGCGTTCGCCACGGCGCGCGCCGCGCAGGAGAAGTGGGCCGCCACCCCGCTCAAGTGGCGGCTGGAGGTGTTCAAACGGGCGCACACGCTCTTCGTCGACAACGCGCCGGCCGTCACCGACCTCATCCAGGTCGAGAGCGGCAAGAACCGCCGGATGGCGATCGAGGAGACCTGCGACCCGGCGATGGTGATGAGCCATTACCTCACGCGGGCGACGAAACTGCTGGCGCCGGTCAAACGCGGGGGACCGGTCCCGTTCCTGACGACGTCGACTGAGATCAGGCAGCCCAAGGGCGTGGTCGGGATCATCGCGCCGTGGAACTTCCCGTTCGCCACCGGCATTTCCGACGCCATCCCGGCACTGATGGCCGGGAACGCGGTGGTGTTGAAGCCCGACAACAAGACCGCGCTTTCGCCGCTCTACGGCGTCGAGCTGCTGGAGCGGGCCGGGCTGCCGAAGGGGCTGTTCCAGGTGGTGTGCGGCGAGGGCCCGGACGTCGGGCCCACGCTCATCGGCCAGGCGAACTACGTGATGTTCACCGGTTCCACCGCCACCGGCCGGGTGATCGGCGAACAGGCGGGCCGCAACCTCATCGGTTGCTGCCTCGAACTCGGCGGCAAGAACCCGATGATCGTGCTCGAAGACGCCGACCTGACCGAGACCGTGCAGGGCGCGATCTTCGGCGCTTTCGGCAACACCGGACAGATCTGCATGCACATCGAGCGGATCTACCTGCCGGAGTCCCGGTACGACGAGTTCAAGAACGCTTACGTGGCCAAGACCAAGGCACTCGACGTCCGCGCCGCCTACGACTTCGGGCCGGACATGGGCTCGCTCGTCTCCGTCGACCACATGAGCCGGGTCAAGTCCCACGTCGACGATGCCGTGGCCAAGGGGGCGACCGTCCTTTGTGGAGGTAAGCCGCGTCCCGACCTCGGCCCGGCGTTCTTCGAGCCGACGATCCTCGAAGGTGTCACGAAGGACATGCTCTGCGGTGTCACCGAAACCTTCGGACCCGTTGTCGCACTGCACAAGTACCGCACGGTCGACGAGGCGGTCGCGCTCGCCAACGACACCGAATACGGCCTCAACGCCTCCGTCTGGGGTGCTGACGTCGCCGCCGCGCGCGCAGTGGCGGCGCGGATCGAATCCGGCAACGTCAACATCAACGACATCCTGGCCACCGCGTACGCCTCGAAGGGGACGCCGTCCGGCGGAGTCAAGAACTCCGGCGTCGGTGCCCGCCACGGGGACCAGGGCCTGCTCAAGTACACCGACGTGAAGAACGTGGCGGTGCTCAAGAAGCAGGTCATGGGTCCCCGCGGCGGTCAGACCTACGAGAAGTACGTCGAAGGGATGCTGTCCAGCCTGAAACTCATGCGGCGCTTGCGCATTCGCTAAACCTCGTCGGTGTGCTGCGGAGCGGCCAGCACACAGGCGATGCTGAGCACGCACATGCCGATCAGCAGGCCGATCGCCGGCCAGACACTGCCCGTCGCCTGGAACAACAGGGTCGACACCAACGGCGAGAGGCCGCCGAAGAGCGCGCCCGCCAGCTGATAGGACAGCGAGATGCTGGTGTAGCGCGCCCGCGGGCGGAACATCTGCGACAGGATGGCGGCGATCGGGCTGTAGGTCGCCGTCATCGCCAGGCGCATCGCGACGAACGCCGCGATGATCAGCGCCGCGTTCTTGGTCGAGAGCACCAGGAACTGCGGAGCCGCGAGCACGGCGACACCGGCGAGGCCGATCACGACCACGCGCACCCGGCCGAAGCGATCGCCGAGCCAGGCCGCGCCGAAGCTGACGACCAGTTCGACGAACGCGGCGATGGTGAGCGCGTTGAGCACGAGCGATTCGGAGACGCCGACGGCCGGATCGGTCGCGTACGCCGTCGCGAAGGTGGTGACCAGGTAGTAGCCGCCGACCGCGACCGGCAGCACGCAGATGCCCAGCAGGATCGGCTTCCAGTTCGTGCGGACGGCATAGAGGATGGGCACGCCGGTTTCTTCGGCGGTTTCCTCGAAGACCGGCGACTCCTCGACCTTCAGGCGCACGATGAGACCGACGCCGATGAGCAGCACGGACGCGAAGAACGGGATCCGCCAGCCCCACGTGGTGAGCCATTCGGTGCCACCGGTGCTCAGGAGACTGAACAGGCCGGTGGCCAGCAGCGCGCCCGCCGGGTTTCCCGCCTGCGCGAAGGCGCCGTAGAAGGTCTTCTTGTCCGGCGGCGCGTGTTCGACGGCCATGAGCACGGCGCCGCCCCACTCGCCGCCGACGGCGAGCCCTTGGACGAACCTGAGCACCACGAGCAGGATGGGCGCCCACGTGCCGATCTGCGCGTATCCGGGCAGGCAGCCGACGAGGAAGGTCGCCGCGCCCATCATGGTCAGGGTCACCACGAGCGCGGTCTTGCGGCCGACCCGGTCACCGATGTGCCCGAACACGATGCCGCCGAGCGGCCGGGCGAAGAACCCGACGGCGTACGTCGCGAAGGCCGCCGCGACGCCGGTCAGCCGGTCGCCGGTTTCGGGGAAGAACACGGTGCCGAAGACGAGGCTCGCGGCCGTGGCGTAGATGTAGAAGTCGTACCACTCGATGGTGGTGCCGACGAAGGCCGCTAGCCCGGCCCGGCGGGCTCGGCGCAGGGAGTGTGTGCCGGTCTGGACGGTCATCGGGCCACCTCGCCGTCGATCCAGGTTTCGAGCACGCGGATACCGGCGATCCGGTCCGGCTCGCAGGTGAGGGGATTCTCGCCGAGCAGCACGAAATCCGCGCGTTTGCCGGGCGTGATCGAACCGAGGTCGCGTTCACGGCCGAGCACCCGGGCGCCGGCGATCGTATGCGCGGCGATGGCCGACCGGACGTCGATCAGCAGGTCGTCCCCGCCGAGCCGGTGGCCGCGGCGGGTCGTCCTGGTCACCGCGGTCTGGATGGCTTCGAGCGGATTCGGTTCCGCGACCGGGGCGTCCGAGCTCAGCGTGACCGGCACGCCTGCCGCTTCGAACTCGCCGAGGGGGTTGAACCGTTCTCCGGGGGTGCCGACGGCGTCGGTGACGCCTTCGCCCCAGTTGTAGTAGTGCTGCGGCTGGTTGACCGGATGGACGCCGAGCGCGGCCATCCGCTTGATCTGTTCCGGGGACGGCAGCCCGCAATGCTCGATGCGGTGACGGGCGTCAGGCCGGGGATTCCGCCGCTGCGCGTCCTCGATGGCGTCGAGCACCATGGCGATCGCGTCGGGGGACTGGGCGTGGGTCGCGGTCTGGAGCCCGGCCTCGTGCGCCTTGCCGATCAGCGCGGTGTAGTCCTTCGGGTCGTGGTAGAGCTGCCCGGTGCGGCAGGGGTCGCCGACGTAGCCGTCCGGGAAGTACGCGGTCCAGCCGCCGAGCGTGCCGTCGGCGTAGAACTTGATCCCCGCGAAAGCGAGGCGAGGGGTGCCGAAAGCGCCGTGCAGCCCCATTTCCAGGGCCTGGTCGAGCAGATGCGACAGCAGGTACATGTGGACGCGCGTCTTGAGCAGGCCGGCTTCGTCCAGCCGCAGGTACATGTCGAACTCGCGGCGCGTGACCTGCGCGTCGCCGATCGCGGTCACCCCGGCGGCGAGGAACTTCTCCTGCGCGGCGGCCAGCTGCCGCGCGTGCTCATCCGGCTCGTCCTCGAGGTGGAAGTTCGGCCCGTGCCGCCCGACCTTGACGCCGGTGACCCCGGTGAGGATGTTGCACGCCGCGTCCGAGAGCTCCCCGGTGAGTTCGCCGTGCTCGTCACGGAAGAACACCCCGCCGTCGGGATCCGGCGTGTCCCGGGTGACACCGTTGCGCCGCAACGTGAAGCTGTTCACCACGCCACCGTGCCCGCTGGCGTTCATGAGGTAGACCTCGCGATCGCCGGCGACCGCGTCGAGTTCCTCCTTGCGGGGATGGCGTTTCTCGGCGAGGTTGCGGTGTTCGTAGCCGTACCCGCGGACGGGCCTGCCCGCCGGAGTGTTCTCGGCCGCCTCACGCAACAGCGCGACGATCTCGGGGATGCTCGAAGCCCGTTCGGGGCCGCAGTCCACCCAGGTCATCATCTGCCCG
This sequence comes from Amycolatopsis sp. NPDC102389, assembly GCF_044765885.1. NCBI lineage: Bacteria > Bacillati > Actinomycetota > Actinomycetes > Pseudonocardiales > Pseudonocardiaceae > Amycolatopsis > Amycolatopsis sp. NPDC102389. The sequence continues at coordinate 98,501 of NZ_JBIWKX010000005.1, forward strand.
TACATCAAGGGGTGCGCGTGCGGATCGACGAATCCCGGCAGGAGCGTGCCCGGCAGGCGCCGCACCTCCGGCTCGGGCCTGCCGAGGCTCGCCGCGCGGGCACGGCATTCGTCCACCGAACCGACCGCGGCGATCTCCTCGCCGAACACGAGGACCGCTTCGGCGCCTTCGGTGGCGTCGTCGACGGTCACCAGCTCGTCGGGACGCAGGATCGTCGCTCGCGCGTCGAGGATCGAACGATCGAGGGGTAACAGGCGCATCGGGCGGACTCCTGGGGTTTTCGACGGTGAAGTGGGGCGAAGGTAAGCGACGAAAACCGCGAGCGCAATCAGATCGGTCGTGTACTGATGGTGTTCACAATCGATATGTGCGTGATCATGAACAGAACGCGCAATCTCGGCTGTCATCTGGGCCTGCTAGCGGGTGATATGGTGCTGCGTGCCGACCGAAATTCAGCGGAGGAGAAATCGCCTTGGACGACGCGCTGGTCGCCGCTTTGCGCACGGACGGCCGGATGAGCGTCGCCGATCTGGCCAAGCGCGTCGGGGCTTCGAGGTCGGCCGTGTCGGCTCGGCTGGAGCAGCTGAAGGCCGACGGCTCGTTGAGCGTGGTCGCGGCGGTCCATCCCGAGTTCCTCGGCCTGACCGCGTACGCGCACCTCGCGATCCGCACGTCGGGCCGTTCGCAGGCGACGACGGACGCGGTCGCGGCGCTGCCCGCCGCGGCGTTCGTCTCGGCGGTGAGCGGGGAGTACCAGACCGTCGCCGAGCTGCGGTTGCCCGACTCGCCCGAGCTCTATCGCACGGTGGCCGACATTCGCGGCCTGCCGGAGGTGGAGCAGGTCAACACGCTCGTCTACGTGGACGTGGTCAAGGGCCTGTTCATGCCGGGCCGTCCACTGCCGCCCTGGTTGCGGCTGGACGACCGCGATCTCGCGATCATGCTGCGGCTGCAGGCCGACGGGCGGGAGAGTTACGCGAGCATCGCCGAGCACGTCGGGCTGTCGCCGTCGGCCACACGCACCCGCGTGCGCTTCCTGGTCGAGCACGACGTCATCCGGATCGCGCCGGTGCTCAGCCGTGCCCGCCCGGACGCCGGCCTCGTGTGCGGGATCGGCCTGAACGTGCGGGGCGCCGGGGACGCGGTGACGGCGGCGCTCGCCGCTCGTGAAGACACCGAGTTCCTCGCCAGGACCATCGGCCGGTTCGACGTCGTCGCCACCATCGCCGCGCAGTCCGCCCACGCCCTCGACCGGGCGCTCGAAGAGATCACCGGCAGACCCGACGTCGTAACCGCGGAGACGTGGGTCCACCTCCGCATCGCCAAGGAACGGTACGAGTGGCCGCTGCCGACCGCGGAAGAGCTCGCGCGCCGCTAGCCGTTGTCCAGCAAGGCTTTCCGGATCTCGGTCTTGAGCACTTTGCCGATCTTGGACCGGGGGAGATCCGGCCAGATCAGGATCTCCTTGGGGGTCTTGATGCTGCCCAGCCGCTCCTTGACCGCGGCGCGGAGTTCTTGCGCTTCCGCGGTCCTTTCGGTGTGGAGCTGGACGACGGCGGTGATCTGCTCGCCCCATTTCTCGTGCGGCAGACCGATCACGGCACAATCCTGCACGGCTTCATGGGTCATGAGCGCTTGCTCGACCTCGGCCGAATAGACGTTGAAGCCGCCGGTGATGATCATGTCCTTGGCGCGATCGACGATGTAGAGGTAATGCTCGTCGTCGAGGTAGCCGATGTCGCCCGTGTGATGCCAGCCGTGCGCGCTCGCTTCCGCCGTCGCGTCAGGATTCTTGTAGTAGCCCAGCATCACCAGCGAACCGCGCACGACGATCTCGCCGCGTTCGCCGGGCGGGAGCAGCTCGCCCGTCTCGGACATGATCGCGACCTGGGTGAGCGGGGTCGGCCTGCCGGCCGAAGTGAATCGTTCGAGGGCAAGGGATCCGTCTGGATGGACGTGGTCGGCGGGGGAGAGGGTGGAGATCATCATGGGGGCTTCGCTCTGCCCGAACAGCTGCCCGAAGACCGGGCCGACCCGGGTGATCGCCTCGGCGAGTTTGGTGGCCGACATCGGCGCGGCGCCGTACCAAAGGCATTGCAGCGACGAGAGATCGGCGTCGTCCAGTGCCGGATTGTCGAGCAGCAGGTAGATCAGCGTCGGCGGCAGGAAGGTGTGCGTGACGCGGCGGCTTTCGACCAGTCTGAGGAATTCGCCGAGATCCGGCGAGGGCATGACCACGATCTCGCCGCCGAGTGTCATGACCGGGAAGCAGAGCACGCCCGCCGCGTGCGTCAGCGGGGCGAGCGCCAGGTAGCGCGGCCGCCCGGTGAACGGGTAACTCATCAGCGTGAGCGCCGACATCGTCTCGACGTTCGCGCCGCTGAGCATCACCGCCTTGGGGTGACCGGTGGTGCCGCCGGTGCCGACGAGCAGGACCATGTCGTCCGGCGGCGTTTCCTCGCAGGGCCCGGACTCGCCGAGCCAGTCGGAAAATGGGACGGCGCCGGGCATCGAGCCGTCGAGACAGACCACTGTGGACAGTTTCGGCAGTTCGGGGAGTATCCGGGAGACGAGCGGTGCGAAGGACTCCTGCACCAGCAGGCAGGTGCAGTCGAACAGGTCGAGCAGTTCCCTGTTCTCGGTGGCCTCGTTACGCGGGTTGACCGGGCACCACACGGCACCGGCCCGGCTGATGCCGAAAACGCAGCCGAACGACAGGGGATCGTTCCCGGACAGGATCGCCACCTTGTCGCCGGGCTTGACGCCCGACCTGGCCAGCGCCCGCCCCACCCGCCACGACAGTTCCCGCACTTCGCCGTAGCTGAGGGACGTGTCGCCCATGGTGAGGCAGGGCGCGGCCGGGTCGAGGGAAGCGCCCTTGTCGAGGTAGTCGGTCAATCGCACGCGCTCGTCCTTCCGGTCAGTCGTGGACGGTCAAGACCGGCTTCGAAACCAGCCCGAAGCTTCGTAGCACGCCGAGCAGCTCGCGGTGGCCGAAGGCCTGGCACCCGGACGCGAACCCGACCCGTTTCGGCGGCTGTTGCAGCAGCGAGTAGGCACCGTAGGCCTGCATCAGCCCGGTCTGCTTGTAGTTGCAGGTGCCGTGGATGACGCAGTGCGCGCGGCCCAGCGGTCCCGAGGCGTGCACCGAATCCAGCGAGGTGTTGAGCCGCTGGTTCTCGCGCGGCGGCATCTCGTCGCGCACCGCGGCGGCCTGCTCGGCCAGCACGCGCATCTTTTCGTCCAGTGGCAGGTCTTTCACCTGCTCCAGCACGGCCGCGACGATCTGCGGCACCCCCTGCATGAGTGCGCGGTCGAAGACGCCGCCGACGGCCTTGACGTTCGCCACGCGGGCGTCGTTCTTGAACCAGACCGGATGCGAGGTGCCGCCCCAGGGCAGGGCCAAGCCGGTCTCGTGATGGCCGGGCACGGTGACGTCCTGCAAACCGCCGTCCGCGGGCCACGGCAGGTACTCGTTCTGTCCGAGGTAGTACGCGGCGGACAGTGCGGCGTTGACCAGGATGGTCTTCGTCGAAGCGACCGTGGGATACCCCTTCCAGAACACCAGGATGTCCAAAGTGTCCAGTCCGGGTGTCTCCAGGCACAGGTTCGCCGCGATCTCGCCGGTGGTGTACATCTGCGCGATGCCGGGGGAGAGCAGCAGGCCCTTCTCGGCCATCTGCGCGCCGTAACGCTCTTCGGCGGCGATCAGCCAGTCCTGCTCGCCGGTGGTGTCGAGGTAATGCGTTCCGGTGCGCAGGCAGGCTTCGACGACTTCGTGCCCGTACTCGCTGAACGGGCCGACGGTGTTGCACACGACCTTGGCGTCGCGAAAAAGCTCGGTGAGCGCTTCGACGTCGTGCGAGACCTCGACGACCTCGTGGTCGATGGTGTCGAGGCCGGGAACGTGGTCGATCGCCTCCTGGATGCGGGCCTTGTCGCGGCCGGCGGCGATGAACGGGACGTTGTACTCGCGCAGGTACTCGCAGATCAGCCGTCCGGTGTAGCCGGAGGCGCCGTAGACCACGACGGGTTTGGGGCTGCTCATGGTGATTCCTTTCGGGTTCGTGCTGGTCACATGCCCATTCCGCCGTCGACCGGGAGCCCGGCGCCGGTGATGAAGCGGGCGGCGTCGGAGGCGAGGAACACGACGGCGTCGGCCATGTCCGCGACCTCGCCGAGCCGTCCGGCCGGGGTCAGCCCGATGACGGCGCCGATGGCCTCTTCGACGCTGGGGAACAGGCCGACCTCGACGACGTCCTGCGCGAGCTGATTGCCCATCTGCGTGGGTACGAGACCGGGGTAGACGCAGTTGACGCGCACGCCGTAGCCGAGTTTCCCGGCCTCCATCGCGGCGACCCTGGTGAGGCGGTCGACCGCCGACTTCGTCGCCGAATAGCCCGCGATACCGGGGAAAGCGATCGTGGCGGCGACCGAAGCGATGTTCACGACGGAGCCGCCTGCGCCCGCGGGACCGCCGGGCCGCATCGCGCGGAAGGCGTGCTTCACGCCGAGGGCGGTGCCGAGCACGTTGACGTCGAGCATTTTGCGCACGTCGGCGGGGTCGAGATCGGCGACGAGCCCGGTGATCTCGACACCGGCGTTGTTCACCACGATGTCCAGCCCGCCGAGCTCGCCGATCACCGCGGCGACCGCGTGCTCCCAGCTCTGTTCGTCGGTGACGTCCAGCCGGACGAAGCCCGCGTTGGCGCCTTTCTGCTTGATCTGATCGGCGGTGGCGCGCCCGAGATCCTCCTGGACGTCGCCGATGACCACCGAGGCGCCCGCCAGGGCCAGCGCTTCGGCCATTCCGGCGCCCAGGCCCTGTGCTCCGCCCGTGACCAGGGCTTTTCGGCCCGAAAGGTCGTACGAACCCATGGACTTCTCCTCCTTGAGACGGTCCGCGGTTGCGGTGTGGGTCACATCCTGAGCCAGTTTTGGACAGTCGTCAAGATTTTCTTGGACAGTCGTCAAGAAATCCGCGACGCTAGACTGTGGGACCCCGCGGCAGGCGCGGGCTCCCGGACCGGACAGGAACTCGTGGTGACCGAGACGAGCGAGCGGATCGCACGCCGGAGCGTGGACAAGTTCGCCCAGCGGCGGGCGGAACTGGCGGAGTCCGCGCTGCAGGCGCTGTCCGAGCTGGGCTACGCGAGGACGAGCCTGCGGGAGATCGCGCAGAAGTCGAACTTCTCGCACGGGGTCCTGCACTACTACTTCACCGACAAGGTGGAACTGCTGACCTACGCGGTCCGCAAATTCGAAGAAGTGTGCGTGACCCGCTACGACGAGGCCGTGGCCATGGCGCGTTCGGCCGAGGAGCTGGAGCGGGGCTTCGGTGTCGCGATGGCGGACACGCTGCGAGCCGACGCCGTGATGCACCGGCTGTGGTACGACCTGCGGAACCAGAGCCTGTTCGAGGCCGCGTTCCGCGCCGACGTGCTCGAGATCGACACTCAGCGGCAGGCGATGATCTGGCGCGTCGTGGAGCGCTACGCCGAACTCGCCGACGCGTCGCCGGTCGTGGCGCGGCAGGTCGCTTATGCGGCTTTCGATGGGTTGTTCCAGCAGGCGTTGTTGCACCATCTTGCCGGTGAAGAGGTCGATCTCGCCGAGGATGTCGCTTCGCTGCTCAAGCGGTTGGTGTTGTAGGGCGGCGCCGGCGTCGTCTTGTTGAGCCGAAAGTCAAACGTGTCGTGGTGAGACCGTGAGCAAGGAGACCTTCGGCGCGAGGCACGGGCACCGACGGCGCACTGCCGCACCTTGAGCGTCCACATGGGACTATTTTCGGCGACCGAATGCCCGTTTGATGCTCGCATGACCGGTTTTCCATGGGGTGGGGGGGGGGGGGGGGGGGGGGGTGGGGGCAAGCCGGCAACACACACCCCCACCCCCCCAAAGCCACCCACAAA